>NZ_CP023173.1:533640-854780 GCF_002290085.1 Mesoplasma chauliocola
CAAATGAAACTGGTCCACTTTCATTCATTGCAATAAATGGTAAGTTGATTTCAACTTCTAATTGGCTTGATAAGTTGATTTTTGCTTTTTCAGCTTCATCTTTTAATCTTTGCAATGCCATTTTGTCATTTTTTAAATCAACACCACTTTCTGATTTAATTTTTTCAAGTAATCAGTCAATAATTTTTGAGTCAAAGTTATCTCCTCCAAGTTTATTGTCTCCACTTGTTGATAATACTTCAAAAGTTCCATCAGCTAATTCTAAGATAGAAACGTCAAAAGTTCCTCCCCCTAAGTCATACACTAGAACTTTTTCTTCTTTATCTTTTTTCTCTAAACCATATGCTAAAGCAGCAGCTGTTGGTTCATTAATAATTCTTTCAACATCTAATCCTGCAATTTTACCTGCATCCTTAGTTGCTTTACGTTGTGAGTCATTGAAGTAAGCAGGGACTGTAATAACTGCTTTAGTAATTTTTTCACCAATTTTATCTTCAGCGTATTTTTTCATATATCTTAAAATTTCTGCTGAAATCTGTTCTGGTGTGAAGTCTTTATTGTTTATTTTAATTTTTTCATTAGTTCCCATTTTTGATTTAACTGAGATAACAACATTTGGATTTGTAACTGCTTGACGTTTTGCAGCTCCACCAACAATAATATCTTCGTTTTTAAATGCTACTACAGAAGGTGTAGTTCTTTGTCCTTCTGGATTTTCCAAAATAATTGGTTGTCCACCTTCCATAATTGAAACAACTGAGTTTGTTGTACCTAAGTCTATTCCTATAATTTTTTCTTTTGCCATAATTTTATTTTCTCCTCTAATCTTATTTTGCTACTTTAACAATCGCGTGAATTAACACTCGATCATGAATCATGTATCCATCTGATATAACAGATACTATCTTGTTTGATTCCATTCCGCTATCTTCTAAAGACTCATTTGCTTCATGAAAATTAGAATCAAATTCATCCCCAACTTTAACACACATTGCTTTAATACCATTAGTTTCAAAAGCATTTTCAATTTGACTCATTATCATTTTAAATCCCATTAAATAATTCTGAACTTCTGGACTTTCAGTAGGTGTACTTACTACTTTTTTCAATAAATCAATTGGCTTAATTAAATCTTCTGCTAAATTACTAGCGCCATATTTTTTAACTAAAGCTTCTTGCTCATTTCTTTTTTTAGTAAGATTTGCAATATCTGCATTTCTCAAACCTTTTTGGAATTCAATTTCTTTTTCACAATCAGACAATTGCTTTTCTAGACCTTGAATTATTTTTTTATAATCCTTTTTTTCTTTTTTAACAACTTGAGCTTCACTTGTATTTTCTTCAGTTGTTACTGTTTCTTCTCTTTTTAAATCTTTCTCGTTATTCATTTTTATGATCATCTCCATTTATAATTTCTACAATCAAGTTAATTAATTGATTAGCTTGAGAATAATCAACTCTTTTAGGGCCAACTAGTGTTAACATAGTTGAACCTTGTTCTGTTTTAATTGCTGTTTCAACAATTGAAATATCACTTAAATCTTCAGAAATTTCTTCACCTATTTTTGTACTTATTTGAATCATCTTTTGATTTGAAACGTAACTTACATCAAATCAATCAAATGGTGACATGTTTTCCATAATATTAATTACTTTCTTTAATTTTTCAGTATCATTAAATTCTGGATTTTCTAACATATTTTTCATTCCTACAATTTCTTTTTTAGATTCCTTATTTTGTAATATGTTTGTCATAAATGTTTCTAAAATCAAATCATAGTTTTTAACTGTTTTTTGTAAATTTGGTTTTATAAGTAATATATTGCTTTCGATTTCTTTAACCGGAGTATCAACTAGACAATCTGAAAAGATCTTTATTGATATTGATAAATCAGATAATGATATATCATTTAAGTTAAACAATTGATTTTGCATTTCTCCGTTTGAAAGAATGAAAATTACTGATGCCATTGTTTCTGATAAAGGAATTAAATCAATTTTTTTAACCATTAATTCACTATTTAAGTTTTGTTTTGTCACAATTGCAGTCATTTTAGTCATTTCACTAATTATTTGACTTGCTTGTTCTAAAACATTTTCAATTTTTGTTCCACGTTGAAATAAAATCACTTTTAAGTTTTCTTTCAAGCTTTCATTATAATCATCAAATTCCATTAAGTGATCAACATAATATCTATAGCCCTTTGTTGAAGGAACTCTTCCAGATGACGTGTGCTGTTTCTCTAAATAATTTAGTTCTTCAAGTGCTGCTGAATCACTTCTAATTGTTGCACTTGATATTTTTATATCTAACAATTCCTGAATTCTTTTTGAACTAACTGCTTGGTTAGTTTTAATATATTCTGAAACTATTACTTTTAAAATTTTTGCTTGTCTTTCGCTTAACATTTGATCACCTAACAATATTTTAGCACTCTATTGGTTAGATTGCTACTTATTTTTTTAATTTCTAATTTTTGATAACGCAAATTGGTTATTTTCAACAGTAATTGTATATCTTGTTCCCTCTTGCATATCACCAGAAATAATATTTTGTGCTAGTAATGTCTCAATGTTTTTTTCAATATATCTTTTAATTGGTCTTGCCCCAAATTGCGGGTCATATGCCTCTTCTATAATTTTATTTTTTGCTTTCAAGTCAAATGTTAAGAAGAAATTTTTATCGCTTTCCAATCTTGCAGATAGAACATTTAGTTCCTTGTCTACAATTTCAGCAATGTTTTCTTTTGATAATGGATTAAAAATAACTACATTATCAATTCTATTTAAGAACTCAGGTTTGAAATGTTTAAGTAATTCTACTTGAATAGCTGTTTTACTTTCTTGAGAAATTGAACCATTTTGCAGTATGTATTCGCTTCCTAAATTTGACGTCAAAATAATGATTGTGTTTTTAAAGTCAATTGTTTTTCCTAAAGAATCTGTAATTCGTCCTTCATCCAATACTTGTAATAAAATATTGAATACATCGGGGTGTGCTTTTTCTATTTCGTCAAATAAAACAATTGAATATGGATTTCTTCTAACAGCTTCAGTTAATCTTCCACCCTCTTCATATCCAACATAACCAGGAGGCGAACCTATTAATTTTGAAACACTATGTTTTTCCATATATTCACTCATGTCTATTCTTACCATCTTTTTACTTGAGTTAAATAAAATATCAGCTAGGCTTCTTGCTATCTCAGTTTTACCAACACCAGTTGGACCCAAAAATAAGAATGAACCAATTGGTTTATTTGGATCTTTAATTCCACTTCTACTTCTTAATATAGCTTGTGAAACAACTTCAATGGCTTCATTTTGCCCTTTAACTCTTTGTTCCAATATTTTTTCAAGTTCCAATAATTTAACTTTTTCTGATTCAACCAATCTGTCAACAGGAATACCGGTTCATTTAGCAACTATTTCAGCAACATCTTTTTCAGTAACTTCTTCACTAACTAAGGTTTCACGATTATTTCTTTCTGATTCAGATAATTGTTTTTCAAGACTTGGTAGTAATGAATATTGTATTTCCCCAGCTCGTTTATAATTTCCTTCATTTTGTGCTATTTCTAATTCTTTTCTCAGATTTTCAATTGTTGATTTTAAAGCATTTATTTTCTCTAATTCTGATTTTTGTTTACTTCATTCATTTTGCAATCTTTCTTGAATTACTTTTTGTTTTTCTAATTCATTAATTGCTTCTGCCAGTCTTTCTTTAGACTTTTCATCTTTCTCTTTTGAAAGAGCACTCTTCTCAATTTCTAATTGCATCACTTTTCTATTTACTTGATCTAGTTCAGTAGGTACACTTGCTAATTCAGTTTTAATAGTTGAAGATGCCTCATCAATTAAATCAATTGCTTTATCAGGCAAGAATCTATCAGTTATATATCTATTTGACAGGTTAGCAGCACTAACAATTGCATTATCATGAATTCTAACTCCATGATAAGTTTCAAATCTTTCTTTTAGACCTCTTAGAATAGAAATTGTTTGTTCAACACTTGGTTCTTCCACCATAACTCTTTGAAATCTTCTTTCAAGAGCAGAATCTTTTTCAATATATTCACGGTATTCTTTTAAAGTTGTAGCACCAATTGCTTTTAATTCTCCTCTTGCAAGGGCTGGTTTTAATAAGTTAGAAACATCCATTCCACTTCCACCACCAGTTTTACCAGCGCCAACAATTAAATGAAGTTCATCAATAAATAAAATTATTTGTCCTTCTGATTTTTTAATTTCATTTACAATTGCTTTTACTCTTGACTCATAATCTCCAAGATACATAGCTCCAGCCATTAAACTACCCATGTCTAATTCTAGGATTCTCTTACCTTTTAAAATTGAAGGAACATCACCTTTAACAATTCTTTGCGCTAATCCTTCAACAACAGCTGTTTTACCAACTCCAGGTTCACCAATTAAAACTGGATTATTTTTTGTTTTTCTTGAAAGTATTCTTATTACCCTTAAAATTTCTTCTTCTCTCCCAATTATGGGATCAATTTTCCCGTCTTTAGCAGCTTGTGTTAAATCACGAGTATATTTTTCCAATGCGTTTACTTCTTCGCCTTTTTGTTGAAATTCCACAATAATTTCCTCCTTTTAAAAAACCATTTTATAGGTTTGTAAATATATTAATACATAATTTTAGCAAAGTCAATAGTAGAGTGCTAATTATTAAACTAGTAAAAAAGAAGAAGCTAAACTGCAACTTCTCCTGTTATTTTTGCATGACTTTGATAGTCAATGATTTCGATGTCTTCAAACTTAATATCAAAGATTGAAGCATTTGAATTAATTTTAATTTTACATAACGGTAATGTTTCTCTTTTTAACTGTTCATTTATTTGATCTAAATGGTTTAAATAAATATGTGCATCACCAATTGTGTGAATAAAGTATCTTGCTTTTAATCCGCATTCTTTTGCAATTAACTCCATTAGAAGAGCATAAGAAGCAATGTTAAATGGAACGCCCAAAAATACATCTCCGCTTCTTTGATAAAGTTGTAAATCTAACCACCCATCCTTAGATACATAAACTTGTCAAAAAGAATGACATGGAGGCAATAACATATTATCAACTTCAGTAGGATTTCACGCTGAAACAATATGTCTTCTTGAATAAGGATTCTTTTTAATATCATTAATTAATTTAGCAAATTGATCAACTCCGCCAAAATCTCTTCATTGTTTTCCATAAACAGGTCCTAGATCTCCTCACTTTGCACAAAATTCATTATTATTTTTTAATTGTTCAACAAATTCTTGTAAAGTCTCATTATTAAATTCAGAAGATTTTCTAAAATTATCATATGGTCATTCATTTCAAATTTTTACATTATTATCTACAAGATATTTAATATTTGTATCGCCTTTAATGAATCACAACATTTCATGAAAGATAGCTTTATAAAATACTTTCTTAGTTGTTAATAGGGGAAATCCTTCACGTAAATCATATCTTTTTTGTACTCCAAATTTAGAAATGGTTCCTGTGTTTGTTCTATCTTCTCTTTTTTCCCCATCCCTTAATATTTCATTTACTAATTCAATGTATTGTTTCATAAATAGATCTCCTTATTTCAATGTAAACATTATATTTTAAAATTTAAGAATTTTCTAACTTAAATATATTGTTTTTTTATTTTTTTCCAAATAGTCTTTACCTCTGTTGGTAATTTGTCTTCCTCTCCCAGTTTTAATTATTAATTTCTCTTTTAAAAATATTGGTTCAATATTATTTAAAATTGTTTGACTTGGAACATTTATAATTTGCGCCAAACTATCTAAACTTAAAGTAATATTTTCTTTCAACGCTTTTAAATAATCAATATCCTTTTCATTTAATCCAAATTCATACAACCCCATTTGATTAAAGACATACTCTAGACTTTTTTCTGATAAATCTTTAATTTTTTCAGTAATTAAAAAATCATAAATTCGTTTTACTAAATTATTTGCAACTCTCGGAACTAACTTAGAATATCTAGCAATAACCTCAGCTTCTTTTGTTTCGATTGTTATATCATTAAGTTTTTTAAAAGTGTTTGTAATTATTTTTATTAAGTCTTGTTGATTATATCCTTCAAGCTCAAATTGAATAGGAAAGCGATTTAAAAATGGAAAAGGCAATCTATTGATTTCTGTAGTTGCTGTAATAATACTAAAGTTGGGCAATTTTATGTTTACAATTTTTGAGTTATATTCTTTTCCAATAATAATACTAAGTTTGTTTTCTTCTAAAACAGGATAGAGTACTTCCATGATTTCTTTACTAACTGAATGTATTTCATCAATAAAAAGAATTTGTTTTTCTTTAATACTAGTTAATATTGAAATCAAATCACTAGGTTTTTGCAAACTAGGTCCATTTACAATGTGAATCTTTGTTTTTAAAATTTTGCTTAATAAATAAGCAAGACTTGTTTTTCCCATTCCACTAGGTCCAGAAAAAATAATAGGATCTAAAACTCTATTTTGTTTTACTGCTGCTTCAATATATATTTTCAAATTTTTAATAATTTTTTCTTGCCCTATATACTCATTTCAACTATTGGGTCTAAAATCGTTACTCATTACCAATTTGCTCCATAACTATTTGTGTTATTTCTTCAACAGATAAATTATTATCAACTTTTGCTATTTTGGGCATTATTGCTTTATAGGAAAAACCAAGTTTAACCAATGATGTAATTATTTTTTCTTTCTTTTGAGTTATTTTGTTTTTAAAAAAATATTTTTGTAATTCATCAATAATTAATTTTGCTGTGTAGCCACCAATACTTTTTAGTTTAGCTAATTTATCAACATCGTATTCTTCAATAATCAATAAAAATTCATCAAATGAAAAATTATTTAATATGTAAAATGCAGTTTTCAAACCAACAGTTTTAATTTTTACTAATTCCTTAAACAGATTTCTTTCATCTCTTAATTTGAAAGCTATTTCAACTTTTTCAAATTCAGTATTATGATCAGCAATATATAATTTCAAATTACTTTGATTAAAATATTTTTCCTTAGTCAAATATAGGAAATATTCTCCTATATTTTGATGCTCCACATATAAATAATTATCATCAATTGACTTAATATCACAAATTAAATAATCCTTCATATTTTCACCTCATATTGTTATTAAGCAAAAAATAAAAAAAGTTATAAATGAAATTTTTTATAAAAAAAATGAAGCTATTAAATTGCTTCATTTTTCAAATTTTACTTATGCCTTTAGTAAATCTTCAATTTCTTTTTCCAAAATTGCAATCTCTTTATAAAACTTATCTACAAGAGTTTTGTTTTTTAAATTTTTGTTTATTGCTTCAAGTTTTTCTTCTAATTCTATTCGTTTTAAATTAATAACTAACAAATTTGACTCTTGCTTATTATTTGAAACTGGCTTTGTCTTATTTTTTGAATTTTTGTTATAAGAAATTCAAAAGGGAATAACTCCTAAAAGAGGCAAGACAAATATTGTTGCTATTAAGCCTATCCATATACCTGATTGTTTTCCTTGTCTGCATTTTTTTATAGCTAAAAAGCTTAACCCAGCAGAAAAAATTAAGAGGAATAGATATGATCAAATATAGATAAGAACTATGGCTCATGTTGGCATATTATTCTTCGCCTTCTAAGAAATTAATTTTATTTTTGCAAGTTTTGATTTCAATTTTAGTAATTTTGATTTCTTCTTTCAATTGTTTAATTTCATTTTTCAAACTTTCATTATCTGCATTTTCAGTTGAAGTTTGTTCATTAATTAATTGATTCTTTAATTTAAGTTTTGTATTTTGAAAAGACAACTTAGCATTTAATTTCTCTAATTCGTTTTTCAATTCTTTCAGAAGAGCATATTCAATATTTTGAATGGAAACAAAATTAGAAGAGTGAGTTTCTTCTTTTTGAGTTTTGACAACTTGGGTCTCATCTTGTGAATTGTTATTTTTCCCTTTTTCATACATAACAAAGCAAATTATAATGCCTATTATTGCGCTTCCAACAAAACCTGCCAAAAATCCTCAAGAATTGCCCTTAAAACACAATTCAGCACCATAATATGTTAAACCTATCCCAATCACTATAAAAAAAATTATTAAAAATGCTTCCATGCTTGCTCCTCCAATATCTTTCATTATTTTAACAAAAAAATAACACTATAGTGTCTATAAATAAAAAACACTAGTTTAACCTAGCATTCTATTTTTAAAATTATTTTACAATTATTCTATTTCCTTTCAATTCTTGTTATTTTTATAAAAGTATTCAAACATGGTTACAGTAGAAAAATAGGTTTTTTATTTTCATTTCATTTATTAGAATTTGAAGAATTAGAAAGTCAACTATGTTTTTTCATCTATTACTTCAGCTCTTATTTTTTTAACTGTAATCCCACCATCTTCATCAATTAGTTTTCCCTCAATTGATGAAATAGGTTTTGTTGCATCTTTCTTTTCAATTTAAGTATGAGTTAGAGTAATTTCACCATAATATTTAAATGATTTGAGTTTCTTCCATTTCCGATAAATTTGTATCTATCTTCATGCTTTGTCTCGTTAAGTGAGTAGTTTAAATTACTATTTTTTAATAGTGATCCCACCAGCCATATCAATATTAGAATCTATAATTTGATCTTGAATTAATTATGGTGTTCATGCTGTTTTATTCTTTTGATATAGAATATTTTGTAGTTCATTTTTAACTTCACTAATTTCTTTTGTTGTATCTATTCTTTCATTTCAAATATGAGTTAATTCAATTCAACCATGGTATTTAAAACTATTTGTTTTTGTTCCACTACCTGTAAAAATTCAAATGTCCTTATATTCTTTAAATTCAGCTGAATAATTAGATGGTTCTAGTTCAACTTTTATTCAAACTATTGAATATATTTTAGCATTAACTATTGCATCCTCTAAATCATTTTTATTTTACATAGAGTTTTTTCTAGTATCTAAATAGTTTGAATTTCATTAGCTTTTACTTGAATGTTTTTACACTTATTTTCTTGTTTTTTCGAAGCCAGCTTACAGCTAATGTTGTAGATAAAGTTATAGCGCTAAGAGCTACAAAAAATAATGATATCGTTTTTTTTATATTAATCACTTTAGTGGTATATAAAGTACGCTTATAATGAAGTCTACAAAAAAAGCAAGTAATTCTAATTAACTTGCCAAATTTATTGTTTATAAATTAAAAAACACTACCTTTATAAACTGCGAGAAATAAAATATACTTTTCTTTTTTCAGGAGTGTTTATTTTATTTCTCCCAGTATTAAGCATTTTAATTTTCATAAACTTTTACTTTGAATTTATAAGATAGCCCTACTAAAATTAATATCATAAAAATAGTATAACCGATATATAAAACTTCAACAGGCACACTTCTTTTTAGTTTTCACGTACTGTTGTCTTCTTTATTTGAAGCTATTACTTTTAAATTATAATTACTACCTAAAAACAATTGTTCTGAAGAAACAAAATTCATTAATACATCATTTTTGTAATTAACTGAATTAAACATCAAATTGAAATGATTAAATGGATTAATTCAATTTTTAAAAGTTTGTTTTTTATTTTCTTTAAACACATCATATTCAATCCCAATAACATTATAGCTATCTAAATTACTATATGAATTTAATATTGTTTCCATCATTATTCTTGTAAACAAAAACTCAGCTGGATTATATAGTTGCTTAATAATTTCATATCGTTCTCTATCATCTGGAGTTGAAGGGTCATTTGCTTTATAAACTATTGATAAATTTTTATAGTATGCCAAATTATTAACATTATTTAGAACAAATTCAAATATTATGTCATGTTCTTCTATTTCATTATTATCTAAAGCATACTTAACTACTTTTCTAGCATTTAAATTAAATAAGTTTTCAGAATAAGCATCATTAAAAATATTATCTCATTCAATTAACGTAACATCCTTATAAATTAATTCTATATTATTAGTTATTTCTTCTAGTAAATGATCATTAAAAGTAGGATAGATTTCTACTCAATATTTATACCCACTAACTATTTCATTACTATCTCTCACTTTTGAATTATTTTTTACTCTTTGTTGAATATCAGTTAATAATTCATTAGATTCAACTTGCTTATTTAAATCATGCGAATAAACATTTTTCAAAGCAAATCGATTAGCTCCAGATAAGCTGCTGAATGCTGGGGACATATGTTTAATTATTGATGGTGAAAATACAGCACTAATTATTAATAGAATACTTAATAAAATACTGCTCATTATCATTAATGAATCTTTTTTAAAAATAAGCGAAAATATAATACAAATAAACATAACTAAGAATATTCAAATTGCATATCAACCATAAGCTGATATATAAAGTCGGTAAACCAAAATATCATTAGTCATTTTTATATTAACTATTGAAAAAAATAAACTTGAAATTAATAGGTTAACAACAAATACAGAAAACATTAATCCCATAATGCTTATTATTCTTATTCAATACATTAAATTAACTGAATAACCCATTTTCATTTCTACTTTATATATCATATTAGTTATTTGCTGATGTAAAATATTGATCGTAAAATAAGCGCAACTAATTAATATAAGGACTGAGTTAATAACAATAAATAGATTAATGAATACATACCTTGAAGAAACTGATAACTCTTTTGATTGAAGTATAAATACACCAATTAAATTTAACATTAAAACTAAGAATATATTAATTAATAAAATTGCAAAATTAGTTTTTTGACTTTTAAAAATAATTCATTGATTAACTAAAATTTTTAACATTTGACTTTGATGTTTCATTAACTACTCTCCAATACTTGTTTAGCTGTTATTTCTTCTTTTGTATGTTCCTTGAATATTTTTTTAATATCACTTTTTTTATCATAAACATCATCATAAGTTATCATTCCTGAGTCTAAAATTATAATATGATCAACAATTGAAGAAACCTCTTGAATTAAATGTGTTATCACAACAAAAATAGAATCATGTGTCATACTTGTTTTTATAAAATCTAAAATTAAATCTTTATTTTTAATATCTAAATTAGCTGTTGGTTCATCAAAGAAAATATACTTTGGTTTAACCAAAAACATTACAAATAGTGAAACTAATTTCTTTTGTCCTGCTGAAATATTTTTAATCAACATATTTTTGATTGATTCAATATCTAAAATTGGTTTGAATTTCTCAATTGCTTTTTTAATTTTTGAATTGCTAATATTTTTAACATTAGCTTGTAGTTCTATATACGTTATTACTGAAATTGTTGCTGGCAATTCATTATTTTCTACAAAAAAGTATCAATTTGAAAAATCAATGCCTCTTTGTTGTTTGCCGCTTAAATTAATTTCACCTGAACTAGCTTTTAATTCATTGAAAATGATTTTTGTTAATGTTGTTTTACCAGCTCCATTGTTACCAAATAAACCATAACACTTTCCTTCTTTTAGTTCAAATGAAACATCTTTTAATACTTTCTTATTATTAAAGGATTTTTCTATATTTTTTATTGTAATCATTATTATTTACTATAAACATAACTTGCAGTTGTTGCACCAATCATATAAGTATTAGCAAAAAATGATGGTATTACTACTTTATTAGTTTGTTCTTTTCCTCCTAAATTATTTTTATATTCAAAATGATGAGTAGTTCCATTGAAATATGAATTAACTTCTATATTGATTCTAAAACCAACTAAATTTAAACTTGTGTCAACATTGAATAATGAAATCGGAAATCAAAACACGTTAATTACCAAGATATACATTGTATTACCTACAATTGTGCTACCAGTGAAAAATTGATGTTTTAATGTTCTTAAACCAACTTTTCATTTTTTAGATATTCCATCATCTATATTATTTATACCTGAAACATTGCTTTTTGAATGAATATGAAAATTTGAGTTCTTTGTTAATATTTCAGCTTTAAGTTTTCTTGATTAGTTTCAATAAATGTATAAGTATCTTTTTCAATTTGTGCTAGCGAAGCATTATGGACAGTTCTACCTCATGCTCAGTTATATCAAACACCTAAATAAAGTTTAATTGTTAATTTATTACCGTTTCATTCTTCATTTAAATAACTCTTGCTCGTTCATTTGATGAATGGGATTCATCGGTTTTCTGTAAAGTATTTTGTTTATAGTTATAACCATTTAATTTATAACTATAAACTCATGAACTATATTCGCTTTCTTTTCCTTTTGGATCAGTTCAACCGTATCAAGTATTTCAAAAATTAAACATGTATTCAAATTAAACATTTAAACTGCATATTTCTTTAAGAAATCACTTTTAGAAGTTGCATAATCTGTTGTATTTATTGTAATACCATTTACAAAGTGCTCATATCATGTATCTTTACTTCCCTTGCCTATCAAGTAATCTATTGCGTTAGGTCTATATGATAAATTATTATCATTTGTATAATCCAAAAAAACTCGATATTCACTTCCATAATTTTTACCTAAAAAAGTTAATTCTTTGACATCATATTTTTGATTGTTGTTTTCTCCTAATTTTATACTTTTTTCTATTTTATGTATTTTTTGGTCGGCCTTTTTTAAATGTGTAAAACCCATAGTTGTATAACTACCAAATATCAAGCTTACAAACATAATAAAATTTAAAAATGTTTTTTATTTTTCATAACTTTATGCCTACCCTGCCTTTATTATATTTGATTATTTTATAAAAATAAAATGTTTAAATATCAACAAAATTTAAAGTCAAATTATAGATGTATCATAAAATACTATTATAAATGTTTTTATTTAAACTAAAAAAATCATTTCAACTTGAAATGATTTTAAATATTAATGCTCAATTTTTCCAGCTTCATACAGATTTTTAAAATGTCCTGGTTGTTTAATTAACTCTTTGAAAGTTCCTTGTTGAACAATTCCAGCACCATGAGCACCAAGAACAATGATATGATCTACATTTTTAATAGTTGATAGTTTATGTGCGATAGTAACACTTGTTCTGCCTCTCATAATTTCTTCTAGCTTAGCCTGAATTTCTTTTTCAACAATATTATCTAAAGCTGATGTAGCTTCATCTAAAATTAATAACTCTGGATTTTTTAAAATCATTCTAGCAATAACTAAACGTTGTTTTTGACCACCAGATAACATAAATCCACGCTCTCCAAGAATTGTGTTGTATCCTTCTGGTCAGCTCATAACTAATGAATGAAGTTCTGCTTTTTTACATGCTTCAATAGCTTCATCATCAGTTGCATCAAATTTACCATATTTAATATTTTCTAATACAGTTCCAAATAGAATTTGTGGTTCTTGTTCAACATAACCAACATGATTTAAGTAACTTGATAAATTTAATTCTTTTAAATCATCTTTATGATTAATTAAAACTTGACCTTCAGTTGGATCATAAAATCTTAATAATAGTTTTGCAATTGTTGATTTACCACTTCCAGTTTCTCCAACAAACGCGTATGACTTACCATATTGTAAAGTGAAATTAAAGTTTGGTAAAACTAGAGCTTCAGGTTTTTCTGGATATCTAAAGTTAATATCTTTAAAAACAATATCTCCTTTTAAATCTTTTACTTCTTTTCCTTCATGATAATGGAAATCTAAAATTGATTTAGTATTTAATGTTTTTAAAATTCTTGATGAAGAAACACCAGCCATAGCAGCTCCACCTGAAATTACAAATAAAGTAATAATCGGTCCTGTTAACATTCCTTGTGCCATAACAAAAGCAGGGAACATTAAGAAGAAATTTTCCATTCTAGTTGTGTCACCATCGCCACCAAAGAAAACTGCAGCAAATACAGGAGCTGTAAATAATAATAAGAAATCTCCAGCAAATACAACCATTGAAAAAATTCCTAATCATTTCCCAATTGGTTTACCTTGATCATAATAATCAACGTGTTTTTCTTTAAAGTGTTCAGTTTCATAATCTTCTGTTCCTGTTGACTTAATCAAACGAATAGAAATAACACGATCAATAACATTACCATTAGTTTTTTCCATTGTTAATCTAACTTTTTCATATTTTTTGACTAAAGCAATATAAGAACCAAAGAATGCAATTAAGATTAATGTAAAAATTACAAACCCAACTAATGCAATTCTTCATTCAATAATAAAGGTTAAAGATAATCCAATAAGTGATTGGAAAAATGCACTTGCAACATTCATTGGAATATCAACTGCTTGATTACCTACAACTTGTGCATCTGAAATAACATTAGTTAATAACTCTCCAATTTTTTTATCTGAATAGTATGAAATATCTTGTCTAATTAACTTTTCTAAAATTTCATTTCTTAAATGAGTCTCGATTTGCTTTGCAAAAGTGTTTGATCATCAATTAAATAAAAATGAGTTAAATAAGTTAAAAACTAAAAGAGCAACTGAAATAATAATTAATTGAGTTATATTTAATCCTCAATAAGCTATTAGTCAAATTCCATCAGTATTTGTATTTTGGCTTAAAGCTAAATTAATTTGATTAGCTAATAGTGGAGCCATAAATAACATTAATGCTCAAAAAATAAAGTTAGGAATTACTCATCAATTCTTTTTAAAGTCTTGCTTATAATATTTAAAGAATAAATGTATAAAAGCTCTACTGTTTGAAGTTTCTTTTTTCTTTTTCATAATTCCCTCCTTAACTATTTTGCTTTTCTTCTAATAAACCTGCTTCATATAAATTTTTAAAATGTCCTTCAACACTTACTAATTCTTTGAAAGTTCCTTGCTGAACTATTCCCTTAGCATTTCCACCTAAAACAATAATATGATCAACATTTTTAATTGTTGAAAGTCTATGAGCAATAGTAAAACTAGTTCTACCTTTCATCAGTTCATTTAATTTAGCTTGAATTTCTTTTTCAACAATATTATCTAAAGCACTTGTAGCTTCATCCAAAATTAATATTTGTGGATTTTTTAAAATCATTCTAGCAATAACTAAACGTTGTTTTTGACCACCAGATAACATAAATCCACGCTCCCCAAGAATTGTATTATATCCTTCTGGTCATGATGAAATTAGTTTATGAATTTCAGCTTTTTTACATGCTTCAATTACTTGTTCATCAGTTGCATCAAATTTTCCATATTTAACATTTTCAAATACATCTCCAAATAAAATTTGTGGTTCTTGCTCTACATAACCAATATGTCTTAAATAACTTGCTAAATTTAAATCTTTTAAATTTTCATTTTCATTAATAATAATTTCACCACCACTTGGATCATAAAATCTTAATAACAAACGCGCAATTGTTGATTTACCACTTCCAGTTTCTCCAACAAAAGCATATGACTTACCTTCTTTAAAAGTAAAATTAAATTTAGGTAAGATTAATTTTTCTGGTTTTTCTGGATATCTAAATTCAATATCTTTAAATACAATATCTCCCTTAATATCATTAACAATAACTCCATCAGTATAATGCGGATCTAATCTTGATTCATCATTTAATAGTTCAGTTACATGCGTACTTGCAACTCCTGACATTGCTAATGAGAAAGTAATTCCCATTAAACTATTATATGTTGAAATTAAACTTGCTTGATTAATCATATAAGCTGGGAATGTAATTGAGAAAAATAAAGTTGATGCTTCAAGATCTCCTCTAATTGAATAAATTATTCCTGCAATAATAGGAATTGCAAATTGTAATATCATTGAACCTGCATAAACTGTAGTCATTAAAAATGATAATCTTAGAATTGCTGGTTTATGTGCTTTATAATTTATTTCTTGTTGATTTTCTAAATAAGCTTTTTCATAATCTTCTGTTCCAGTTGACTTAATTAATCTAATTGTTCCAACTCTGTCTGTTACATTACCATTTACTTCTTCATACACATCTCTAACAACTGCATATTTTTTAACAGTTTGAACATAAAATACAAAGTATAAAACTAATAGACTAAAGTAAATAATTGAACCAAAAATTGCAATTTCTCATGCTAGGATAAATGTCATAGTGAAAGCCACAACAAATTGAGATAATGAAATACCAATATTTGTTGGAATTCTAACAGCTCCATCACCTAAGTTTTGTGTATCAGCAACAACGCTTGTCAATATTTCTCCAATTTTTTTATCTGAATAATATGAAATATCTTGTCTTACTAATTTTTCAAGAATTTTATTTCTTAAATCAATTTCAATCTTTCTTCCTAATATTCATGAAAAGTAGTTGAAAATAAAAGTTCCAATTGCATCAACTAAGATCATACAAACTGCGATAATAATATTTGTTGAAGAACTTCAACCTCACCACATTTTTGCTTCATCAGCAGTTATAATCTTGTGTTCACTTTTAATTGCTAGTGTTATTTGTTGTGTTAAAAGAGGAATTGAAGCTCTAGTTAAACAAAATGACAAAATTGTAAGAGCTAAAATTAAAGTTATTCATCAGTATTTCACATAATATCTTCCAATTATTTTGAAAAAAGCTGCATTTCTCGAAATATTTTTGTTAGTCTTCATAATCCTAATCCCTCTTTGTTTTTTATTTTCACATTATATAAATAATATCATTAAGTTTGAAAATTTTGATAAATAATTTTTATCTTTTGAGTAATTAAAATGTCTTGCAAAGCTTTAAACAAATAGTGTTTAAGCTTTTTTGCAAGACATTAAATAAATTTTATTTTAATTTTTTATTGTTATTCTAAAATTTTAAGATTATTTTGCAGATATTAGTTTTAGTTCTGGTGCAATTTGACCACCAAAGTCAAAACTTATATCATCTTTAATTTCTAGGTCAAAACCTGTTGTAAATTGCAATATAAAACGATTTAAGTCATCAGTATAAGTTGAAATAGAAACACCTCATTTAACTTGATTGTAATATTGACCTTTATATTCTGCTTGTCAAAATCATGTAGCCTTTTCTGCAAAGTCTTCTATTGATTCAACTCTACCCTCTTTAACATTTGACAAGTCGAATGCCATTGGATCGATTAAAGAATAACTGTCGTTTCATTTTTCACTTCTAATGTATGCTGTTGGTGTATATCTTTGACCATTAGCATAAGGAAGCATTTGAGAATAACTTTCAAGTAATTCTTCATTATTTGAAATTCCTTCTGAACCAAAACTTCATTGTCAAAATGTAGCTTGAATTTGTGGTCCTGTTTCTGGACTATAGTGATAATCAAACTTTCCTTCGTTATCTAAACTAACAATTTCTTCATCATTATATTTATCAATATATGATACTTCATTTTTATGTATTCTAGATACATTTTCTATAATTTGCCCGTTTGATGAACTAAGCATTCCAGCTATTGATGCTACTGCAATTGTTTTTAACATAGTAATGTCTCCTTTTTATATGTGTAAGAAAACTATTTAAAAAAATAATTTACCTACACTCTAATTTTTGACTTTTTAAACTATTTTTACTACCCGAATAGATATTTATAAAATAAAAGAATAATGATATTATACAAATATACAGCCCTTTTAAGACACACTATAGTGTTATTTAAATAGCATTCACTTTTGTTTACAATTTTGATAATATTTTTGCAAACAAATAATTAATAACAATACTTCTAATAGACAAATAAATTTCCATATCACATTCTTGTTGTAAAATTATTGAATTTTCTTCTTTGAATTTATGACTTTGCGAAGAAGAACTAATAATAAATATGTTTTTTTGTTGTTCTTTTGCTAGAGTATACAGTCTTGTTAAACTTTGATTATCTAAACCACAAACTAAGAAAATAGATAGATCGTTAGCTTCACACTTCTCAATTCACATATCTTCAAGTCTTTTTTGCTTAGTAAAATATGCTTCAATATTTTTAAAGTGTAATTCACTACTAAATAAATTTACATTTTCTTCTTGTTCATAAGAGCTTATTAAATATACTTTATTAGCATCCTTAATTTTATTTACTAGTTTGTTTAGTTGATCTTCTTGTAAATCAATTTGATCAAAATATTTATTTACTAACTCTCTAACATTCGTTGTCTTAACTCTTTTTGTATCTTTTTTAAATGGCTTATAAAGTTCACGCTCTACTTTTATTCTTACAGCTATTTCCCTAAAACCTTGATAACCATATTTTTTTGAAAAGGCAGTTAAAGCTGATTCAGATATAAAACAAACTTCTGAGCATTCTTTAGTAGTTGGAGTCTTATCATTATCTAAACAATCAATTAAATATTTAGCAATTAACTTGTGAGAGCTAATTTCATTGCTTTCATAAATAGAATTTAATTTTTCTCTAATACTTTCAAACATTTTATCTCCTAAAGTACTTCTATTTAATTTAAGTACTTTCATTATATTTATTTAACAAATAAATAAGAACTAAATTCTTATATAAATAAATTGTAGAAAAGATTAATTGGAATTGTGACTTATTAATATTGGCGTATGAATTGTCATAGTTACATAGAGTTAGATTAACCCAATTTCATTTTAGTATGAGATCAAGCTTCTATTTGTTAAAAAAATATATCTTTTCTACTTATCATTGTAATACAAATAAAAGCTGCAGACGCAGCTTTTAATCTTTTTCTTCAATCATTTCTCCAAGTATTTTTGATAATCCTTTTTGCACTTTATTAAAGAATTGTTGATTAATAACACTAATTGACTTTTTAATTCTTGATGAATTACGTTCTAAACTATCTGCTACTTTATCAAGGTCTTCTAATTCTTTTTGCATTTTTTTATAAGCAGTTGGGAATTGAATAGTTCAATATTCATTTAATTGCTCTTTTTGTTTTTCAAGTTCAATTAATAAATCATTATTTGAATTATCAGTGAATGTTTTTATTTTTTGGTTATATTCATTTTCAAATTCAATTAATCTTCTAACAATTTGACCAACAAAAATGAAACTCTCAGAATCTGTAATTCAAATATTCTCATATTCTTCACTTTTAACAAATGGTAAGCCTGGATATTTATCATTAAAACTTGTTGCAATTAAAATACCATACTTTGTATTATTACTTGCTGCGTCTGTTGATAATTTGGGAACTCAAGTATTACTTCATTCAGCATTTTTAACTTCGTAAACAATCTTTCCGATTTCTTCACGCTTATAATTTTTAATTGTTTGTAAATAATCCGCTTTTTTCTCTCCTGTTGTAATTTTTTCAATAACATCAAATAATGAAAATGCTTTAACTAAGTCTTCATAAACTTCATGCTCAAAGTTTTCACCTTTACGTTTTGAATTAATAATTTTAAATTCACGATTAGCTTGAACTAATTCTGCTATACGTTTTTCATAATCATTGGTTAGTTTAGAAGAAATTACTTCAAATTCTAATTCTTTTTGTTTTGTTAAGTTTTCAAGTTCATTTTTTTTATTATTTAATTCTAGTTTTAAAGTATTAAGTTCCTGACTAAACTCATTAATTAAACTTTCTTTATTTTTTTCAAGCTCAAGATTTAATTTATCTGCTAACGCCTTTAATTCATTTTCTTTATTCGCTAATTTGATTTGTAGCTCATTTTTAATATCATTAAATTTATTAGTCAAAATATTTTTTTCTTTATCTATTTCTAAAGACTTTTGTTCATTCAATTTATTAATTAAATTTTCCTTTTCATTAATTGAAAAATTTAAAACCTCTAACTGTTTATTGAAGTCATTTATCATTTCCTGTTTAATAAGGTTAATCTCAATTCTTTGTTTTTCATTTCACTGAGCTAATAATTCGCTTCTCAATTGAATTCTAAGTTCATCTTCTTGTTTTTGCTTTAACTCACTTAAATAATTTTCAATAACAGTTCAATTTGAATTATGATTAGCAAACGATTCTTTTGCTATTTCTTCCCCACAATGAGGACATTTAAAAAGTATTTCCATAATTAACTCCTTATAGATTCTTTTGATAATTTACTTAAAACTTTAGATAATATTTCGTATTGATCATCTTTCGATTTTAATTCTTGAAATGACAATCACTTAATTTTGTTAAATATATCAATATATTTTTTATATTCTTCATAATCATTTAATTCAGAATATTTAACCAAATTATTTAATGCCACATTATTTGCTTTAATATATGCATAAAGTTCTGCTGATGCCTTATTTTTTAAAAATAAATTTTTCCAACAAACTAAAGATATGTTTTTTTCTACTTCACACTTATTACAATCTTTTAGCAACATTCTTTTTAGTTCTTCATTGCACTCATTGCATTTTTCTTCCATAACATGAAAATTGATCATAGTTGATCTACTTTTTTTATAATTATTTTATTAATATTTTAAGAAATCAGAATAAACTTTTGCTGTAACCTTAAGTTCACTTTCTTTATCATTCTTTGGCTATTTCTACCTAATTTTATTATATCATTCACCTGTCTAAAAATACATTTAAAAACCCCTAATTACGCTTCTTTTAAATCTTTAACTTTAACTTTATTTATATAATTACCTACGTAATACTTAAATTCGTCTTCACTCATTTCATCTTTCATTTTCATATTTGCTCTGCATATATTTTTTCCTGAATATAAGATGTTTAATATTGCAATTATAGTCAAAAATATTCAAACTCCATATAGTGCTCAACCAATATATAAGTCTAGATTTTGGATTGGGGCAGCTCTTAAAATAATAGGAGTAAAATGTAGTTGGAACATCATAAAAAAGACACCAACAATTAAAGATATAAATAATGCTCAATTAATTTTCAAATAACGATCTTTTCTTTCATTTTTAACATATTCAAGATAAACAATTTGTTTGTCTGTTAAGTTTTTGATTTTTCAATGTCTATTAATGCTTGAAAATATTAATAAAAGAATTCAAATAATAAATAAACCTAGTATTGTTCACAAAAATGAAATCATAATATTTCCTCATGCTTGCAAACCTGAAGCTAATAACATATTAAAATCACCTCTTAGCATGATTATATAATTATTCAGGTAAAAAAATAAACTAAATAAAAAAACATAGGTCTGCACCTATGCTTTGATTTATTTATTATTTTAAATTAAAACTTCGCTCGCAGTTCAAGATCAAAGTCCTTGTTTCATTTTTGGTTTACAATAAGTTTATTATGTGCTTTAATTGATGCAAAATTTAGCCCCGTACTTATGAATGATGGTAGTATTATAAAACTAAGAATTCCTGAAAGTCATATATAAACTGGGTATTTTGTTGGATCAATTTGTCTATATGGAAAGATTGGAATATTATTAGTTTCTCCATTTGGGAAATGCAGAATTAAAAATCCTCTAATTCCTACAAAAAATATATAGAAAACTGGAATAATAGAATTAATTCATGCTTTTTTTATTAAGAATTCTTTTCATGATAAATTTGATGTTCTTTCTCTTAAAAAATAATAAGTTACTATAACAACCGGTAATATTCAATGTTCAAGTATTGATTTTAAAATCTTAAATCATGTATCAAAACCTGCAATGTCATCTATGTAAGCTATAAATGTTACAGTGTACACAAAAAATACAATTAATTGATATGTCATAACCATCGTAGCAACATTATCAGATTCTGCTCAAGCAATTTTATTACTTGGTTTTCTAAAATAACTCAATACAGAAGCTATTCCCCAAATAGAAGTTAATAATGTTGTCCATACAGAAAAATAAATAATTTGATTTATAAATGATACATCAAAACTAATTGCTGATTCACTAGTTTGTGCAACAGACATTATTAAATCAATAAGAATACAAAAAATTGGTATAAATGCTATAAATAACAAAGCAGATAATTTCATTCTAATTTTCATTTTCATTTTGGTATTTTCCTCTCATTAAAAATCACTATTTTTAATATATCACTTTAAATAAAAAAATGTTACATTTTAAGTGTTCTATAATCTAAAAATAAAAAAACACCTTTAAGATGTTTAAAAATATTTATAATAATAAATCTTTATTTTTAAATACAAAAGCTGAAGTTGCGAATAAACCTGTCCCGATAACAAACATAGCCAAATATTGCCCTATTCATTTATCTGCTGAAGCTAAAACAAATTTTTCACCATTTGATTCCAATAAATTGGTTTCGTTAAATAAACTATTTAAAGTAATATATTTTAAGTTTTCCAAAGCTGGAACACTTGAATTTGCTAACATTGACAAAATGTAAAATAGAATTGGAATTCCAGCACCAACAACATAAGACCAAACAGCCTTATTGAAATATGTTGAAGCTAAGAATGTAATTCCACATGTCATAAATAATAATAAAAACATACCAATTAATTGGGTTAAATAACCACCCATTGAAATATCTATTTTACTTGCATTCATCGCAATAATTGGAGCGGTTAGTATTATATTTAAAATGCACCCAATTGTTAAACTAGCTACCATAAAGATTATTTTTGTATTAATTATAGTTGTTCTTTTTAAAGGAGATGCAATAACATAAGTAATTCTACCTGTTTGTACTTCTCCAACCATTATTTTATTAGAAGCAATAATAGTGTAAATTAATGGTACTTGAAATCCAATTGAAGTAAACACTGCTAATTTTAAAATTATTGAAATTTGAGCAGTTCCCTCAGGAGTCGCATTAATAGTTAAAGGAACTATTAAATTTACAAATAGTGCTGGCATTAAAATTAAGATTAATCAAAGAACAAAATTTGATTTAAAATGTTGTTTTAAAATTGCTTTATTAACCATTGATTCCATCCTCCTTCTCAAACTTGTAGAAGTGCATGAAGTATTCCTCTAAAGTAAAAGGAATTTCTTTAAATATTGTTGTTTCATATTTAGCAACTGATTTTAAAAATTTTTGTATATCTTTTTGTTTTAAACTAACAATAATTTTTTTCTTATCAATAATCTCTATATTTTTTTGGTTATATTCTTTGATAAATGTTTTTTGATCATCATGTTTTTTAAATACTAATTCATAAGTTTTGTTTTCATTATATTTAATTTCATTCATGTCAATATTTGATACTATTCTTCCGTTTTTAACAATTGCCACTCGATCACAAGTTTTTTCAATTTCTTGAAAGATATGTGAACTTAAAATCACAGTTCTGCCTTCCGCTTTAACTTGTTTAATTGAATCAATAAATTTTTGTTGCATTAAAGGATCTAAACCAGATGTTGGTTCATCTAAAATCAAAAGTTTTGGTTTATGCATAAATGCACAAATTAAACTAACTTTTTGCTTCATTCCTTTTGACATTCTTTTAATTTTTACTTTTGGATCAAATTCTCAAAAAGCAATTAGCTCTTCAACATACTTTCAATCTTTTAATTTTCTAATTTCAAATATGTACTTAATAAATTCAATCCCAGTCATAAATTCTGGCATTGCTATTTCACCAGGAACATACCCTAAGATTTCATTAACTTTGCTTGCATCTTTTCATGCATTTATTCCTGAAACTGTTATAGTTCCTTTTTGTGGTTTCATAAAACCTAATATGTGTCTTATTGTTGTTGATTTTCCAGCTCCATTTGGTCCTAAATAACCAAAAACTTCGCCTTCATTAATTGATAAATTAATGTCATATATTCCATGACCATTTTTAAATTCTTTAGTTAAATTATCTATTTTAATTAATTCTCTCATTTTTATTTCCTCCTTTATTAATTAAATTAATAGAAGGTTAAATTTTGGCGGTGTTCCAATCTTAAAGTTTATTATAGTAAGCAGTTTATTAAAATATAAATATAGCATCTTTTGAAACTTAAAAATATTTGTTTTAATTCTATGAACAGCTTTTAAAATTACTTTTGTAAATAGTAAAATGGCATATCTAATAAATTCCTTTACATTTGTTTTAAAATTAATAAATGTACTTTTAAATTTGTAATCTTTTAAAAGCTTACTAATATTTATATTAAAAAGAAATATGATAAAAAAGCAAATACTCATAATAAATGAAATGGTAAATATAAAATTATTTCAATATAAAGCTGTAAACTGATTGATACTATCATTAATAATAATTTGAATTAGTTCGTGAATTAGTAATGAGATTCACATTCCTCTCATCAAGATATCTAAAATGTTAATTTGAATTTTTCCCTTACTAAATACTGTTTTAAATGACTTAATCATATTTATAAAAAAGAATAAAGCCAAATTAGCTGAGAACAAAGCATAGAAAAATTCAGCAAATAAAAATTTTACTGTAACTGAAAATATAAAAAATAAAATATACATAACATAAAGTAGTGTTTTTCAACAAAATACTTCTATTTTAAATTTTTCTCATACTTTTTTCATAATAAAAATATCTTATCATAAATAAAAAAACGAACAAATAAATTCGTTTTTTTACTTCGCTAATTTTGTTATTGCTTTTGCATAAATTTTAATCATTTTTTTCAATTCTTCAATAGTTGCATATTCATTATAATCATGCATTGGTGAATCTTCTAAACTCATAACAGCGCCAAATGCAATTAAGTTAGGCATTGTTTTAGCGTAAGTCCCTCCACCCATTGCTTGGGGTTGACTAATCAAATCTCCTGTAATTTCTTGATAAACTTGCATAATATTTTTAACAACTTCACCATCTTTTGGGAAATATACAGCATCTTCAATTCTTTGCTTAGCATGTTCCAATCCATATTTATTAAAGGCCTGTTCAATAATTGGGAAGAACTTTTCCTTAGGTTCTGATAAAACAGGAATTCTAAAGTTAAACGTGAACATTCCTTTATTATCTTTAATATCAATGATTCCAATATTTTGAGTCAAATCACCAGTTTCATCAGCAATATTTTTGAAAATATTAGACATATTAAAGTTTAAGTGTGCTTCTTTGGCAATAAATTGAATTAAAGGGTGTTTAAATCCTAATTTATCCATCACAAATGCTAAATGAGAAACTGCATTAACTCCAACATGAGGAGTTGATGCATGTCCTGGTTTTCCTTTAACAATTAACAATTCATTATCAATTGATGTATGAATATCTTTCATTGCATCTAATTCATTTTTAATTTCATTGATTCTTGGTCCTTTATAAGTAACCTTATCACAAATCATGTTATATGCTTCTCCACCTTTAATTTCAAAATCACAAGGTACATTTGCGATTACATCCATATTATTAATTCACTTTTCTGCATAAACACAAGGAAATAATCCATCTGGAACGTAACCAGCAGATGCAATACCATGATCTGCTACATATTTTTCCATACATTCTCAAGTTGTTTCTTCACTTAAACCAAATATCATTCTAATTTTGTAGTTCTCTGATTTTCATCCATTGTCTTTTAAGTATTTTAATGCATAAAGATTCATCATAGTTGGTCCTTTATCATCAATGCTTCCACGTCCAATCAATTTACCATCTTTTTCAATTGGTTCAAATGGGTTTGTAACTCATTCTGACATATCTCCAGCAGGCACAACATCTAAATGACAAAGAATTACATATAATTCTTTTCCCTCACCATATTCTAAAAATCCATATTTATTTGTTTCATCTCGATATGTTTCAAAACCTAATTCGTTTGCTAAGTTAATAATATAGTCTAATGCATCATTAACTCCTTTTCCAAATGGCATATTCCCAATAGGTTCAGCTAGTACTGAAGGAATACTAATTAACTCTTTTGTTTTTTCTAATGCTTCATTAAAGTATTTATCTAATAATAATTTATTGTTAATTTCCATAATATTCTCCTTAATTAACTTTGTTAATTGATTTTAAAAATTGATATGCTCGATTAATTTCAACCATCTTATCTTTTGCTTCGGGTGTTTTATTCTTATCAGGATGATAAGTCATCGCTAATTTACGATATTGCTTTTTAATTTCATCACTTGTAGCTTTTGGTGAGACACCTAAAGTTTGATATGCTCAGTTAATGTCACTGAACTGATCTGACATTCTGCTTTGTTTTTGTTGTTGATGTGTATATTGATTGTATTGACTTTGTGTATTTTGATGAGTTTGTTGATAAACTCCTGATTGCTTAAATAATTCATTAATTAAATCAGCAATTGCTTTTGTTATTCAAGATTGCATTGTTGATATTTGACTATTTACATCTAAAAGATTTTCCCCTTTTAAAAAATCTATTTTAGCTTTTAAAATTCTTGGCACAAACCCTTGACTCATTATTTTCATATATATATTTAATGATTCATTGTAAAACTTCATCAAAAAATTTCTATTTTCATATGTATCTTCTAAACCAGTTTGATCAAAAGCTTTTAATAATTTCCTTTGTTCAACTAGTCAAAAGTTTAGCAATTTTGATTGTGCATCACTTAGTTCTTTAATAACATCATTTGTAGTTGTAAAAGAAAAACTATTATTAACTAAATATTCTTTTGTATTTATAAATTCTGAATTAAAAGGAAATTCCTCAAAGTGTTCATAATAGTTGTATTTATCAACTAATACTGTTCTTTTAGTATTGCGCATTCATACTTTACGATTAGTGTTTAATAACTCTTCGTTCTTTTTAATTTGTGTATCAACTGATTCAATTCTATTTTTTTTAAAAGTTAATAAAAACGTAATTGAACCTATTATAAAAATTGCGATAATTATACAAAGTATAATAATTAACATTTTAACCATAACTACCTCTTTCAAACATTTATAATATTTTAACAAAATAACAAAAAAAATTAGTCGATACAATCGACTAATTAATTATTTATGAATTTATTATTCAGCAGCAGGTACAACTTTAACTCTTGTACGCCCTTTTCCGAATTTTTCATATTTAACAGTTCCTGATACTAAAGCAAATAAAGTATCATCTCCACCACGACCTACATTTTGACCTGGGTGAATTTTTGTTCCTCTTTGTCTAAAGATGATTGAACCTGCGTTTGCAAATTGTCCATCAGCTTTTTTAGCTCCTAAACGTTTTGATTCTGAGTCACGGCCGTTTTTAGTTGAACCTACTCCTTTTTTAGAAGCGAAGAATTGTAAATTTAATATAAAACGCATATTAGCATACCTCCATAATTTCTATAAATTGTTTGTATTGTGATTGAATTGTTGATAATTGAACTTTCAACATTTTTAACATTATTTGTAAAGATTGATTTTCACTGTTTTGACTTTTAATAATAATTTTATTTTCTAAAACGTTTAAATCTGCATCTTTGTTAAAGTGAATATCCAAAGCGTTTAATGCTCCAAAAACTATTCCTGAAACAGCTGCACACACAAGATCTTGTCCATAAGGTCCTGATTCAGCATGTCCTGATATTTCAAATTGTTTAATATATTCACCCTCATGTTTAATTTTGACTTTAATCATAAATTAAGCTTCAATTTTTTCAATTTTTACTTTTGTATATGGTTGTCTATGACCATAAACTTTATTAACATTTTTCTTTGGGTGGTATCTAACTACACGAATTTTTTTACCTTTACCTTGTTTAACAATTGTACCGATAACTTTAGCACCTTCTACTAATGGGCTTCCGAATTTTCCATCAACCATTAATACTTCGTCAAAAGTAACTTCAGTGTTTAATTCACCATTTACTTTTTCGATAAAGATTTCCATTCCAGCTTCAACTTTAATTTGTTTTCCACCTGTTTTTATAATTGCGAACATATTTATCCTCCAGTCTAGACTCGCCTTCATACGTGAGATGTATATCTGCTTAAATACGTATTAGATAAGAGCGGTTGAAACTTGATTTCAACATTTAAATGATACTACAAACCAATTTATAATTCAACTAAAGAGTTTAACTAAATCATGTTACTTGATTGTTTTAACCAAAAAACTTATTAAATACAACATCTTTAGCTATATTAGCATCTAAAGTAGTGTTAACAGGTTGTAGTATTTCTAAATTATTATTTTGATTAATCACACTATTATCAAATGATTTCATAGTTTCTAGTTTAATGACATTATCTGAAATATTATTATTAGCACTTAACTTAACAGAAGTTGTATCATCAAATTCAAAACTTGAATTACCTATTTTAAACTTTGCTTTATCATGACCTTTAGCAGCTTCTATATAAGCAAATGGTAACATTGCTACATCAATAATAAAATCTCCTGTTTTACCAATAATAGAACCTATTCCATTTAATAAAGCTCCTGAAGCAGCCCCACCTTTTATATCTTTTAATTTATCAACTTTTAGTTTTTGCATAATTACCTCTTTTCTAACTTCATATTGTTATTACAAAATAAAATCAAAAAATTAATAAAAAATAATTATTTATTAAAATTATAGTTAATTAGCATCTCTTCATCTTCTATTTTAGTATTAATATCTTCTCTAAATAAAATTTCATTTTTTCAATAACCATTATAAGGTTCTAACATATATGAAAAGATCTGATCAATTAATTCATACATTATCTTTTCATCAACAGTAGTCTGATATGCTTGTACTAGCTTAAATAATTTTTTATCTTTTACTTGCATCATATCAAATGCAAGTTTAAACTTACCTGATTGTATTGCTCTAGTTAATATATAAAAATCCATAAATGTAATAAAGCTAACATTAAATAAATACTTAGTAGTTAAATCATTAGTATTTAATCTTTTAAATAACTTATATTTTAAATGAGTAAACTTATAACGGTATTTATCTATTAGCAATTGATTATTAATAACTTTTTTATGATGTTTAATAAAATAATCTAATGCTTGATTAACTTCATTATTAGTATCATAAATAATAACTCCATTTAAATGCATTAAATCAAAAACATTATTAGTTTGTAAATAAAACTGATCAATTGTTTTAATCATACAATCAACAGGAATATCATTAACATAAAAATGCATACCTGTAATATTTGATGTAATAGGCTTATTTAAAACAATTGTTAATCATATATACTCCTTTTTTAATTTAATAAATTATTATATTTTAACATAAATAGTTTATGTTAGTTTGAATAAATAGTTAACTAATTAGTTAGAATATTTATCTGAAATTATTGAGTATGAGAAGATAGAAAGGTTATTAGTTTTTTGTTCTGCTTCTGTTACATTTAATTTAATACTTCCAGAATATTTAGATTGATCATTATTAGGTTCTAAAAAGAAATCATTGTTTTCTTGTTTAACAGTTAATTGTGTTCTATCTAAAATAGCTGAAGAATTTTGATCAATTACACCATCTAATATATCATCTATTATAGTTTCAGAATTAATATCAAGAACTGTGATTGATGTAATTAAATTTAATTCGCTTAATTCTATTTTTTCATTTTTTTGAGTTAATTTAAAAGTTCCTGTAATAGGTTCAGTTTTATCCAATTCATATCCAGTTTTAGCAGTTAACACAACTGAATATGTACCATTTTCAACTTTCTCACTAGAAGCTTCACCTGTAGTTGTAATAACTCCAGTAACTTGATCTTTTCAAGCATCACTTGCTAAAACATTTTGAATTGCTGTTTGAGCATCTTCTTTTGTAGCATAAGTAACACCATCATCATTTACAACCGCTTTAATTGCATTATTAACTGCATCAGTTAAAACTGTTATATCTGCTTTAGTTAAATCAAAAGTTCCTGCAATAGTTTTTTCACCACTTAATTGGTGTCCTTCTTTTGCTGTTAAAACAACTGAATATTTACCTTGAACAACTTCAGTTTCTGAAGCCATTCCTTCAACACTAATAACTCCAGTAACTTGATCTTTTCAAGCATCACTTGCCAAAACATTTTGAATTGCTGTTTGAGCATCTTCTTTTGTAGCATAATTAACACCATCAGCATTTACAACCGCTTTAATTGCATTATTAACTGCATCAGTTTAAACTGTTATATCTGCTTTAGTTAAATCAAAAGTTCCTGCAATAGTTTTTTCACCACTTAATTGGTGTCCTT
Source organism: Mesoplasma chauliocola (assembly GCF_002290085.1). Lineage (NCBI taxonomy): Bacteria > Bacillati > Mycoplasmatota > Mollicutes > Entomoplasmatales > Entomoplasmataceae > Mesoplasma > Mesoplasma chauliocola. The sequence goes on from NZ_CP023173.1 coordinate 563,457, forward strand.
CTTTTGCTGTTAAAACAACTGAATATTTACCTTGAACAACTTCAGTTTCTGAAGCCATTCCTTCAACACTAATAACTCCAGTAACTTGATCTTTTCAAGCATCACTTGCCAAAACATTTTGAATTGCTGTTTGAGCATCTTCTTTTGTAGCATAATTAACACCATCAGCATTTACAACCGCTTTAATTGCATTATTAACTGCATCAGTTTAAACTGTTATATCTGCTTTAGTTAAATCAAAAGTTCCTGCAATAGTTTTTTCACCACTTAATTGGTGTCCTTCTTTTGCTGTTAAAACAACTGAATATTTACCTTGAACAACTTCAGTTTCTGAAGCCATTCCTTCAACACTAATAACTCCAGTAACTTGATCTTTTCAAGCATCACTTGCCAAAACATTTTGAATTGCTGTTTGAGCATCTTCTTTTGTAGCATAATTAACACCATCAGCATTTACAACCGCTTTAATTGCATTATTAACTGCATCAGTTTAAACTGTTATATCTGCTTTAGTTAAATCAAAAGTTCCTGCAATAGTTTTTTCACCACTTAATTGGTGTCCTTCTTTTGCTGTTAAAACAACTGAATATTTACCTTGAACAACTTCAGTTTCTGAAGCCATTCCTTCAACACTAATAACTCCAGTAACTTGATCTTTTCAAGCATCACTTGCAAAAACATTTTGAATTGCTGTTTGAGCATCTTCTTTTGTAGCATAAGTAACACCATCAGCATTTACAACCGCTTTAATTGCATTATTAACTGCATCAGTTGAAACTATTTTATTTAATTGAGTTAATTCAAAATTTCCTGTAATAGCATCAGTTTTATCCAATTCATATCCATTTTTAGCAGTTAACACAACTGAATATGTACCATTTTCAACTTTCTCACTAGAAGCTTCACCTGTAGTTGTAATAACTCCAGTAACTTGATCTTTTCAAGCATCACTTGCAAAAACATTTTGAATTGCTGTTTGAGCATCTTCTTTTGTAGCATAAGTAACACCATCAGCATTTACAACCGCTTTAATTGCATTATTAACTGCATCAGTTGAAACTATTTTATTTAATTGAGTTAATTCAAAATTTCCTGTAATAGCATCAGTTTTATCCAATTCATATCCATTTTTAGCAGTTAACACAACTGAATATGTACCATTTTCAACTTTCTCACTAGAAGCTTCACCTGTAGTTGTAATAACTCCAGTAACTTGATCTTTTCAAGCATCACTTGCAAAAACATTTTGAATTGCTGTTTGAGCATCTTCTTTTGTAGCATAAGTAACACCATCAGCATTTACAACCGCTTTAATTGCATTATTAACTGCATCAGTTGAAACTATTTTATTTAATTGAGTTAATTCAAAATTTCCTGTAATAGCATCAGTTTTATCCAATTCATATCCATTTTTAGCAGTTAACACAACTGAATATGTACCATTTTCAACTTTCTCACTAGAAGCTTCACCTGTAGTTGTAATAACTCCAGTAACTTGATCTTTTCAAGCATCACTTGCAAAAACATTTTGAATTGCTGTTTGAGCATCTTCTTTTGTAGCATAAGTAACACCATCAGCATTTACAACCGCTTTAATTGCATTATTAACTGCATCAGTTGAAACTATTTTATTTAATTGAGTTAATTCAAAATTTCCTGTAATAGCATCAGTTTTATCCAATTCATATCCATTTTTAGCAGTTAACACAACTGAATATGTACCATTTTCAACTTTCTCACTAGAAGCTTCACCTGTAGTTGTAATAACTCCAGTAACTTGATCTTTTCAAGCATCACTTGCAAAAACATTTTGAATTGCTGTTTGAGCATCTTCTTTTGTAGCATAAGTAACACCATCAGCATTTACAACCGCTTTAATTGCATTATTAACTGCATCAGTTGAAACTATTTTATTTAATTGAGTTAATTCAAAATTTCCTGTAATAGCATCAGTTTTATCCAATTCATATCCATTTTTAGCAGTTAACACAACTGAATATGTACCATTTTCAACTTTCTCACTAGAAGCTTCACCTGTAGTTGTAACAACTCCAGTAACTTGATCTTTTCAAGCATCACTTAATAAAACTCCTTCAATCGCTGATTTAGCTTCTTCTTTTGTAGCATAAGTAACATTTGTAGCATTTACAACTGCTTTAATCGCAGCATTAACTGCATCAGTTGAAACTGTTATATCTGATCCAACTTTAGCTTTTACACTAAAATCATTTTTTCCTTCAATTACATAATTTTCTTTAAGTTTAACAGTAAATTTAATTGTTTCATCACTTCAGTCTTTTGATATTTCTTTTGGATAAATAACACTAGCAACACCAGTAACAGCTCTTATTACTGCATTTGTAATATCTTCTTGAGCTGCTTCAATTGTTGCATATGGTTTTCCGTTAACAGCAAATTCAGCTGCTGTTTGAATATCACTAGCTAAAACTTTATATGATTTTCAAGTATGAGTTAAAGTCACATCTCCTGTATAAACAAAATCATTTGAATCAGTAGAATTACCAATAAATTTTCATTCTTTTGAATGCTTAACAACATTTGGATTGTCTTCTTTTAATATATTTGCTTCTTCAACAATAATTTGGTTATCACCATATTTAGTGTTAACAGCATCTTGTAATGCCGTTTGAGTTCATGCTTTTTCTTCATAATCCTTAACATTTAAAATCTCTTGTAAACCAGTTCTAATAGTACTTATATTAGCAGTAACTTTATAATCATGAGTAACTTTAAGTTCTCCTTGATATTGTTTGTCGTTTTGACTTGAACCTTGACCTTTAATAACAAATTTCTCTGTTTTTTTACCTAGTTCAGAATTATCAAAAGTATTAGTTGAATTATCATCTACAGTAACAACAAATTCATCAGAACCATATTTAGTTTTTAATTCAGTTTGTAGTCCATCAACAGTTCAAGCTTTATCTTTGTATTCATCTTTTTTTATTAATGCTTCAATATCAGATTTAAATGTGTCATCATTTGCAATATCTATTCTTGACATTAAATTAACAGTAACTTCTACTATATTAGTTGCTTGTTCTAAAACATAACCAGTTGATAATTTTAAAGTAACTGTGAAACTTGATTTATCACCTACAACAGATTTATTATATACAGCCTCAGCTTCTTTAATACCTTTAATTCCTGTTGGTTCTGCATCACTTGCTGCTTCTTTATAAGCAAAAGCTGCTTCAATAGTTGATTTAGCTTCTTCTTTATTATTAAATTTAGCATGGTTTGCTAAATTAGTAACAACAGTATTTATTTGATCATTGCTAATTACAGTTTGTTTTGTATATGTATGAGTTAATGTTATTTCGCCTTTATACTTTAATGTATTTTGTGGGTCTGTTGTTGCATTACCTTTAAATGTAAATTCAGCTTTTTTCTTTGTTTCACCAGTATAGTTATTATCGTCACTATAATTCCCACCAGAAACTGTAATTTCACCATCTCCATATTTAGTATTTATCTCTGTTTGTAAAACAGCAACAGTTCATTCATCATGAGATTTACCAACTAGAATGCTTGTTAGGCTTGATGAAATAGTTGAAATATCTTCAGCTATATTATCTTTTATTTCATAAGTTTGAGTTAATGTTAATTCACCTGTATATTTTTTATTATTTGCTTTAAATATAAATTCAGCTTTAGCTATGCTTGTTACTTTAGTATAGTCTTTGAATGAAACTGTAATTTCACCTTGACCGATTTCTTCATCTACTTTTTTTTGTAGCTCTGATACTTCTCATCTAGCATCAGTTTTTGAACTTAAAATTGCTTGCAATTTAGATTGCAAGACTATAATATCATTTTGCTTGTTTTTGTCTGCATTAGCAATTGAAACACCTGCTACAACAACGTTTGTTGTTAACGTTACAACTCCTAATAGTGCTAATAGTTTTTTCATATAAACCCTCCATTTAATTAATTTTTCAAATAATTACTTTAATTTTAGATTAATACTCCAAAAAATACTCTTAAATGGGGAAAATTTTTTCTATTTTAAGTGTGATTTGCAAAAAAAAAAAAAAAGCCAAAAACAATCCTTTTTGACCTTGAAAATTATTCATTAAAAAACGGAAACTTTTCAGATTTTAAATTATTATTACACACTATTCCAACACTAAATTTTGCTCTAGTGACTGCTACATAAAATTTACATTTAGTTCGAGGTGATTTAAACATAACATCATTTTCCAAATATTGTTTTATTGGTGGATTAGGATAAATTAAAACTCTATCGAAAGTCAAACCTTTTGATTCACCAAAATTCAAGCATCCATATTTTTCTTTGATATTTTTTGTTCTAGAATCATACCTTAATTGTATTGCTGAATATTTTTCTAAATATATGTCCACGTCTTTTTCTCTAACATAAAAAAATCCAACATGTTCTTCTTTTGTAGTTTGCAAAGATAAACATTCCTCATATTCAGGAAATAATTTATTAGCAAATTCACAAATTTTTTGATTATTTCTCCAACTATTTTTAAGCTGCGTTGAATCTATTATGCAACTATTAATTGGACATTCTTTTTCAATAAAATCTATAATTTTACCATCTAAGTATTTCTTATTTTTTCTTGCATTATTTGTTGAATACGTAGCTTGTCTTGGATCACCAGTTAGTACAATAGAAGTTTTTGTTGCAAATAAAAGTTTGATAATTTCTAAATCATAACCCGCCATATCTTGAACTTCATCTATAAAAATGGTTTCAAAAATATCTGATATTCTTTCTATTACAGCATTGTCACTTTTTTTATTGCATTCAAAAGTGAAATCCGAAAGTAATTGTAAATACATTCTTTTATCTTTAGTTAAATAAAAAAATTCTGCGTTTTCTTTTGAATATCTATTTTTAGAATCTTTACTTTTTAGAACATAACCTTTTATTTGCTTATTTAACATTTTCCCTTGATAGGGTTTTACTCCATGTTCAATTAAAAAACTATATCAACTTTGAACTTTTATATTTTTAGGAATAATACCATTATTTAATTCTTTAACTTTTTTAATAATTTCTTCATTATTTTTTTCTGTGAAAGTAGTTATTAAAATTTTTTTACTTGAATCTAGTGCTTCTTTAACAACTCATGTTGTTTTCCCTGAACCAGCTGCAGCTATTAAGATTTTGTTATTCATTCAATTGATTCCTCTATATACTTAGGACAATTTATTATTTCATTAGAATTAAAAATTGAAAATGCTGATTCAACTTTCTTTTTTTGCATAAATTTAATAAGATCGATTTCCGTCATATTTTTTCTACCTAAAATTTTTTGTAATTTTTCAACATTATTAGCTCTAACAATTGCAGGTTCCAATGTATTATTATTAATTTTGGGGTGCCCATTAATAGGTTCATATATTTGAGAATCACAAAACATTTTGATGTTATTCTTAGTGTTTTCACCTGTGAAATCTTTAAACCATCGCTCTTTTTTGTCAATTTGACCATCATTATCATAAATTGCAGCAACTTTTAAATCCAAATATTGAGATATTTCCAAAAATCTATTAAATGAAGTACCTACTGATATAGTTTCTATTCCATCTTCAATAGGAAGCTTTCCATTATTTAAATTCATATATGTTTTTTGAAATATTAGTTCATCAGAAGCACCTTCAACTAAAACTGCTTTTTTGCATAAAATCAATCTAAGTGTATCATAACCCGTCATTTTTTCAAAAAATTTCTTTGATTCTAAATTCGTAAATTTTATTGCTTTATTTTTATTTAACAAAATAACATTATCTAAACCTAATCTGTTAGTAACTAAACTACTATGTGTTGAAATAAAAATTTGCTTATCACCAAAATTATCTTTAATTTTTTTTAACATTTCATTAAGTTTAGAATGACTTAGATGTGATTCTGGCTCCTCAATTAAAATAACTGAAGATCTTTCTGTATTTTTTGCTGTTAGTGCTAATTCAGTTTTTATTATTGATTGTTCTCCTTTTCCAATAAAGTCAAAAGGTATTTTATCAAACTCCACCGTTAAATTTCCATTTCATGTTGAATTTATACCATAATCAGCAGCTAATCTTATAGTCTTATCACTAAGTTTAGAAGCACCTGATATTTTTTTATTAACAATTTCAACTAATTCATTTCTCGAAAAATCTTCTTTTATTTTTCTAAAAGCTTGAGATATTCCAATTTCCTCTTCATTTGATAAAGTTTCCTGAAGAATTTTTGATAAATACATATCAGATCCGTTTTGGAATTTACTAAAACCTGAATCAATTAAAGCTGACTTAAAGGGTATTTTTTGAGATATTAATCTTTGTCTAGCAAAAGATTCTCATATAACTTCATAGTATTCAACTGGTATTGATGCAACATTTTTATTTTGAACAAAAATATTGTAATCATTTCTAAAATTTTCATCTAATTTTGCAGTTAAAACAATTCCTTGTTCTTTTTGGGAAGTTTGGGAGTTAGAAAAATTATCTCCTTGAAATTCAGGTAATTCATCTTTAAAATAAATTTCAATCAATAAAATAGGCGGATCTACAATATAGCCTTCTTTTATATTATTTATGTATTCGTCAACAGAAAATGAATTAAATAAATATTGATGTAAATTATTTTTTATTGATTTTCCTCTAAATAAACCTGTTAAAGCAAGATTTATAGCTTCTAAAATAGTTGACTTTCCTGCGCCATTGTCTCCAACTAGCAAATTTATTTTATCGTTAAAATAAATTTCAAATTTTTCCTTTATGCCTTTAAAGTTTTCAATTACTATTTTTTTTATCATAATTTGTACTCCTTATACTCTAAAATACTTCTTTCCTATCATTAATTACATATACTAAGCTTCCAATTAAACTAAATATATTAATTGATAAAATTGAATTTATAATGAATAACTCTATTTTTAGACAACATTAACCTTCACGCAAAGATTATATTTAATAAATTAATCGCAGTTAAACTAGTTGCAACAATTACTATAATTAATATTATTTGATTATAGTCATCAAGTTTTAGTTTTTTAATTAAATCTCTTAAGAAATCTAAATTAACATTATCAGGAATTTTAATTTCACCAAAATCTAAGAAGTCATTGATTAACTAAACAAATTTTTCTTCTGGTAAAACTTGATTAAATAAATCTTTAACTTATCTGAACTTAAAGCAGCCTTTCAATTGTAATATTTGCTGTATTTATATTTTCTATTAATTTTTGATAAATCTCTTCGGGATTAGTTTTATTTGTTTAATTGTTTGTATTACAACATTGATTAATTTCTCTATATTAGTCTTTAAATCTTTTTCTAAATTATCAACTAAAGTTAACAGGTTTTTTGCTTGCTGCTGATTCATTTATTTTTTTAGTGTTTGCCATTAAATAATCCTTATTTTCTATTTGTAAATATACTTTTTTATTTTATCTTAAAATACATTTAAAAGTGTATTTTTTTTAAGCCAAAAAATCATGTAAAATTAAAAAAAACTTACTATTTCTAGTAAGTTGCTTTACGATTTTGTAATGTTCATAATCAAATGAATAAAATGATAAATGCAATATTATATGCATACCCTGCAAATATTAATCAGTTATTAGCATTTCATCAAAAACTTGACCCTGATGAAACTGATGGAATCATAAATAAAATTCAACCAATTATACTTCGATAAAAATTGTCTACTAATAATAACGGAATTAACGAAAAGTTAGCACTAACTAATAAATATTGAATGAAAAAGAAAGCGATAATAATAATTACTTTTATAGCTCCTTTTTTTGGTAAAGCTTGAATTAATACTGATAGTAATAAACCTAAGAAATAAGCTGATAGTACTTTTAATACTAAAGTTGCAAAGAATTGTAAATTCATTAGTTCAATAACTTTAACTGACGAAATAGCTGTAGTTAAACCAAATATAATAATTATTATTAGAGTTGCTATAATTGCTTGTGCTATTAATAATATTGCATTATAGATTAAACCAAAGTTTTTAATTTGGTATCTTTTGATTCCACCAAATAAGAATATACGGTTAACTTTTTTGCTTATATTATCATTAAGTGTGCTTTTCATACTTGTGATTGAACAAACTAGCATTAAAGCACCAACTATCATCATAACAACACCCACTGTTAACTCTGTTTTATCTGGTTCATCAAATGAAGGTACTTTAACAGCAACATAGCTTAATAAACTAATAGTTCCAATTAAAGCTATTGTAAATAAAGATAAAATTACAAAACCAGATTTGAAGCCATTAAAGAAGTTATATTTAAAATAAATAGCAAATTTATTTTTAGTAGGAAATTTTGCACTTAAATGCATTTTTTTATTATTTGATCTCATAATTAAAAATCCCCTATTTCAGTAAATTCATAAAATGATTTAAAGCTTTCTCTTAAATTTGATTTATGATCTTTAATATTTACATCTTTAACTATTTTGTTATCTTTAATGATTAATCCACGCTCACAAAATTTTTCTATTTCTTCTAATATATGACTACAATAAATAATAGTTAAATTCTTAGTTTTTAATTTATCCATAATTTTTTCAAATAATTCTACTGCTAATGGATCTAATCCTCTAGTTGGTTCATCAAAAATTAAAATATCTTTATCTCCAGATATTGCTAAAATAATTTTTAATTTTTGCACCATTCCTGAAGACAAACTGCCAATTGTAGACAGATCATTTAAATCGAACGCTAAAGCTCTAGCAAACATATCAATGTTTATGTTAAATTTTTCATTATTTTCTAATTCTTTAACATAATTAACATATTCAAAAACACTTAGTTTTTTAGGGATGTTAAGATTAGCTGAAATATACCCTATTCTACTAATATTAAAATCTTTATCTGTAGTTTTTACACCATTAATTATAACTTCACCTTTTCTTGGTAAATGTAATCCTAATAATAATTCAATAAAAGTAGTTTTACCAGCACCATTTGGCCCTACTAATCCAATATGCTCTTGCTTAATGATAATATTTACTTCCTTTAAACCTTTATTTAAAGTAAACATTTTTTCAACGTTTTTAAATTCAATCATATGTACACCTTTTCCCTATTTACATTAAATTATACATATATAGCAAAGAAAATTAAAAATAACCATTGGAATTTCCCAAATGGTTATTTGTTTATCTTTAATTGTTTAAGCTGCTTTAATTGTAAAAGTAACTTTATGTTCAGTAGTCCCATCTACAATTGTTGCGCTTGTATCTGTAATATCATTAACAGTTGCTTCTTCAGAAACTTTATTATTTGGATTCTTAGCATTAAACGCTGCAATAATTGTTGCTGGTTGTTTGTCAGCAAGTTCCCCTAATTTAAGTTCAATAACAGTTGCTTTAATGGTAAAAGTAACTTTATGTTCAGTAGTCCCATCTACAATTGTTGCACTTGTATCTGTAATATCCTTAACAGTTGCTTTGTCAGAAACCTTATTATTTGGATTCTTAGCATTAAACGCTGCAATAATTGTTGTTGATTCTTTATTGTTTAACTCTCCTAAAGCTAAAACTATTGATTCAGGTTTTTCACCACTGCATGAAACAGCAACTGAGGCTCCTGTTGCTGTTAATCCAACAGCTCCTAGTATTGATAATAATTTTTTCATATTAAAACCCTTTCCCACCAATCAAATTGTTAAATTGGATACTTTAATAATATGATTTTTAACTAAATTAACAACCAACTATAATTTATAAAATACTTGCATATAAATATCTTTGGTTTAAATCCAATCTTCTTATAAATAGGTGTTGCAATTTCTGTACCAAATAATAGAACACTTTGCTTATTTAACTGTTTAACATAAGAAATTAAATAAAACATAATCATTTTAGCTAAACCTTGATTACAAGCTGATTTTAATACTACTATATCATCAATGATTGCATTTTCATTATCAAAGTAGATATTGCCTGCCCCAACAATATTATGTTGATAATCTTTTACTAAGACCATTAAATTAACATTATGTTTTAAGTTATATTTAAAAATTGGTGAATATTTGTCTAAAACTATTGTTTCTCATTCAAAACTACTTTTAATAATATTTGAGAAAAGGTTTCAACATCAGATTTAGTTTCTACTACTTTAATATGGTCATTGTCTAAACTATCCTTAATATTTCAATTTTTAAGATCTAATACCATTCCCTGATAAGTGTGTAATAATTTAAAATTTTTTTTCAATAAATATTCATGCTTCAGTTTATTGCTGCCATGAGAAAAATTAATTCACGAAACTTTATTTTTGATTTTGGTAATTTTTTCTAATGATAATTTATTCAATTCATTTGAAACTATATTAATTAAATTATCTTTTTCATTGCCATTAATAACACAAACATTTTCATTGATTCAATCAAAGCATTCATTTTATATAAGCTGAATTTGCATTAGCATAATATTTAATAAAATTATTTATTAAATTTTCAGCATACTGCGTACGTGTTTTAAATGTCTTTTTCATATTTATTGCTCTTTTCTAAGAGATTAGCTCCTTAGTGTAGATTCTACTGTTTATAATATAAAGAGCAAATTTATCAAACTATTGATGGAAAAATAAAAAAACTAGCTGGCGCTAGTTTTCATAGTTTAATAAATAGTTTTATATTTTAGTATCAGTGATTTTCTGCTCAAATTTTTTGAGTATTGTTTGTGTTTGCATGAACAGTTCCATCAATAACAGTGATTTTTACAAATTCATAGTGTCCGTTATCACTTTGAACATTTTTTGCTTGAGTTGCACCATGTAAAATTACAAGTGTATATTCTGCATTTACAAGATTTACTTTATCTGATGAATTAACATATTTAACATCACCTGATATTCCGTTATCACTAAAAAATTCTTGAGTTAAAGGTTTTACATTTCAACCAATAGAATTTGGGCTCATTACTTCTTTTGTTATTCTATATTTAATTGAATTTTGTCCATCAACACCTACTCTTGTTGAATTTACTAATCCGTTCATATCTCTTGTTGAAACATTAGTTCCTTCTGGTATCTTGTTACCTTCATCTACTAATTTATCAATAGTTAAAGTTAATGTACCTGAAACTAATTTTGAATTAGCAGAAGCTGTAATTGTAATTGTTCCAGTTACGTCTTTTGTAGCATCTTTTTTAACAATAGTTACATCTTCAGCTTTTAATTCTTTTAATCCTTCAACTTTTGTTAATGCCTCAATAATTTGTGCATCTGTTGTATCATTTGTTGCTTTGAAATCTGTTAAAGTTACTTTTGATAAATCTACTTTATCTTCTGTAACTTCACCATTTCCACATGAAACAACAACTGAAGCTCCTGTAGCAGTTAAACCAACTGCTCCTAAAATAGCTAATAATTTTTTCATATTAATTCTCCTTTTAATTTTATAAACAGCAAACAAATTTGTTCACTATAAGTATGATTTTACTAAAAAAATAAAAAAACACTTAAAATTGGAAAAATTTCTCAAATTTAAGTGTAAAAATTAAGCTATAACTAAATCAAATTAATAACTCTTTTATATTCTTTACGCTTAAAGATTAAATTATTATTAAATACTAATCATACATGATGTAAAGAAAATCAAATAAAAAACGCTATAGCTAAATATAAACAATATAACCATACTGAATTACCAATAAATAAATTTTGAAAATCAACAAAGGGATAAGGATATCTTCCAGTTCTGCCATTTTGTAAATATAATTCTCCTCTAATATATACATATACTAAATAACTAATTGCATAAATAAATACTAGATAGATATCTCATTTCTTATAAAAGTTATATGAATACTTTTCATTACCCATACTAAATTGATAAATAATAAATAGTAATATAGGACAGATCATATGAGTCATTATAGTACATAAGATTTGGTTATTAGTATAGTTAACTATACTATCTTGTCCAGTTTTAATGTAATAAACAACACCCATTCAAAAGATTAAAAATACCAGCATATTTAAATTCATAATAACCATTCTAAAACGATCAGTAGTTATTCCGCTTTTCTTATTATCAAAATTAATAATATAAATAAGTAATCAAACAATAGTCATTATATTAACTTGTACAGAAAAGAAACTCATTAAAATATCATAGTTAGTAAATGCATTATTACTGTATCAGTGTTCAACAAAACTTGATAAGTAAAATCCTCAACACAAAAAACCAGCAAATATTAAAAATGCTATTAAATGATAATATCAAATTCAGTTTTCATAAAAGCGGGTGTGTTTTTTCATATTTTGATTTTAGCATAAATATAAAAAAAGACTCATAGAGTAGTCTTTAATTATATCTTTTAAATAAATTAACTAATTAGTTAAAGTATTTGTTTGATAGGTTGAATGCGAATAGTTGTCCTTCAGCCAATGTAGGAATAGTTAACTCAACATTAGTTCCTTTAACTTTTGTTGATCCGTCAACTACTGCAATAGTTATTTTTCCAGCTTGACCTTCAGTTGCAAGATTAATTGTAATTGTTACATCAGTATCTAAAACTAATTTATCTGTGTCTTCAGTTAAACCAAATTTAGTGTTTAATGCATCAAGTACATCTTGTTGAGATGTTGTGTTTGAGATTTCCAAACTTAAATCAACTGCTGTTAATCCTGTAATATCTTTTTTTGTATCAGCATGCAATGCAGGAATAGTTAACTCAACATTAGTTCCTTTAACTTTTGTTGATCCGTCAACTACTGCAATAGTTATTTTTCCAGCTTGACCTTCAGTTGCAAGATTAATTGTAATTGTTACATCAGTATCTAAAACTAATTTATCTGTGTCTTCAGTTAAACCAAATTTAGTGTTTAATGCATCAAGTACATCTTGTTGAGATGTTGTGTTTGAGATTTCCAAACTTAAATCAACTGCTGTTAATCCTGTAATATCTTTTTTTGTATCAGCATGCAATGCAGGAATAGTTAACTCAACATTAGTTCCTTTAACTTTTGTTGATCCGTCAACTACTGCAATAGTTATTTTTCCAGCTTGACCTTCAGTTGCAAGATTAATTGTAATTGTTACATCAGTATCTAAAACTAATTTATCTGTGTCTTCAGTTAAACCAAATTTAGTGTTTAATGCATCAAGTACATCTTGTTGAGATGTTGTGTTTGAGATTTCCAAACTTAAATCATCTGCTGTTAATCCTGTAATATCTTTTTTATTATCAGAAGCTGCCTCTTTAACAATATTAACTTCAACTTCAAATTCAGTTTTAGCTAATTGATAACCTTCAGCTGCTTCTGCAGTAACTTTTAAAATTTTTGTTTCAGTTTCAGGAGTTGCCCCTTCTTCGTTTGCAGTTTCAACTAAATTACCATCAGTTTTAACTTCAGCTTTAAATGATTTTACACCTTCAACTTCAACTGCAATAACAGCTGCAATAGCTTCTGCATCATCTTTAAAGTTTTTACCTTGAACTGCATCATTTAATGCATTCGTGATTGTTTCTTCAGTAACAGTTGGAATATCTGCTTCTTGAATTAACATAGAAGCTGATCCTTTAACTAATTCTGATTTTTCGTTTGCTCTAATACTAATATCTCAGTATTTTGAAGCATCTTTTGAAAGTTTTGGAGATGATTGAACTGCTTTAATATCAACATCTGATGCAGTTAATTTTTTTAAACCTTTTACAGTTTGTAATTTAGCTAAAACATCAGCTTGAATTGATTCTTGAGTTGAACCATCTTTTGGTTTATAGTCAACAAATACACCTTGTGCATCATTAAAGATATTTAAGTTAACTTTTTCAATTTTTTCGATTGTAATTGTTACTGTTCCAGTAATTAAATTAGCTGAGTCTTTTGCTGTTACAACAATTGATCCTTCTTTAGTTGAAGTTGCTAATGTTTGTTTGAAAGTAATATCATCTTTAGTAATTGATAAATTTTCTGATTCTTCTTTTACTTTATTTAAATTAGTATTAATAACTGCAACAATGTCTTCAATAACAACATCATTTAATGCTTTATTAGATAAATCCTCTTTACTTAATACAGTTTCTAATTCAATTTTTGGTAAAGCAGGAGTTGCTAATTCTTTTGAATTAATTAATAATCCAGCATTTTTTGCATCTTCAGTTGCTTCAACTTTAACTGAACCAGCTTTATTAATTTGAGGTTTTGCTATTTCTTCTAATTTAATATCTGAAGTAACTAATTCTCTTGATAATTCTCCTTTATATTTTTTGTTTAAGAATGAAATAATTTGTTCTTCATATGAAGGAATAATTACTTCATTTTTTCCTGTATAAGTTACATTGTAAACTACGTCTGTTGCTTCATCAGCAGCAGGTGTAACAATAATTTTTGCTCCATCTAAAGTAATTCCTTTAACAACAACTGTTGCATCTTCAGCAATAGCTCCTGTATTTTTTTCTTTAAATGCATCAACAATAACATCTTGATTTGATTTACCTTCTAAGTTTTTTGCATCAGCTTTATATTGATTTCTAACTGGTGTACCAGCTATTGTGATATCTCCTAATGCTAATACTTCATTTTCTCTTAAAGCATCTCCAGTTTCAGGATCAGTTGATCCATTTCCATTATTTTCAGAAGAAACTGAAGGAGTTTCTAATTTTAATCCATTTAATGCTGTTGATAAATCAATTGCATCTAATGCAGCAGTTTCAATTGTAACTTGACCAATTACTTTTTCACTGTCTTCTTTTGCAGTTACAGTAATTGAACCTTTTGATCCAATTTTACCTGTAGTTTGTTTGATTGTTACATCATCTTTTGTAATAGTTTTTTTAGATTCTGTATTTGCTGCTTTTCAAGCTGCGTTAATTGCTGCTGCAACTTCTTCTTCAGTTGATTTATCAGTTAATCCTTCAACATTTAATTCATTTAAATTAATTAGTGACAAGTCAACAATAATGTTTCCTTCACCTTCAACAATTTTAGCTGAATTTGTTGCTTTAACTTCAACGCTGTTTATTTCTCCAGGATTAATCTGTTCTAAGTCAAATTCAACTTCATATGCTTCTAAATGTTTTAGTCCCTTAACTTGTCTTAAAGCACTAATAACTTCTTGAACAGTAGGTGTTTTATCAAAGTAAACATCTTTTAAAGCAGTTTTTAAGTTAACTGCTGGTGTTTTAACAATTTCTAAAACGATTTCCCCTGTTACTGATTTTGCTTTATCAGAAGCGTGAATTCATACACTTCCTTCTGTATTTGCTGTTGCAATTGTTGTAACAACTGCAATCTCGCTTGATTTAAGGTCTTTTACTCCCTTAGTTTCTTTTAAATAGCTAATAATTTCCTCTTCGTCAGTGTCGTTTGTAGCAATATAACCTGTAAGTGCATTACTTAAGTCTACTGCTCCATTTTCTTTTGACCCACAGGCTACTACTAGGCTTGCGCTACTTGCTGCTATACCGGTTGCAGCTAAAATACCTAATAATTTTTTCATTATTTTGTGTGTCCTCCTAGAATATTCTATATTTTGATAGTAAATAAGAACTATTTTACTACCATTTTATTATAAAGAAAAAATACTTTTATGAGTGTTTTTTCATGAAAAAAGATAACTTTAAGGGTTTTTTTTCATTATTTAGGATGTTTTGCTCATTTTTAGTAATAGTTATTTAAAAAAAGAGGCTTTATGTAGGGATACCTAAAAAGTAAGTATAAATAAAGGGAAACAATATTTAATAAAAGCGCAGTACTAATATAAACTGCGCTTTTATTTTATTTATTTTTTTCTAAATTCATTTTTATGTATTTAATTAAACATTCGAATGGTTTTAAATAAAATGGGTAATTGAATCCAACAAATTATATAAATGTTTATTATTATTCTATACATTAAAAATAGGTTTAAATCCATCTTCCCAAATTTTAGCGCCTGTGTCAAACTGATTATGATTAGTTACTTTTGCTACGTCTCAATTACTTAAGTTTCTATTGTATTTTATTGCATCATAAAACATGTAAGACATGTTTATTACATTTGAAGTATTTCAAGTTGAAATGTCTTGTTCAAATTTTTCAGTATCACGAAACATATTGGACATATCAGTTACATTAGAAACATCTCAATAAATTATTGAAGGATTTGACCCATTAGGCACAGTAACAGTATGAATTTCTTGATTAAAATTTGATGCACCCCAAAACATCCCTTGCATATTAGTTACTTTTGATGTATTTCAATTACCTATTTTCGCATTAAAATTATAAGCCGAATAAAACATACCACTCATATTAGTTACTTTTGATGTATCTCATGCGACATATTTTTCATTATTTTTTTCTACTTCTTTTGTTGAAATATCACCATTAAAAAGTTTTAATCAACCAAACATACCAGACATATTAACTACATTTGATGTATTTCAATTTGAAATTTTACCCTGAAATTCTCCATATGAATTAAACATATCACTCATATTAGTTACTTTTGATGTATCTCAATCATTTAAATCTTGATTAAATGAATTTGCATTTTTAAACATTTGCGACATATCAGTTACTTTTGAAGTATTTCAATCGTTTAAACCTTGATTAAAAGAAATTGCACCTGAAAACATTGCACTCATACTTGTTATATTTGATGTATCTCAACTACTTATATCTTGGTTAAAACTTTCAGCTTCTTCAAATAAACTATGTAAACTTAGAATTTCTTGACTAATTTCATTAGGAACTTTTTCAATAGTAGGTGGCATTTTATAAGCTTGGAAATTTAAATCATATCCAATGTGTGTTACTTCTTTTGTTCCTTCAGGAGCAGATCCAGCAACATTTAATTCTTCACCTGTTTTTTCATCTATATAATAAGTTAAATTGTCTTGAATTTCTTTTTCAGTGTAAAAAGTAATACCTTCAACTTTTCCAGAATAAACAGCTGAATTTTCAATTGGTTCTACTGTTACTGTATAGTTGCTTGTTTCTATCTCTTTTGTAACAGGTGCAATTGTTAATTTAATTTCATTAATATTTAATGTAGGATTTTGTTTTAGTAAAGCATTTTTTACAGTAGTTTCGTCATTATTATCTAGTTTACCTAAATCCTTATTCAAAATTACACTTGATAGATCTTCAAAATGAACAGTTTCATTGTAAAAAGTGATACCTTCAACTTTTCCAGAATAAACAGCTGAATCTTCAATTGGTTCTATTGTTACTGTATAGTTGTTTGTTTCTATCTCTTTTGTAACAGGTGCAATTGTTAATTTAATTTCATTAATATTTAATGTAGGATTTTGTTTTAGTAAAGCATTTTTTACAGTAGTTTCGTCATTATTATCTAGTTTACCTAAATCCTTATTCAAAATTACACTTGATAGATCTTCAAAATGAACAGTTTCATTGTAAAAAGTGATACCTTCAACTTTTCCAGAATAAACAGCTGAATTTTCAATTGGTTCTACTGTTACTGTATAGTTGCTTGTTTCTATCTCTTTTGTAACAGGTGCAATTGTTAATTTAATTTCATTAATATTTAATGTAGGATTTTGTTTTAGTAAAGCATTTTTTACAGTAGTTTCGTCATTATTATCTAGTTTACCTAAATCCTTATTCAAAATTACACTTGATAGATCTTCAAAATGAACAGTTTCATTGTAAAAAGTGATACCTTCAACTTTTCCAGAATAAACAGCTGAATTTTCAATTGGTTCTACTGTTACTGTATAGTTGTTTGTTTCTATCTCTTTTGTAACAGGTGCAATTGTTAATTTAATTTCATTAATATTTAATGTAGGATTTTGTTTTAGTAAAGCATTTTTTACAGTAGTTTCGTCATTATTATCTAGTTTACCTAAATCCTTATTCAAAATTACACTTGATAGATCTTCAAAATGAACAGTTTCATTGTAAAAAGTGATACCTTCAACTTTTCCAGAATAAACAGCTGAATCTTCAATTGGTTCTATTGTTACTGTATAGTTGTTTGTTTCTATCTCTTTTGTAACAGGTGCAATTGTTAATTTAATTTCATTAATATTTAATGTAGGATTTTGTTTTAGTAAAGCATTTTTTACAGTAGTTTCGTCATTATTATCTAGTTTACCTAAATCCTTATTCAAAATTACACTTGATAGATCTTCAAAATGAACAGTTTCATTGTAAAAAGTGATACCTTCAACTTTTCCAGAATAAACAGCTGAATTTTCAATTGGTTCTACTGTTACTGTATAGTTGCTTGTTTCTATCTCTTTTGTAACAGGTGCAATTGTTAATTTAATTTCATTAATATTTAATGTAGGATTTTGTTTTAGTAAAGCATTTTTTACAGTAGTTTCGTCATTATTATCTAGTTTACCTAAATCCTTATTCAAAATTACACTTGATAGATCTTCAAAATGAACAGTTTCATTGTAAAAAGTGATACCTTCAACTTTTCCAGAATAAACAGCTGAATTTTCAATTGGTTCTACTGTTACTGTATAGTTGTTTGTTTCTATCTCTTTTGTAACAGGTGCAATTGTTAATTTAATTTCATTAATATTTAATGTAGGATTTTGTTTTAGTAAAGCATTTTTTACAGTAGTTTCGTCATTATTATCTAGTTTACCTAAATCCTTATTCAAAATTACACTTGATAGATCTTCAAAATGAACAGTTTCATTACTACATGAAACGGCTAAAATTATTAAATTTGTTGTTAAAGATATTGAAGCCAAAAAAGTTAAAAGTTTTTTCATAGTTTTCACCTCTATTACATTATAGTAGTTGATTAAAATTATTAATATCATTTTCGTTTAAAAAATAAATTTATAAAAATTTTAAATGATATTTTATTGCAATTAAAATTATGATTTTTTTTGTTTTATTCAAAATCTTTTAAAACTTGTTTTGCCATCACTTCTAATGTCTTCAAACAATCCACCATTTTTGATAATAACTTTTTCAGATGCTTGGTTGGTACAAGTAACTAATACTTCATAAATCCCTTCCTTTTTACATACCTCTAATGCCTGAGAAAGCATCTCAGTCGCTATGCCTTTATTTCTGTTTTCTGGTGAAACAGAATAACCAATATGTCCACCATAATTTAAGAGATATTCATTAAGTTTTAATCTTATGTTTATAATACCAACAAAATTATCGTTTTCATCAACTGCTAAATATTGTTTAAAAGGCATTCCAAACTTTCTACCAATTCCTAAATTTACAAAATCAACTCATTCAGATAACTGCTTAAAGTTAACTATTTCAGAAGAACCCGGAATGCCTTCCTCTATACCATTTGTTTCAGAGAAAAATTTAAAAGTGTTTTTATTAAGGAGAGTATTTTATAATGATAAAAAAAGTTTCAGGGTTTCAAATAATAAAAACTCATTTAAAGTCTAATTGAAAACTAATTTTATTTTTATTTTTAATTGCTCTTGCAGGATCAGTTCTTGTTTTTTGTTATAATAAACGAAAGAATATATATTCAAAGCAAGTTGAATTTTTACAATTAAAACACGGATGTTATTCATGAAAGAATATCTTAATAAAGAAGAATTAATTAAAGAAATATTTTGTAAATATGAAAAATATGATTTAGAGTTTAATTCAATTTCAGAATCAAAAAGAAATACAAGGACAAATAAATTAGAAAAAACCCCAACTGAAAATTTAGCTTATCAAATTGGTTGAATTAGTCTACTTTTAAGTTGAGATGAAGACGAAAGAAATGGAAAAGAGGTTAAAACCCCAACTCCTGAATATAAATGAAATAATCTTGGAAATTTATATAATTCATTTTATGAAAAATATTCATTTTCTTCAATAAAAGAGCAAAGAGATGAGCTAAAGTATTTAGTATACAAACTTTGTGATTGAATTTGTACATTAGAAGATGATGAACTTTTCTGTCCTAATAAACGAAAATGAGCAAAAACAAATGCTAACTGACCTTTATAGAAATGAATTCATATAAACACAGTTGCTCCATTTACAAATTTTAGAGTCAAAATAAGAAAATGAAAAAAAGAGATATAGTAATGTTTATAAGAATCTTTTTTAATAACTATGTTCTTATATTTTAATTATTTTCAAAAGTAACCATAACATTTGCTTTTCTTAAAAATAATAATTGTTCTCGAAGTTTACCAACATATTTAACTGTATACTCTGATTTTAAAAGTTTCAACCATATTTTTTCTACTAACTATTTTAGGTATTCTTGTATAATTTTTTTTGTTCTAATAAGTAAAGAGATCCTAACAACGTTAAGAGTTCTTGACTCTCTTAGTTTTTATTGTTTTTCTTCAATGTTTTGCCATAATAAAAAATACCTTTCCATAAAATTTTACAGTATAAATTAGTTACTTATTTTTTTATATCAATTTTATTTTAGATGTTTAATTATTCTTTGTTTTTTGAAACTTAATTTTATAAAAAATATAATTTTAAAGATCTATTTTTTGTATATTTTTGTTAAAATGTTGAAATAGGAGTATAGAAGTTATGAAAAAAATTATTTTATATATTGCACAATCAATAGATGGTTTTATAGCTGAAGAAGATGGTAAAATTGATTTTCTTTTAAATACAGATATAGATGCAAATGCAGAAAATAAAGAAGATTATAGTTATTCAAAGTTAATGAAAGATATAGACACAATTTTAATGGGTAGAAAAACTTATAGTCAGATATCTGAAGAACTTTCACCAAATGATTGACCATATAACGAGAAGGAAACAATTATTTTAACTTCAAAAACAATTCAAAATAAAAAAGATATTAAATTTTTAAATACAGATGCAATAAAATTGGTTAATGATTTAAAAATTAAAAAAGGCAAAGGAATTTGAATTTTAGGTGGTGCATCTGTTGTAAATCCTTTAATTGAAAATAATTTAATAGATGAATATAGGATTACTACAATTCCAATAATTTTGGGAAAAGGTATTTATTTATTCAATCAAATAAACAAATTAAAATTAAAAGTTGAAACAACAGAAATAATTAATGGTTTGGTTTATACAGTTTATACAAAATAAAAATTTTTAGATTTTTTATTTTAGTGAAATTTATAGGGATATCAAAAAAGTAAGTATTAAATAAGGTATTATTAAAGGTGCAATTTTGCATCTTTTTTTAGCTTTTTTTGATTAAGAAATTATTAAAAGTGACTTTTTGCATAAAAAATAACTTAAGTTAGAATCCTTAAACTATTTTAAGTCTTTTATTTGTTCTTTCAGAAAGTTGAATATATTATTATATTTTTCATATTTAAAATTATTATATAAGTCATTTAGTAGTAGATTAAACTTATCAATGTTAGTTTCGCCTAACAAAATAAATTTATAAAAGTTTTCCAATAGTATTTTATTAGCTATTAAAAATGCAGTTCTTTTATTTCCGTCGAAGAAAACTTGCTGTGTAATTATAAATAATAGTAGATGTAACGCTATTTCTTCAGAGGTATTAGCTTGGCTTAAAAGTTTATTTAGTTTTTCATCAATTCTCTCTTCACTTAAGAATTTAAACTCTTTTTTAACTCCTTTGACAAAAATATTTTTGTTTCTGAATGATCCTGGAACTAGGGCTTGATTTTCTGTCACAAGTTTATTAAGTTCTTTTATAAAAACAGGTTTATTTGGTTTAAAAAGATTTCAGATCACTTTTGAAGCAGCTTTTGACATATTACTTATTGTCATCATTTCAAATTCATCAAAATTTTTATTAAGATTTAAATTTATATTTTCAAATAATAATAAATTCTTTGAAACTTTTTCAATCATTTCAATAATTTTAAAACTATCTATATTAGGAATGTGTTCAGATTCAAATAATTCTCACTCAAAAAATTCTAAACAAAAGCCTTCATTGTTCTCTGGTATAGAACTAAACACATGCTTATTATATATTTCACTGTAGATGTCTTCTTTACTTTTCATTTTAACTCCTTAATATATTATTTTATTTTGTAATTTAGAATATTTTGGTTTTAAAAGTGCTTTAGATTTATAATGTTTATTTTGTCTTCTTTTAGCAATGTTATTTTGCATTTCAAAATCTCTATTCTGATTATATCAATTAACCCATTTTTTAACTTGTGTTTGATATTCACTAATACTGTTTATAATCGTTTTATTGTTATAAATAGTCCCTTTCTTTAATAATGAGTGAAATGACTCTATAACAACATTATCATAACAAACACCTGTTCTACCCATAGAAATTACAATATTATTTTTATTTGCTAGATTTTGATATTGAATATTTTGATATTGAACTCCTCTATCAGAATGTAGAATTATACCATTTAAATCAATGGCATCTTTTCTCATTTTTTTGATGAAACTTTTTAGATTATTTATAACTAATTCCTGATCATTTTTATCTGATATTTTATAATCTATAACTTTTTTAGAATATCCCTCAATTATTGTAGACATATATCTTTTTCCATCTTTAGATATAAGATAAGTAACATCAGTGTAAAAAACTTTGTAAGGTTCATTGACTAACTTATATTGTCTTTTTATTTTATCTTCATAAATACATTGACTATTAATAATACCTTTTCTTAAATTTGCACTTTTAATTGCTTTCAAATGATATTGCGGAATTAAATGATTTTCTTTCATTATTCGTCTTATTTTATGATTGCTATAATTAATGTCTAATTTAAACTTTAAACCATTTTTTACTCTTCTATACCCAAACTGTTTAAGACTTTCATTATAAATTAAATTAACAACATTAAATTCAAAATTCTTTTTACCCTTAATTTCTTTTCATTTATTTTTATATTTGTCTCAAT
Organism: Mesoplasma chauliocola; assembly: GCF_002290085.1. NCBI lineage: Bacteria > Bacillati > Mycoplasmatota > Mollicutes > Entomoplasmatales > Entomoplasmataceae > Mesoplasma > Mesoplasma chauliocola. The sequence continues at coordinate 586,203 of NZ_CP023173.1, forward strand.
AAGATCTTTTTAACTGTAGTATATCTAACATAATTTTTATGCTTAAATTGTTTGAATCTATTTCATTGTTAATAAACTCAACTCTTTTTAATTTTGTGTCTTTAGTCATGCTAAGTACTTTTTTAAGAAAATATTTTCCTCTTCTAAACTTGAAAAGTTTTCTTTAGTTCTTCCTACCGGTTTATTTAATTTACCTTCGTTTCTACTATTAATTCATGAATATATTGTATTAATGTTAATTTCATTTTTTTGACTTAAAACTTTAGGATTTATTCCATTATCTATTTGTTTCAATATTTGAATTCTAAACTCAGCTGAATATTTTTTGTTTTTTCTATTTGCCATATTATCCTCACTTACATCTGGATAATATCGTAACCTAAAACATTTTTAAGCTAGTTTTTGTTTCTTTTTTGAACTTCCTTTTTATACCAAGGGATTCATTCATTTTTAACAAAATCTACATAAGAATTTATATCAAATTTAAAATATGAATTATTGTGTATTGTTCCTTTTTTAAGTTCTGAGTGAAATCTTTCAATTTCTATATTATCTTGAGTAACTCCTGTTTGCCCCATCGAACTTTTTATTCCTAAAAATTTTAAATATGCTTTATATTCATTAGAAACATATTGAATGCCTCTATCAGAATGAATTATAAGGTTTTTACATTCTTCTTTTGTTATACACGAATTAGTGATTGAATTTTTTAAACTTTCAATTACTAATTTTGTATTATTCATGTTTGATATATGATAACCCACTACTCTTTTATCAAAATCGTCTATGAAAGTAGACATATATCTTTTTCCATTTTCAGATATTAAATATGTTACATCTGTGTATCATATTTGATTAGGCTTTTCACTTTTTCTAAAATTTCTGTTTATTAAGTCTTTTGCAAATCTAGGATTTTCAGTTCTATAATTTCTATGATCATATCTCTTAGCTCTATTAGATTTTATTTTAATAACATACTCAGAGAGTAATTCATGTTCATTCAATATTCTTCTAATTTTTTTATGATTCACAGTTAAACTGAATTTTAATTCTAATTCCTTTTTAATTCTTCTTACTCCATATTGTTTTAGAGAATTGTCAAATATTTCTTTTATTAACTTAACTAGCTTATAATCTTTATTTTTAACGTAACTCACCTTATTTTTATATTTATCTCAATAAGATCTTTTTACAGAAAAAATTTCAAGTAAATCTGAAATGTAATATTTTTCATTTAATTTGTTCTTAACTATAAATTCAACAATATCTATTTTTTTATATTTTATAACATCTATATTATTTTTTAAAAATGCCAGTTTATCTTTACTATTCATTTTTCTTTTCATATTATTATCTTTCTAGCCTTCTAGAAAAAGAACAAAAAAAGCATAGGACACCCTATGCTGTTATAAATATTATACCATCTAAAACTAAACTAATTTTCTGAAAGCTATTTTTTACCATTTTATGGTAAGCAGGATAAGGGGTGACTACGCTTTTTGTGGAAAACCATCAAAAAACCTAAATAAAATCTACATTTTATAACGTCAAAAAACAGCGTCACTTTTTAAAAGTGACTACGCTTTTCATTTTTAAGGACTTTAAATACTTAAAAAAACAAAATAATTCCCATTTTAAAGGGTTTTTAACCCAAAAAAATGGCGTCACTTTGTTGTGAAAAACGCTGTTTTTATAGTTGAAACCCAACTATTTTTTAAATATTTTAAGAAAATCTTTAAATTTAATAGCTAAAAATAGTAAATTCACAAAATTTTTAACTATTTTGCTTAATTTTTAGCTTTTTTTACTAGTTTTTTAATGTTTTTTTCACTATTTTTCAAAATTTTAAAAACTAAAAAAGGAAAATAAATAATAACTTTCATATAATCTATATATAAACAAACAAGGAGATAAAGTAATGCCTAAAAAACTATATGAATATAAAAACCCAAAAGCTGATATTGCTTGATCCAAATTTAATGAAACTTTTGGTGGAAAAGTTAATGGTAAAAACAAAGATAAATTGACTGAATTAAGATTTTGATGATGATTTCTAAAAAGAAATGCAATTTGAGAAGAAGATCGAATTTTAACCGAAAAACAAAAGAAAAATCCTTTGTTTAGTCCCGCTGATGTTGAACAATCAAACAAGATTGAGGCGACAAATCCCGAACCGTACTTTTATAGACCTGATGAATTTCGTGAAGATGGAGACAAAATAATTAGAAAACTTCCTGAAGATTCATGAATTTATGATCTTTATTGAAATAGTTTAATAGCAAATGATGTTCAATTTGCAAATCCAAAAGGAGCTGCTCAAAGACTTTTAGATATGCGTAAATCATGAATGAATAAAGTTGAACTTGAGCAAGAGTTAGATAAACAATATTTACAATCAATGAGAGATGCTTGATGAACGTTTGATGGTGCTGGACAACCAGAAAGATATTTAAATAATCCCGCTCGAGAAGAAGAGTGAAATTTACAAACTTATGGTGGTCTAATCAAAAATGGTCCTATAAACCTTTTAGAATTAAAAGAATCTATTACTTGAATAGAAGATGAGTGAACTGAGGAAGAACAAGAGTGATCTACTGATTGAGTAACTAGATATCCAAAAGAGTGATGAATAGCTGAAGAAGAAGCAATTCTTAAAATTGTTGACGAAGAAATTGATTATTATGCTGGGGCTTTCTTTGATAAACACAAACAACCATATAATGATGAAAATTATCGTAAGCATACGTTAGAAAAATTTGCGATTGAAAAAGAATTATCTAAACAAAAAGCTGAAGAAGAAGCATATTATGCTAAACTTGAAGCTGAAAGGGATAGAGCAATGAAATCTCAAACATTATCTAGTATTGCAAATCAAGAGGAAGATAATATATTTGAAATATGTAATAAAATAAAAGAATTAACAAAGCAATTGGAAATAGAACAAAATAAATTGTGGGAATATGCTTTAAAAATGAAATCGAATAGTAAGTAAAAGAGAGTTTAAATGACTTTATTTTACTTACTATTTTTATTTAAGTTCCAAAATCTTTCTTACTTAATTATATTTCTAATACCCTTTAAAATATCTTCAGTATAAATCTCGCAAATATAATTAATTAAATAAAAAATATCATCATAAATTTTGGGATTAATTTTTTCAAAGTTAATTAGCTTATAAGATTTTAAAATCTCATCTTTCAACTTCTTATTTTTTCAATATCCAAAGGCATAGTCAAAAGCAATTATTTCTATCAAAACAAATTTTAAATCTAATATTAATTTCATTTTATCTTCAGAAGATTTTGGTAAATTTATAACATCAATTCACATGTTATTAAATCGTTTTATGTCATTTATTGCTTCTTTCAAAAAATAATTATGAATTTTAAGTCTCGGATTTTTTGCATCTTTTATTTTCTTTAAAACATTTTTCTTTTCCTCACAATAAAGTTCAAACATCTTTAAATCCTTTATTTCCATTTTTTTAATTTTTTCATCAATTTTATTTTTAATTTTAAAGTCATTTAACTTATCTATTTTTTCATATGAATATTGTAAAGAATCAAAAACTAGAAATAAATTAAAAAAGAATAATTTTTTAAATGAGTTATCAGAATTAAAAACTTCATTCCTTGTAGCAATATTTCTTTTGCACCATGATAATATTTCGCTTGTAAATTTATCCATTTTATACAAAGGTTCTATCAAATCATAGTCTAATTCTTTATTTAAACCTTCAAAAGTTATAAACAAATTATTTATTTTACTTTTTATGCTTTCAGTAAAAAAAGTAATTTTATCAACATCTTCAATATTATTACAATTGCTAAATTCAATTTTATTTATTTCTATTTCAATTTTCTTAATTTCGTTATTTATATTTTCAATTTTCATTTAAACTCCATTTATTCATTGCTATGTTTTCATTATTAAAGTGTTATATATTAATCTATTAATATCTTCAAATAAGTTAAGTAAATTTTTAGTATAAAAAAGAAACTTAATTCTTGTGATAGGCTCTTGTAACTGTTCTGTTAAATTATTTTTGTAAATATTAAAGTATATTTCATAAAAAGGATATGAACTAATATTTTGTATTTGTTTATTAAAATACATTTGAGGACTTATAATTATTTCTCCTGAAGGAGATTCTAAAAAAAATTTATATTGCTTTTTAATATTTGTATTCAATATTGTATATTTTATTTGTGAATAAATGTCATTTGAAATATCTTCTGTTGTTAAAATAAAATTGCTTATTTGAATTTCATCATTTTTAGTTGTAAACATTTTATTTAATGAATTTAAATTTTCAATTTGAAAATAATTAAATTTTTTCCCAATTCTAATTCAATCATAAAAATGTTGGTATCCTAAAGGGAATCTTGTATTTTCTACTTCAATAAATCTATGAACTAAAAAATGTCTAAAAAGTTCTATAAAAGATAGACTTTCCAAATCAGCATCATTAGATATTGAATTAGAATATTCATAGATATTGTCTTTTTTCCTATTTTTAAATTCTAAAATTTTATAAGCCAAAATTATTACATTATTAAGTTCTGAATAATTTCCTTCAATTAACTTTCAAACATCCCATTGAGTTTCAATTTCTTCTAAATCTTTTAATGACTTTAATTGAAAAAAAATTAAATCTGATATATTTAAAATAAAAGGTTTTGTATTTTTAAAACTAATTAAACTTTCTTGATTTAAATTTAAAATTCTAATTAAACTTTTTTCATACTTAATTCAATTTATCTCATCTAACTTATTTTTAGGCAATGATCTATATATTTTTTTTATTTGTTCTCTAAATTCCATAATTACTCTTTTTATTTTAATTCCTTATTTTTTAACTATTAGTTTTTTTTCACTATCATCTATTAAATTTTCAAAAAACTGCTTTTGTGTTTCTTTTTGATTAAAAACTTGATTTTTTATTTCATCTTCGTAAATTTTAGAATTTACTGGTCTGTAAATATATTCTAAACATATTTTATTATAAACATATTGACCTATAATTTTTTCAAAATACTCTTTCATTATTAAAAATAATTTTGATGTATTTGACACGTCTGAGTTTATTTCTAATTCAATTTGCATACCTTCATTACCATCATTTTGTTTAAAAATTAAATTGCCTTCACTATCTAATCCAATTTTTTTGTCGTATCTTATTCCTAGAAAAGAATAATCGGTAATTCCTGTTTCTGTTATCAAAAAAAAGTTTTTATTTTTAAAATCTAATAAAGTATTTGGAGTGAAAATTACATTTTTAAAACTTCACCTTACAGGATAAATATTAAAGTCCTCAAAGCTAAAATCAAGATTAGTTTTAATTAGTTTATCAATATTCTCTATATTACTAAAAATTTCAAAGTATTCGTCTGAGTTTAATTTTATTCCAATTGTAGATTTAGCATTTTTTTTGTATAAAAAATTGCCATTTTCATCTTCAACATCAACAATATTATCAGGTTGAATAAAATATAATGCTCTAGCTAAGTTTAACTTAAAAAAATTTAAGAAAATTTATAGGGATACTAAAAAAGTAAGTATTAAACAAAGTATTATAAAGATGCAAAATTGCGTCTTTTTTTGTTTTTGTTATTTATAAATTAAATATAAAGTTGTATTAAACAAGAACCATAATAAAGTCTTTCTTTTGGACTAACATTAATTTCTCATGTGTTATCATCAACTCACATAAAATGCATGTTAACTTCAATAAGTTCTACATAAGCTTGTTTAACTAACTCATTTAATTCTTTTGTACTTAAATCAAGTTTTTCTACTTGAAACAGTTTATTGTTGATTACATCATCAATATGTTTAATTTCTTGAATATTTAAATTAATTTCTCCATCATATAAATTATTTGCTTTTATTTTAATTATTCAATTTTTAGTTTGATTTATACATATAAGTTCATAATCAATTAGTTCTTGATTATTTTGTTTAAAAATACTTATTAAATTATTAGCATTGATTTCTGCAGTTTTAATTAATACATCTTTATTTAAAGTATTGATATTTGTTTTTTGTTTAACACTAAGAATTTGACTATTTGTATATACTTGTTGATTTAAACTAGTTAATACATATTCATTAGTTTTAACAATTGTTAAATATTCTCATTTAATATCTAAAGGCCTATTTATATTTTTAAGTTCAGATCATATACTTGTTTTATTAATATCTAATCAACTTGATAAATATATTGTCGTATTTAGTTCTAAAGTTATTAAATCAACAGGTTCAGCTTTTGAAGGCTTTTCTTTATCTTGTTGGTTGATATCACAAGCGATTAGACTAGTTGTTGTTAAAGCTAGTAATGCTATACTTGATAATAATAAAATTAATTTTTTCATACATTATTCCTTTCATAACGTTCATATTGTTATTAAGAAATAAAAAAAAGATAAAAGCTTTTTAATAATATTTTATTAGCAATTAAAAATGCAATTCCTTTATTACTAAAAGATCTTTGAGCAGTTAATGATTTTCTGCGACAAGTTTATTGAGTTTTTTTATGAATACTTGTAGTTACCTATATATTGTCAATAACTTAATAACCACATTTAATATTACTTATCGATGATTCTATATTTTTTGCTTTTAATTCAATTAGCTATTATTAACATAAGTATTTATAAATTCTGGTAATTGTCTTTTCCCCATATAAACAAAATCAGGACAAAATATAAATTGATCTAATTTCTTTATTTTATTGATTTTATTGATTTCATTTTTGAAAAATCAATTGTACTTTTTAAAAGATTCACAATTGTTAAAGCAATTATACATTAGATTATAAATTTTGCTTAAGCTTTCTATATTTAACTTGAAATAGCCAAAACCAACTAAATCATTTAAATTATCTTTAAACTCCTCTTTAGATATTAAGAAATATTTAAGGAAATATTGTTTAAATATTTCATTCTTTTGTTCGAGAGATATATTAGGTTCCCTTTTGTGTAACATCCTTTGATGTTTTTTGTCTATTTTATAAAAATTTTCTATAAAAGGAGTTGCGTTAAAGCCATATTTATAGGCTTTTAATTTTTTAATATGAAAATGCTCTCTTGAATACAATTCTTTCTTATTAGCATCAGAATCTTCTAAAACAGAAACATGTTCAATAATCGTAACTTTAAGATCTTTAGTATCTAATCCATTTGCGTATAAGAAACTAGCCATCTTATCATATAACGAGTATCTTAAATCATTACTATGTATTCCGTACGTTTTAAAAAAGTCTAAACTTTTTTCTATTTCTGTTTTATGCTCAGAGAACCTTTTTGAAATTGGCTTTGATGTTTGTCCTACATAAAAAGGCAAAATTAAAGAATAATTGTTCTTATTAACTAATTTTTCATCAATATAAATTAAGTAAACTACATTTTTAATTGATAAATCAGCAATTTTCTTTTTACATATTTTTTTAAATTCAATTTTTATGTTATTAAACTCAGTATCTTTATATTTTAATCTAGTTAAATAGTTACGTTTAATTTCAAACTTTTTACAATATGAATCTAATTTGTAACAACATTCTAAGTATTTTTCCTTAGCACTTTTATATTCTTCAAAACTTGTGTAGTGATTAGTTAAAAATGGATTATTATTAATTTCAAGTAAATATTCAAATAAAAATTGCTCTTTTGTAAGTTTTTTAAATTTAATAATATCATATTCAAATGAATCGTACTTTTTTTGCTTAGCCCAAGAAAACTTTAAAGAATTTTCATATTTTTTTATATTTGCTTTTATTTTATGAAAAATATCTATCAATACAATACATTCGATTTCATTATATTCTTGATTTAACAAGTTCTTTGTTTTATGGTATTTAAGATCATTTTTATATTTATATGAAATATATTCGATATTTTTAAATGATTCAATGTCTTTAAATAAGTTTTTAATTGCATCTTGAGTTTCTTTTAATTTTATATTCTCTCTAACTGTCAGCATTATTTTTTTATAACCTAAAGAGTTAATAAGTTCATCTAAAATATCATTATCCTGATATTCTTTTAAAATATTAGCCAAATTTACGATTTTTTTCTTTTCTAAATTAAATAAAATTTCAATCATAAGCTTTTTGTTTTTATACTTTCTTAAAAAATATTATATATTTTAATTTACTAAATAACACTATAGAACCATTATAAAAAATAATAAGCATGAACGTGAAATTAAATATTAACAAACTTGTTTTGATAAGTAATTAAGATAAATACAAAAAAAACACTCATGGAGTCTTGAATTTATTTATTATACTAAATTTCAATCTTCAAAAATAAAAAAGCAACTAGTGCTTTTTTAACTTATTATCATTTTCAATCAGCTAATTTATCTGTGTCACAAATTGCAACATATGGTAAGTTTCTTAATTTTTCTTGATAGTCTAATCCAAAACCAATTACAAAGTGTTTTTCAATTGAGAAACAAGTTCAATCAGCATGTATATCAACTTTTCTTTCAGTTGGTTTATCTAACATAGTTAAAATTTTAACTGATTTAGCACCTTTGTTAAGTAAGTATTTTTTAACATATTCTAAAGTAACACCCGATTCAATAATATCTTCAACAATTAAGATATCACGATCTTTGATTGGAGAATTAACATCTAAGTTAATTTTTGGTTCTCCGTTGCTTTTAGTTCCACCAAGATAAGAACTAATAACCATGAAGTCCATTTCCATTTCATAATCAAAGTTCATACAAAATGTTTGATAGAAAGGAATACATCCTTTTAATAATCCAATTACTAATAAACTATTGTTAGTTTCATTTGGAGTTTTTTCATAAAAGGCTTTAATTTCTTGTGCAACCTCTATTGTTCGTTCTTGAATTTGTTTGTCAGTAAATAATATTTCTTTTGCTAACGGGTGCTTTTTCATGTTACTCCTTTTTAATTTGCATATAAAAAAATAATACTATATTTGACTTGTTAATCAATAGGTATTATTAATTTAATTTATTAATTTGTTCTAAATATGTTTCTAAAATTAATTGTGCTGCTAAAGTGTCTTTATTTTCTTTTTGTTTTTTTCTAGTTAATCCAGCTTCAATCATAATTGATTTAGCCATTTTAGTAGTTCTTCTTTCATCAATGCGAATGATTTGATCAGTTGAAATTTCAGGGTTGTAAACTAAAAAGCCTTCAATAAAATAATCTACCATTTCAGCTCGTTCACCAATAGATCCATCCATGTTCTTTGGATAACCAAATACAAAGGTTGTAAAGTTTTTATCTTTAATAAATTCAGTTAATGTTTCAACTCCAGCTTCAAAATCTCATTCTTCAAATCTTAAATTAATTTCTTTTCTAGCAACACTTCCTGTTGAAGAAGCTAAACCAATTGTTTTACTTCCAACATCTAAACCTAAAATATTACTCATTGTTACCTCCAAATTTTTTGCTTATTACTTTAACTAAATAGTTTTCAAAAAATAAGAATCAACTATACGCCATAATGCATGCAAATGTAATATCAGTTAAGAAATGTTTTGCTAATACCATTCTTGAAGTTCCAACTAAAATTGCAGAAATGAAAGAAATTAAAATAATTCCGTAATAATATAGTGAATCTTTCTTAAATAATAAAGCCAAACCTAAAATAGTAATCGCACTTGTTGTATGACCTGAAGGGAAAGATTTGTTTTTACCAAATCCATTTGCATAAGTTATATTTCATCATTCACGATATTCAAGTTCTCCACTAATTACAGAATTAATTGGTCTTGGTCTGGAAAAAACATTTTTTAAAATTTCTGTTGTTAATGATATTGTGATTACAAATCCAATTACTAAACAAACTTTGAAAATAAAATTCTTTTGTTCTGTAAATTTAGGATTCATTTTATAAAAAACAATAGTCAAAATAAATATTGAATAAAAAATAATAGTATTAACAATATCAATGCTCAACTCATAAGGTTTACTGTTTTTTCTGATTAATGGAGAAAATATATACATTATTGTTCCTGCATAAATTAATGTAAAGTAAACTATTTTAAAGATGTTTAGTTGTACATCTCATTCTTTTCTTTTATCGCTTAAAAAAACAAAAATTCCAATAATACAAAAGTTTATTGGAATTAAGAATGTTAATTGCCCAAATTTATCAAAAGCGTATCCATATCATGAGTTTTCTTTGTAAATATTTTGTGCAATTTGTGCATCTAAGAATGTTCCTAATAAAAAAACAATAATCAAAAGAGCAAAAATTGTTGCTGTTACATATAAATAGGGAGTTTTTAGTATTTTCTTATCTAGTTTTAGTTTCATATTATTTATTATACTTAATTCTTACTTTAAATAATAAAAAAACCAAGCAAAGCTTGGTTTAAGTAATTATTTTATTTTGAATTATTTGTTGATTTTTAAGTTATAGAATGTTGCATATCCATCGTAGATAGCATCTTCACCTAATTGATCTTCAATTTGTAATAATCTGTTGTATTTTGCAATTCTATCTGAACGTGACATTGATCCAGTTTTGATTTGTCCTGCGTTAAATGCTACAGCTAAATCAGCAATTGTTGCATCTTCAGTTTCTCCTGAACGGTGTGAAACAACAGCTGTTCATCCAGCTTTTTGAGTCATTGTAATAGCTTCAACAGTTTCTGATAAAGTTCCAATTTGATTTAATTTAATTAAAGTTGAGTTTGCAGCATCTTTGCTAATTCCTTCTTTAATGAATTTTGGATTTGTTGTAAATAAGTCATCTCCAACGATTTGAACTCTATCTCCAATTTTTGAAGTTAACTTAACGAATCCATCTCAGTCTTTTTCACTTAATCCATCTTCAATTGAAATAATTGGGTAATTGTTTACTAATTTTTCTAAGTAAGCGATCATTTCGTCTGTAGTAAATGCTCATTCTTGACCTGTAACTTTTTCAATTTTTTTGAAGTGGTATTTTTTGTCTTCAAAGTATAATTCTGATGAAGCACAGTCCATTGCGATCATGATTCCATCTTTACCAACTTTGTAACCAGCTTTTGTAATAGCTTCAACTAATAAGTCTAATGCAATTTCTGCAGGTGTTTTAGCTTTAAATGAAGCTAAATCTTGTTTTGCGTATGCTCATGAGAAGTGAGGTGCAAATCCACCTTCATCTCCAACAGCAGTAATATCACCTTTATCGTGTAATAATGATTTTAATGCTTGGAAAGTTTCTGATGATCATCTTAATGCTTCTTTAAATGTTGGTGCTCCAACTGGCATAATCATAAATTCTTGGAAATCGATTGCTGAGTCAGCATGTTCTCCACCATTAATAACATTTAACATTGGAACAGGTAAACGTTTTGCTTGAACTCCACCAATGTATCTGTATAAAGGAACTTCTAATTCACTTGCTGCTGCGTGAGCTGCTGCTAATGAAACAGCTAACATTCCGTTTGCTCCTAATTTTTTCTTAAATTCAGTTCCATCTAATTTGATCATAATTCTGTCAATTCCTAATTGGTCTTGAACATCATGTCCGATTAAAGCTGGTGAAATTTTATCATTTACATTTGCAACTGCTTTTAAAACACCTTTGCCATTGTAACGTGCTTTATCTCCATCTCTTAATTCTAAAGCTTCGTTTTCTCCAGTAGAAGCTCCTGATGGTGCTTTTGCAATTCCATATCCACCAAATTCAGTTCATAATTCAACTTCAACAGTTGGTGTACCACGTGAGTCTAATACTTCACGTGCAATAATTTTCTCAATTCTTGACATATAATTTCCTCTCTTTTATATAAATTGTGTACTTAACTCCTATATTATATTCTCTTTTTTAAAAAAATTAAATAGAAATTATTGGTGAAAATATGATATTATTTAAAAGTTATATAAAAGGAGAATAAAATGTCAAATCAAAAAATTATTAACATTGCGGTTATCGCTCACGTTGATGCTGGAAAATCAACATTAGTTGATGCACTTTTAAAACAAGGTGGAGCATTTAGAGATAACCAAGAAGTTGTAGAACAAATCATGGATTCAAACGATCAAGAAAGAGAACGTGGGATTACCATCTATTCAAAAAACTGTGCTATTGAGTACAAAGGAACAAAAATAAATATTGTTGATACTCCAGGCCATGCCGATTTTTCAAGTGAAGTTGAACGTATTATGAAAACTGTAGATACTGTTATTTTACTTGTTGATTCAAGTGAAGGACCAATGCCTCAAACACGTTTTGTTTTATCTAAAGCATTGGAATTAGGTTTAAATCCAATCTTAATGATTAATAAAATTGATAAAAAAGATCAAAGAGCAGAAGAAGTTGTAGAAGAAGTATTAGAGTTATTTATGGAATTAGATGCTACTGATGAACAATTAGACTTTACAACATTATATGGAATTGCTCGTGAAGGTATTGCTCAATTAAATTTAAACGATCAAGGAGTTGATCTTTCACCAATGTTTGATACTATTATTGAACAAGTTGGAACATACCCAATTGAACTAGCTGAAAAACCATTAAAAATGCAAGTTAGTTCATTAGCTTATGATTCATTTATTGGAAGATTAGGAATCGGAAGAATCTTTGAGGGTAAAATTGCTGAAGGTCAAACAGTTAGTGTTGTTAAAAATGATGGTGAAGTTAAACAAGCTAAAATTTCTAAATTAACAGTTTACCAAGGATTAAACAAAGTTGCTGTTAAAGAAGCCTTTGCTGGAGATATTATTACATTTGCTGGTATTGAACATATTTCAATCGGAGATACAATTAATGAATTAAATAATATTAATCCAATGGAACCAATCACAATTGAAGAACCTACAATGAGTATGAATTTCTTAGTTAATACTTCTCCTTTTGCTGGTAAAGTTGGTAAATTTGTTACTTCAAGAAATATTAAAGAACGTTTAGAAAAAGAATTAGAAGTAAACGTTGGTTTAAAAGTTGAGCCATTAGATAACCCAACTATTGAAGGATTCAAAGTTTTAGGACGTGGAGAACTTCACTTATCTGTTTTAATTGAACAAATGAGAAGAGAAGGTTTTGAATTAGCTATTTCTAAACCTGAAGTAATTTTCAGAAAAGGTGATAATGGAACATTATTAGAACCTATGGAAAGAGTTATCCTAAACATTCCTACTGAATATTCAGGAACTGTTATTAATAAATTAAACCAACGTAAAGGTTTAATGACAGATATGGATTCTGATGGAGTTAGAGATAAAATCGTTTACAACATTCCATTAAGAGCTTTAATTGGATTTAGAAGTGAATTTACTAATGATACTCATGGTGAAGGAATCATGGTTAGAAGTTCAAATGGTTTTGAACCATACAAAGGCGAAATTGAATCACGCAAAAATGGTGTTCTTATTTCAATGGCAGCTGGTAAAACATTACCTTATGCTTTAAATAACTTAGAAGAACGTGGAATTCTATTTGTAGGACCTCAAGTTGAAGTTTATGATGGAATGATCGTTGGACAACACTCAAGAGATAACGACTTAGAAGTTAACCCAACAACTGGTAAAAAATTAACTAACACTCGTGCTAGTGGCAGTGATGATTCAGTTAAACTAACTCCACCAAAAGTTATGACTTTAGAAGAAGCATTAGAATACATCGAATGAGATGAATTAGTTGAAGTAACTCCAGATGATATTCGTCTAAGAAAAAGATGATTAACAAATACTGAAAGACGTCAACACAGAAACGATAATAAAAAAGTTTTTGATTAAAAATAAAATGAATTCTTAATTGAGTTCATTTTTTATTTTAATTTTCTAGTTACTACAACCTTTTTTGAAAATATTATATTTTGCATTAATTTTAGTTTTCTTTAAATGTATTATCCTTTAGATTTTGCCTGCAAAATTTCTTTTAAAACAAAAAAGCCTATTCTAAATTAGCGAAAAAATGTATTTTTTGGTAAATTTAAAAAAATAACGCACAAGCGTTATTTAAAATTCTTCTTCATTAATTGCTTTGAAAGTGTTAATTTCTTGATATCTATCCATTATATTTGCACGATATAAATTTTCAGGTAATTTTTTTGTTTCAACATATTGATACTCAAGGTGTTCTTTTAATAAGATTAATCTATCAAAAATAATTTCATATTTAATTAATATGCAAATAAACTTATTTGCGCTCTCAATCATTTGATCTGGTAAATCTATTTCTAAATCATCAAATCCGTCAATAGTATTAGTTAGAAATTCCAATATTTGATAAGCCACATCAAGTTTATCTTCTTTTTTTGTGTAACTTTCGATTCTTTCAACTAATTTAAGTAAATCTTTTCAACAATATTTAAATTCATCAGGAATTATAAAATTTTTAACCATATTGATTAGTTCTTCATAATACTTTTCTGTTAGTTGTACAAATGTTTTATTAATTGACACATCAATTCCGTTTTCATCAATTGCATTAAATGATTCTTCGCTAATTAAATTAAATTTTTCAACATATTCTTTAACAACAGTATATAAACCAACCATTCTCAAATGGAAAACTCCACTAATAAATTCTTTTATGTACTTATCTGTTTTGCAAACATCTTCGTTTTCAAAAAAACCTGGCAGTTCATCTAATGATAGTTCTTCTTCATTATCTGATAAAAAAGTGTCATAGTTCATATACTCAAATCAAACATCTTTTAAATTTGATACTTCTTCATATATAACATTATTTTCTGAAGTATTTGATTGGATGTATCAATCATCGTTAATGAATTGCATCAATCATTTTTCATATTTGAATTCTTTCATATTATGAACTCCCTTTTCTAGTCATCAAGTTTTAATACTGCAATAAATGCTTCTTGTGGTACTTCAACACTACCAATTTCTTTCATTTTCTTTTTACCTTCTTTTTGTTTATTTAGAAGTTTTTTACGTCTTGACTTATCAGCGGCATGTAGCTTTCAAGTAACATCTTTACGATAAGCTTTAATTGTTTCACGAGCTAAAACTTTATTACCGATTGTTGCTTGAACAGGCACTTCAAAGTTTTGGCGCGGAATTAGTTCTTTAAGTTTTTTAGTTAAAGCAGCTCCTCTTTGATAAGCAAAGTGTTTATTAACAATCATTGAGAATGCATCAACCATATCACCATTTAATAAAATATCCATTTTTACTAATTGTGATTCTTGATATCCAATCATATCGTATTCAAATGATGCATAACCTTTTGAAATTGATTTTAATTTATTAAAGAAATCAAAAATTATTTCAGCTAAAGGCATATCATAAACTAACATCATACGATTATCATCAACTACTTGTAAATCTTTATATGTCCCTAATTTGTTTTGGCATAAACTCATTAAGTCTCCAACTGATTCTTTAGGTGTCATAATTTTTACATTTACAAACGGTTCTTCTATAAACTTAATCTTTTGAGGATCAGGTAATTTAGCAGGGTTATCAATTTCAATCATTGTTCCATCTGTTAAATGAACACGATAAATTACTGATGGTGCAGTTGCAATTAGATTTAAATTATATTCTCTCTCTAATCTTTCTTGAACTACTTCCATGTGTAACAATCCTAAGAATCCAACTCTAAATCCAAATCCTAATGCTTGAGATGTTTCTGGCTCATATACTAGTGATGAATCTGACAATTCCATTTTTTCTAAAGCCTCTTTAAAATCTTGGTATTGGTTTGTATCAACTGGATAAATTCCACAATAAACCATTGGCTTAAGTTTTTTATAACCTTCCAATGCATGAAGTGCTGGATTAGAAACAGTAGTGATAGTATCTCCAACATTAATATCTTTAATTGTTTTAATAGAAGCAGCAACTCACCCTACTTCTCCTGCACTTAATTCTTGTCTTTTAATAATTTTAGGATTTTTAACACCTAATTCAGTTACTTCATAACTGATTCCATTCGCCATTAGTTTAATACGGTCACCAACTTTAATTGAACCTTCTCTTACTCTAATTGACATAACTACTCCAAGATATTTATCATAGTAGCTATCAAAAATTAATGCTCTCAAAGGTTTTGCATCATCTGCATCATAAGGAGGCGGTATTTTATTAACAATTGCTTCTAAAACATCTTCTACATTCAATCCTGTCTTAGCACTAATTAAAGGAGCTTCGCTACAATCAATTCCTATTGTATTTTCAATCTCTTCCTTAACTCTTTCAGGGTCTGCACTTGGTAAATCAACTTTATTAATAACAGGGATAATTTCAAGATTATTTTCAATTGCTAAATATACGTTTGCTAGTGTTTGTGCTTCAATTCCTTGTGTTGCATCAACAACTAAAATGGCTCCTTCACAAGCTGCTAAACTTCTTGATACTTCATATGTAAAGTCAACATGCCCTGGAGTATCAATTAAATGGAAAGTATATTCTTCTCCATCTTTAGCTTTGTAGTTTAATTGAACAGAATTTAATTTAATTGTAATTCCGCGTTCTCTTTCAATATCCATTGAATCTAGTAATTGCTCTTGCATCTCGCGTTTTGCTACAGTATTAGTTAACTCCAAAATACGGTCAGCTAATGTAGACTTACCGTGATCAATATGTGCAATAATGCTAAAATTTCTAATTTTTGATTTATCCATGTCTTTTCTTTCTATTATTAATAATTTTCTTTAAATTTGTCTATAAAAGTTAAAATGTCATTTATCACAGGTTCGTTAACAATTTCATGTAATAATTTATTTTTTAAATTTTGATATATTTTAAAATCTGTATCAATCCCTAGTTTTGTAAATCTGTAAAACAACTTCTGTGAATCTTTGCCTAATTTTGTATAGTTATCTAAACCACCACTTTGAATTAAGAGCGGTAACTCTTTTGAAATAAATTCATTGTTTTGGGGTTTTGTTATAAATCTATTTCCATAAGCAATGTCTTTAAAAGCACTGAAACTAAAATTTAAATAACATAAGGGGTCATTATTAAATTCTTCAACATATTTTATATCGTTTGATAATCATTGATTTTCAATCTTTAACATTTCATTATGTCTTTTGTTGAATCTTTTATTTCTTATCTTATTTAACATCTTTGCATCAGCCTTTGGATTAAATAAAATCTGATTAATATTCATATATTTTAAAAATAAATTTGAAATATGATAATTGTAATCCCGTGTATTAATTAAAATCATACCAGCAATCTCTTCTGAATATTTAATTGCAAAAGCTCTTGCCAAATTTCCACCTAATCCTTGTCCAAGCATAAATATTGGCAAGTCTGGATGATATCTTTTAATTCAAGTGTTGATATTTTTTACATCCTCTACCATTTTATTTCAACCTTGTTTTTTGTCAAAGTAAATATTTTGGGTTTCACTATCTATTCTACTTTCACCAAGACTTCTCAAATCTGTTCCAACAACTAAAATGCTTTTTTCACACATCAGTTTTGCAAAGTTATTATACATTGACATATGTTCATCAAAACTTGGAATTATTTGAATAACTGCAACGGGTTTTTTAGTAGATTTTCATTCAAAATTAATTAATTCTTTACCATCAATCATTTGTAATTGAAATTTTCTCATTTTATTTAAACCTCCTTAGCGTATTCTTCAAATGTTGCTTTAGCTGCTAGTTGATCAGCCAAATCATTATAATAGTCATTACTGTGTCCTTTAACTCAAATAAACTCAATTTCTACTTTTGTTTTTATTTGATCAACAAATTTAATATATTCATTTCCTTCTTCAGATTTAGCTTTTCACTCATGATTTGCTCATTTAGCTATACCTTCATAATCATGATATAAATATAACTTTGGAATGTTATTAGCATAAGCAAATAACATTACTCTTTTTGCACCTTGCAATTCACCACTAACATTTCACATTGATTTTAATTCATCATCGCGATATCTTTTTGAAAAATGATATTCTTTATTTTTTCACATTACAACAGCACCATAAGAGTATGTATTATTTTCCTTAATAAAACTTCCATCACTATATGCAACTGCCACATTATCATCAGAAATTATTTTTTTAGTTTTTGAAGCATCACCTGTTATAAAAACTTCAGCATCTTTTTTATTTGAAAATGATTTATAAACAGCTCCTGTAAAACCTTCAACTTGTTGTTTACAGTCATCTCAATTTTCATAAATACCTATTTTTCTACCTTTTTTAACAGCATAATATTTCATAAAATAACTCCTTTCTAATTAATAAGCTCTAGCAAAATAAACTTTTAATTTTGTTTCTTTATTACAGTTAAAACAATTTTCAATTTTATTGTCTTGTTCAAACGGAATACAACGAGAATTTGTTGATGTTTCCTTTTTAACTTTTTCTTCACATTCAACTTCACCACAGAATGGAACTAAAACAAATCCTTGATTACTTTCTAATACTTTTTTGTATTCTTCAATTGTTTTTGCTTTTGAAGTTCTATTTTCACGATTTTTTAATGCATTAGCATATAAATTAGCATCATATTCTTTTATCATTTGATCAATTGCTTGCTCTATTTCACGTACATTAACTTGAATTTTTTCTCTTGTATCTCTTCTTGAGATAGTTACTTGATCATTTTCTAAATCTCTTGGTCCTATTTCTATTCTTAGTGGTATACCTTTAATTTCTGCTTCACTAATTTTGAACCCAAATGATTTATCAGTTTTATCAGTATCAACACGATATTTATTGCTTAATAAATTTTTAATATCATTTGAAACTTTTAATACTTCTTCAGTTTCTTTAATTTGAATTATTCTAATCTGAACTGGTGATATACTTGAAGGTAAAACCAAACCATTATCATCTGAGTGAGTCATAATAATAGCTCCAATTAATCTTGTTGAAACTCCTCAACTTGTTGAATAGGCATGTTCAAGTTTTCCTTCCTTATTTTGAAATTTAATTTCATAAGGTTTTGAGAAATTATCAGCAAAGTAATGTGATGTTCCACATTGCAATGCTTGCCCATCATGCATTAATGATTCAATTGTATAAGTTGAATCAGCACCAGCAAATTTTTCTCTTTCAGTTTTTTTACCTGAAATAACTGGTAGCAATAAAAGATTGTTAGCAAACTCAGTATAAATATCTAAAATTTTTAAAGTTAAATCTGACGCTTCTTTTCTGTCAGAATGAACAGTATGCCCTTCTTGTCATAAAAATTCACTAGTTCTTAAAAAGGGTCTAGTTGTCTTTTCTCAACGCATAACATTTGTTCATTGGTTATAAATTAATGGTAAATCGCGATAAGACTTTACTTCATTTTTAAAGTAGTTAGCCATTAATACTTCACTAGTAGGTCTAATAAATAATGGTTCTGGTAGTTCGGTATCTCCAACTCTTGTTACAGTTGCTATTTCTGGTGAAAATCCTTCTATGTGATCTTTTTCTTTTTGAAATAGTGATTGAGGGATTAATAATGGGAAATAAACATTTTCTACTCCGATTTCTTTAAACTTACCATCTAAATATTTTTGTATTAGTTCTCAAATTGCATAACCATAAGGTCTGAAAATAATTGTTCCTTTAACTGGGCCATAACTTGCTAATTTAGCATTTATAACTGTATCTGTATATCATTGTGAAAAATCGACATCTCTTGGTGTTATTTTATCAAGTTGTTTCATTGTTTACTCTCCTATTTTTACTAAGCCATCTTGGCTTAAGTATAATTCTATTTCTAATCCTAATTCTTTAATAATTTTATTTGCATAATTGTAATACTGTTCATCTCTAATTAAAATCCATTTAATTGTATCGAAATGTATTGGTTCGATAATATTTATCATTGCAAACGATCTATCAAAAATTCAATCTTTCGTAGTTGTCTTTGCTAATTTTTCAGGATCAATTCCTATTACACAAAATTTGTTTGTATCAATTGTCACATCGCTTGCTCATTTTCAAAAGTGAGCTCTTGATGAAATGTCAAAATCTAAATTTATTGAATCTTGTTTTTGATGGTAACCTCAAACATGATATTCTTCTTTCTCGTTTAAAGCTATTTGTTGGGTTGGTTGAATTCCATTTTTTAAAATATATCCAATATTTCTAATATCTGTATAAAATAAGAAATTTTTAATTCCTCTTTTCTTAATTAAGTCTAAAACTATTTCTTTCTCTGATCCAGCATTAACAAATAATGACTTAAAAAAACTATCTAATTCATTTTCATTTAAAATGTCATCTTTATCAGCTCTTCAAAATAAAAGTTTGTCAGTTAACTTTTTTTTATCTGTCTTCACCATACCACCCCAGACTATATAATATTATATAATTTTTTAACCCTTTTTGATATAAAAAAGCTACCTCTAATAAGGTAGCTTATTATTTTTACTGGCGGGTTAAAAGAGACTCGAACTCTTGCGCCGGAAACCGACCTAACACCTTAGCAGGGTGTCCTCTTCACCAACTTGAGTATTAACCCATTAATTACACTTAATTATTATAACAATTAAGTGCAGTTTATTCAAAAAATTATTTATGATATTTTTCATTATTAATAATTTTAAAAGATCTGTATATTTGTTCACATAGAATAACTCTAAATAATTGATGTGGCAATGTTATTTTTCCGAATGAAACTTTTTGATAATTTAGTTTAAAAAATTTATCACTATACCCATCACTTGGACCAATTACAAAAACAATTTTTGCTTGTTTTAAGTTTTTGTTATTTTCAATTATTTTACTAAACTCTTCAGTTGAAATATTTTTTGAACTTACATCCATACAAATTATTTCATGATCAGCATAAGATTTAAGTTTCTCAATTAGCAAATCAGAATTAATATTTTTATTAACACTATCTTCTTTTTGATATTCTTCTTTTAGTTCTATAATTTGCAAATTAGCATATTTTGAAATTCTACTAGCATATTCATTAAAAGATTCAAGAAAAAATTTTTTGTCTAGCTTTCCAAAACAAATTATTTTTATGTTCATTTATTTGATTTGATTTAATTAAAAACCAAATCCTCCTTTTCCCATTCCTGGCATACGACCGCTTTTCATCATTTTTGCCATTTCAAGAACTTGTTTTTTACCTTTTTCAAATGAGTTAATTAATTCATTTAATTCTTTTTCAGTACGACCTGAACCACCAATTATTCTATTTTTTCTAGTTAGTGATTTTAATAATTTTGGTTCTCTTCTTTCTTTTAAAGTCATTGAGTCCATTAAGATTGAGAATACAACCAATTTTCTTTGTGCATCTGAAATTTGATTATCAGAAATTTTTGCATTAGGCATCATTTTCATTATTCCACCTATATTACCCATTTTTGAAACTTGAACTAATTGATTTCTTAGATCCTCTAAATCAAATTGACCCATAAACATACGTTTCATTGTTTTTTGCATTGAACGCTCATCAATGTTATCTACAACTTTTTCAAATAAAGTTTCAATATCGCCCATTCCAAGAATACGATCTGCCATTCTTTTTGGATAAAATGGTGCAAGTGCAGATACTCCTTCACCCTCACCAATAAACTTAATTGGTAATTTAGTCATATATCTAATTGATAGAGTTGCTCCACCGCGAGCGTCTCCATCAAGTTTAGTAACAATAACTCCAGTTAATTTTAATTGTGTATTAAACTCATTTGTTACATTAATGATTTCTTGACCAATCATTCCATCAACAACTAAAAGAGTTTCGTTTGGAGAGGCAATTTTTCTTAAATCATTTAGTTCTTTCATTAAATCTTTATCAATTTGTAAACGACCAGCAGTATCTAAAATAACTACATCATGTCCATTTTTTTCAGCAAATTCTAAAGCCTGTTTTGCTGTTTTTAATGGTGATTGTTTTCCTTGCTCAAAAACTGGTATATTATTTTTGTTACCTAATTCAACTAATTGTTTAATAGCCCCCGGTCTATAAATATCTAGACCTACTAGTAAAGGTTTTTTAGCTTCCTTTTTTGCTAAAAAATGAGCAAGTTTTGATGAAGATGTTGTTTTACCTGATCCTTGCAAACCAACCATCATAATTACAGAAGGTTTTTTAGACAAATTCAATGGTGCTTTTTCAGTTCCTAAAATTTCTATTAGTTCCTCATGAACTATTTTCAACATTTGTTGGTGAGAAGTTACTCCTTCTTGAATATATTCCCCAACAGTTTTTTCTTTAATTTTACTTATTAATTCTTTTACTACTTCAACATTAACGTCTGCTTCCAATAAAGCTAATCTAATTTCACGAAGTGTTTCTTGAATGTTTTCTTCTGTCAATGTAGATTTTTTAATATTCTTCTCCATTGATTTTTTCATTCTTTTTGTTAAAAAATCACCAAATGCCATATGCATACCTCCAATTTTAATCTTTATTTATTATATCAAACTAAATAATTAAAATAAAAATGCCTATTGGCATTTTTAAATATTTTTTGTTAATACAATAGTGTTTTAGGTGTTCTTGGGAAAGGTATAACATCTCTAATGTTTGAAGCACCTGTAATATACATAATTAATCTTTCAAATCCTAAACCAAATCCTGCTGATTTATAAAATCCATATTTTCTTAATCCAATATATCAATCTAATTCTTCTGGATTTATTCCGTAGAATTCACATCTTTCCAAGATTTTATCTAAGTTAGATTCACGTTCACTACCACCACATAATTCACCAATTCCTGGAACTAACAAGTCTACTGCAGCAACTGTTTGGCCATCATCATTTAGTTTCATGTAAAATGATTTAATGTCTTTTGGATAATTTACAACAAATGTCGGACATTTATTTACTTCTTCACAAATGAATCTTTCATGCTCTGTTCCTAAATCTAAACCAAAATGAATATTATTTTCTTCAAATTTATGACCTTTATCAATTGCGTCTTGTAAAGTTTTTAATACCTCTTCATAAGTATTAACTTTAAATTCTGCGTTTACAATTCCAGTAATTTTTTCAATCAATCCTGGCTCTAATTGTTCTTGTAAAAATTCTAATTCTATTATATTTTTTTCTAAAACATAACCAACAACACTTTTTAACATATTTTGCATCAATTGAATATTGTCATTAATATCTGCAAATGCTACCTCTGGTTCAATCATTCAAAATTCTGAAGCATGTTTTGTTGTATGTGAGTTCTCAGCTCTAAATGTTGGGCCAAAAGTATAAATATTTTTAAATGCTTGTGCAAATGATTCACCGTTTAACTGCCCTGAAACAGTTAAACTTGCTTTTTTACCAAAAAAATCATTTGCATAGTCTTTATCTTCATTTACTGTAACTACAAATTGTTCTCCAGCACCTTCAGCATCATTTGAGGTTATAATAGGGGTTGTAACATATACATAATTACTTTCTTGAAAGAATTTATGAATAGCGTATGCTGCTGTTGAACGTACTCTAAAAATAGCTTGAAAAGTTTTTGTTCTAGCTCTTAAATGAGATATTTCTCTTAAAAATTCAGGTGAATGCTCTTTTTTTTGCAGTGGGTATTCTTCGACTGCTTGATCTAACAAAGTTACTGAAATAGCATTTATTTCAAACGGTTGAGGTCTTGATGGAGTTGGAATTAAAATTCCTTCAATTTCAACAATTGAACTAACTCTTGATTTACATGCTTCATCAAATCCTATTGTTTCATTTTTATAAACAACTTGTAAATCATTTAAAATAGTTCCATCATTCAATACCATAAAGCTAACTGCTTTTCCTTGGCGATTTGAGCGAACTCTACCTATTACAGTTACTTTTTGTTCTTTTAGACTTTCAAAATTGTCATATAAATATTTAATGTCCATATTATCTCCTTATTTTTTTAATACATAATTTTCTATAAACTTACCAACACCACCATTTAAGTTAGTATCAGTTTCATATTTTGAAATGGCTTTAATTGCAGGAACAGAATTTCCCATAGCAACTGAATTTGGTATTACTTCAAACATGCTAATATCATTCATGTTATCTCCAAAAATTAAAACATCTTCTATATCTATGTTTAATAATTCAGCTAGTTTAATAACTCCATTTCCCTTACTTGATTTAGAATTGATAAATTCATAAATTGGTGTTGACTCTACATTACTTCTCATTTTATTTAAAACTGCAGATTTATTAGATTGTTCAAATCAATTCAACATTGCGTTTTCTTCACTCTCTTCTACAAATATCATCAATTGAATTACATCCTTATACTTATCAAAATTATTTACATCAATAACTTCAACATCATATTTACTAATTCAATCTCTTTCTTTCAATGTTCTAACATCAATGTCCAATTGGTTTCAATAACAGTGTGCAGGTATTTTTGTGTAAGCTAATGCTGGAATATTTAATTCATACATTTTAATCATAAATTCTTTAACTAATTCATTGTTTATTGTTTCACAATAGACTGGGTCAAAAGATGAGACTTTTGAAATTACTGAACCATTTGAGAAAATTGAAACGTCTGCATACTTATCAACGTCAAACATTTTTGCTCTAACTGATCCACTTGATCACCCTTGTCCAGTAACAACAGCTACTTGAATTCCTTGTTTTGATACTTCTTTTAACATTTTTAAATCAAATTCATTTGATATTTTTCCATGTTCCAAGATTGTTCCATCTAAGTCTGTAGCAATTAATTTGATATTAGTTAATTTCATTTCTTTATTTTTCCTTTTTTCTATTGTTTGATGAGTTTAAATAAAAAGTATTTACCTCATATTTCTCAAAGAAATTTTCTTGAATAGCTTCATTACTGATTCCAAGGTTTTTTAAGGCTTTTTCAGTAGCCTCATCGTTTTTCATAACCTTGTTTTCAAATTGTAGTCATCTATAAACAGTTTGATAGTAATGATATTTTAGTGATAAACAATGCTTTGAATAGTCATAAATTAAAATTTCATCATCTCTTGAGTGAATAGACCTTTTAACAAATAATCTCATTGAATCATCAAAAGGTGTTATTGAATCATTTCTACAGTGCATAAAAAACATTGGGAATACAGTTTTTAAACTATGATCATAGTATTTAAAAACATCTAAATCTGCTCAATCCAAATCTGTATCTTGTATTTGACTTTTAATTATTTTATTAATTGATTTTCTTACGTTTTTGTAACTCATAAGGTTTTTTAATCAAACATTTCTTGTATGAACTAAAAGTGTCTTAATGCTTCCATAATAAGAATCTGATATAGCTCATTTAATATTATATTTTGAAAATTCTTCATTGTATTTTACAATACCATATTGCATTGTGAATCCACCCATACTCATGCCCATTAAACCTATAGCTTCTGGTTTATGATTTTCATAAAGCCATTTCATAGCTGCTCTAAAGTCTTTTACTTCACTTGCGCCCATTGTTACAAATTCAGTAGATTGTGATTCTCCATGATTTCTAAAATCAAAAACTAAAACGTTATAACCCAATTCTATAAATGGTCTAGCTTCAAATAATGCTCAATATTTATGTCCAGCAAATCAATGCAGTGAAACTACTCATTTTTTAGAATTAGGACTAGTTATATATTTCAATCCTGAAATTACTACTCCGTCTTCTGTTTCAAAATTAAAAGGAATTAAATTATCAGTTGCTTTTAATTGTAACTGAGGTGCTTTATAAAATGTACGCATGATTTTATTCATACGTCTTAGTTCTGGATAATGATATTTATTTTTATTGGAATTCCCCATTAGATTTTCTAAGGTTTTGTAGAAAAATTTAAACCTTAAGTTAACCCTTTTAAATATCTTCGTTCCTAATTTTGATCTATATTTGTTATGATTTTTTTTCTTGGACATATATAAATCTCCCTATTTTTTCTCGCTGTTTAAGTAATGATAAATTAGTAAATCATTAAAATAATGGAAAGGTAATGATTTTGAAATTGACACATTCTCATCATTTATTTCAACTCCGTCAACAATTAAAGTATGCACTAAGCTTGCACTTGCTTCAACTTCTTTTGAAGGCACTTTTCCTGAAATGAAAATTGATTTACCTTTATTTTTTTTAATAGATTGAATAACTTTAGCTAAATGAGTTGAAGTTCCATATTTTGTTAAAAATATATACAAATCATTTGTTTGTGTATTTTTAATTCTATTATTTATTGAATCTCAATCTGAGTCTAATAAAGTTACATTTAAACCTTGATTATAGAAAAAGTTTGATAGATCCATTGCTGGTCCTCTTAAAACTGCTTCTCAATAACATATAACAATTCTTGGAGAAGATTCAACAAGGTTAATTGATTTGACTAAATTTGCTTTCTTAATTAAAGTGTAGTTTTGTTTAATTAAATTAATGTATCCATTTGCTACATTTTCATCATTTTTTGCAATGTTTAGTTCTGCATGTTCAACATCATTTGCTAAACAAATCATAAAATCTCTATAACCATCAATGTTCATTTTCTTAAGAAGATTATAAATAGCACTAAAACCTGTTTTAGCACGTTTTGCTAATTCATCAATTTTAATATTTTCCTCTACAATTTGTTTTGAATTACTTTTAATATAGTCAACAATTATTAATTCACGCGAAGTTAAATTGTTTTCTTCAATTGTTGAAAGTTTTGCTAAAAAAGATCTCATATTTCCTCCATTATATTATGCTTAAGCATAAAAATATTTATTATATTTTATCATTTTTTCATATTTTAATTATTACTTTTTATTTTTTCATATGCTAATTTGGCTATCATTGCACCATTATCAGTACAATATTCCATTTTTGGAACAAATGTATTGTCAATATTAAATTTTTCACCCAACTCTAAAATTATTCTTCTTACTTCTCTATTTGCACTAACTCCACCAGCAACAGTAAGTGTTCTAGGATTATATTGTTTAATTGCTTTTTCTAGTTTTTTTTCAATGATTTTTGTTGCAGCATATTGAAAACTAGCTGCAATATCAGCAATAGGTACTTGTTCACCTTTTTGTTTTAAATTATGAATTATGTTGATAATCGCTGTTTTTAAACCTGAATATGAAAAATCATAACTTTCATCATTTTTAGGTATTGGTAAGTTAAAAGCAAAATGGTTGCCCTCTTTTGCTAATTTATCAATTTTAGGCCCACCAGGATATCCTAATCCCATCACCCTAGCAACTTTGTCATAACATTCTCCAATTGCATCATCAAGTGTTGAACCAATAACCTCAAAATCATTTGCAGATCTAACAACTTCAATTTGAGTATGACCACCACTAACAACCATTGCCAAAACTGGATATGCAAATTCATTATCAATTAATGCACCATAAATGTGTCCTTCAATGTGATGAAGTGGCATTAAAGGTTTTTGTATATATTGTGAAATTGTTTCAGCAACAAGTTTTCCAATTATTAGTGAACCTATTAATCCAGGTTTTTCTGTGTATGCAACATAGTCAATTTCTTCAATTTTAATACTTGTTGATTCTAATGCAACTTTAATAACTCACGAAAGATTTTCAAGATGTAATCTTGCCGCTAATTCAGGAACAACTCCACCAAAATCAACGTGTTGTTCTATTTGTGAAGAAATAACATTAGATAGTATTTTTCCATCTTCTAAAATAGAAATTGAAAATTCATCACAACTTGATTCAATAGCTAATATTTTCATTGTTCCTCCTTTATTAAAATCAGTTTAAAAAATCTTTGTACATTTTAGAAATGTTATAACCAAATCTTTTTGCAATCTCTGTATGTAAATAATCTAGTTTAAATAAAACTCCATTTTTTAAGAATATTGTTAAATCAGCAATATCACCCATTACCCCTAATTTAACATCATCAATCTGTTCTAAACCATATTGTTTAATTTGTGAACCAGTTTGAATAAATTTGCTTATAGTAAAGATTCGTTTATCTGTTAGCAAAACCATATGCGCAAATGCATTTATTTCTCCAACAACTATATCTATTACATGCTCATTTGATAAAAAATATTTTTCAACTTCTTTAAATTCTTTTTTATCTAATAATTCAGGCTCGTTAAAATTATAAAGGTCTATTTTGCTTAAGTATTCTTTATTATTCATATATAGATTATAACAAATTTAAAATGTTTAAAATATTAAAAAAGAAAGCCCTTATAGTTTGACTTTCTTATTATATTTATTGTCTATTTTTTACTTATTAATTATTTTCGCTGTCTTTAATCATTTGATTAGCGTCTTCAACAATTTGCATTGCTTGCTCTAAATTATCAATTATAGCACCAGCGGCCATTTTATGACCGCCTCCACCTCATTTAACCGCTAAATAATTAACTGCTATTCCATTAGAACGGAATTCAACTCTTCATCTAGTATCTTCTCTGATTGAAAATGTAATTCAAATATCAATTCCTTCAATGTCTTTTAATAAATTCGAAAATTTACCATTTTCATCATAGCTTAAATTATATTTTTTCATTAACTCATCAGGCAATATCACATACCCAACCTTGTGATCAGTGATTTTTGCTGATGCAATTAATTCTGATTGCAATGCTAATACTGGAAATGAACGTTTATACATTGTTTTATACATTTCAAATACATCAAATCCAGTATCTATTAATTTAGCACATACTTCAAATGTTCTTGCTGATAATCCTCCAAATAAAAATCTTCCACTATCAGTACAAATACCATGATAAATAACTCTAGCTGCTTCAGGAGTTATTTTTCATCCTAATTGAATTGCTAAATCTCCAATCATTTCACTAGCGCTTGTATAGCTTACATCTACTCAAGATAAATTACCATAAAGTGTTACATCTGGATGATGATCAATTTTAACTAAATAAGCACCTTTATCATAATTTTGATTATCGATTCTTTCAACATTACCACAATCTGTAACAATAACTAAAGCATCTTTAAATATTGCCTCATCTTTAAATTGATCAGGTTTTCCAGCATGTTTTAAATATTCGATTTCTTCTCCAAAAGCATAAACTTCTTTATTAGGATAATTTGTTTTAATTAACTCTTTTAGTCCTAATTGTGAGCCATATGCATCTCCATCTGGAATAACATGTCTCAATATTATTATTTTTTGATACTTTTCAATTATTTCTTTTATTTGTTTATAAATACTCATAATTCTCCTTATTTAATAAATATATTTTACCAAATTAATCTTTTGAACTTTTATATTAAAAAATAAAAAAGTAATTCATAAGAATTACTAATTTTATTATTATGTTTCTAAGAAACTGATTATTTAGTTGCTTTAGAAGATTTTTTCTTTTTAATTGCGTCTGCTTCAACAGCTTTACGTAATTCTCTAGCCATGTTTGGTGAAATTAGGTTGTTGATTAAGAAACTTGAAATTGATAAGTAAATTCAGAATCCAACTAATGTAACTCCATTAATAGCTGCAAATATAGTACCTAGATTATGATCTGATGGTCCATATAATGACATAAAGTTTGAAACAGTTGCGATAGTTCAAGCAATTGAAGGTAAGATAATACCATCAACTAATAATTTCTTAGATAATGTATTGTGTTGTTTAAAACTATCAACTAATGTAGCAATAACATAGAAAATTAAACTTGTTGATAATACTAAGTAAGCTACTGCTGAGAATCAAACTCAAATTTGAGCTGATGATCCTGGAGCAACTATATCAACTTTTGAAACTCCAACAATTCCAGCTGAAATTGTAATAAAAGTTAATAAGTATAATGAGTAGAATACTAAAGCTGGTTTAACTAAAATATTTTTAATATTTTTGTATTTTTCATTTCTAAAAATCATTACTGCATGAGCAATAATAGTTAAAATAACTCAAGAAATAAAGAATGTTGCAGCAACAGCTAATGTTTTAACGTCTCCTGATAAGTTATTAATTAATCCATTAACTAATCCACCAATAAATGCTGAAATAATTACTGCAGGAATAAACATAGCAACTAAGAAGAAGTTAAATTTAAAAATTTCTAAACTATAAATTTTTCACCCTAAGTTGTTATCTGCTTTCTTTTGCAATGCTTTATGATAAGCGATTGAGTATTTTGAACCTGATGCACAATATTCATAACCACGTTTTAAGTCAAAGAATAATTCATCTCCACGACCATTAATTGAACGTCTTCTTTCTTTTTCATACATTTCTTTAATTGATTTAGTTATAACTTTTGCTGCTTCAGCAAAAACTGTTAAATCTCCTTCTTTAATCAATACTGAACAAATTTCATCCATCATTGTATTTAAGAATTCTGGTTTGAAAGCTAATCCTGAGTATGAAGCATATGCTGCTTTAACTGCATCATAGTTTCCTTCAGCTAACTTAACTTGTAATTCTTCTGTAAATTGAATTGTTTTTTGGTAATTATATAAAACATTTGATTGACGATTTTTCATGTATGATTTCATACCAATAACTGTTCCAAATAATAATTGTTTTGTTAATGGAACAAACATTGCGAATACTCCCCCAACTAAAATCATTTTGAATGGATCCAATAATGTTTTTAATAATGAGTTAGCTGCCATAAATCCTTTTAGTACATATGGTGTTGCTCCATCAACAAGTTTTGTATTAGCATCTGCAATAAGAATTTTAACAAATTCTACATTTGTAGCTCCTCCAAGAGTAAATGCACTTGAAGTTAGAAAACTTGATGTTCCACTTCCAGTTCCTCCAGTAGAAGGAACTGCAACTAAAAGATCAATAGCTTTTAAGCTTGAACCAGCAGCATTTAAAATTTCATCTAACTGAGTAGAATTTGTAATTCCTGATACAGCTAATAATTCATCTAGTGTTTTGTTTCAGTTTGTACCTGACCCTAATTGAACTGCACCAATGTTATAAATAGCAACTGAGTCAATTCAAGCAGAATAACCAAAGTAAATAACTGCAACAACTAGTAATAAAATAACTAATCTAACTGTTTTTCTCATTTTTTCTATCCTTTCTTGTAACCAAAATATTATAACAAAAAAAACGAAAGTTGTTCGTTTTTTACTTTTATTTAATTACTATGTTAACTATTCTATCTACAACAGCAATTTCTTTAATAATTTCTTTATCTTTTATGTAGTTAATAATATTTTCATGCTTTTTAGCTAACTCTAATAGTTTGTCTTTTATAGTTCCTTTTTCAACTTCAATTGTTGCTCTTAATTTTCCATTAATTTGTAAAGCAACAACAACAGTATTTGAAATTAATTTAGTTGGATCAAACACTGGTCAAGCTTCTTTTATTATAGAAGGTGAGTGTCCTAATTTTTCTCACAATTCTTCTCCAATAAATGGAGCATAGATACTTAACATTTTTACAAAACCTTCAATATAAGGGCGATAAACTGGTCCTTCATGTTTATAAACTGCATTAACAAATATCATTAATTGTGAAATAGCTGTATTAAATTTTAATGATTCAATCATTTCACTAACATTTTTAACAACATCATTATAAACAAAGTCTAATTTATTATCGTTTATATCAGTTAGTTCACTTGATACAACCATTCTGTATGCTCTGTGAATTCATTTTAATGCTGAATCTAAACCTTCTTCATTTCAAGGCAAAGAAGCATCCAAAGGTCCCATAAACATTTCATACAATCTTAAACTATCAGCACCATGTGTAGATACAATATTATCAGGGTTGATTACATTACCTCATGATTTTGACATTTTTCTTCCATCTGGTCCTAAAATCATTCCTTGATTAAACAATTGTTTAAATGGTTCTTTTACATTTGTTATACCTAAGTCAAATAAAACATAGTTTCAAAATCTTGCATATAATAAGTGGCCAACTGCATGCTCTTGTCCACCAACATATAAATCAACTGGCATTCATTTTTCAAAGCGTCTCTTCGCTTCTTCACTATCTATATTAATAAAATCATTTTCTCCATCAGCTAAGATGTAAGCTAAATAATATCAACTTGAACCAGCAGATTGTGGCATTGTATTTGTTTCTCTTCTATATTTAATACCATCAATTTCAACATTAACTCATTCTGCAACATTTGCTAAAGGTGATTCTCCAGTACCACTTGGTTTAATGTTTGTAATTCTTGGTAATTCAACTGGTAAATCTTCAATTAGTGTTATTTCTTGATTTGGTCCATATAAGACTGGGAATGGTTCACCATAAAATCTTTGACGTGAGAATAATCAATCTCTTAGTTTATAGTTTGTTTGCTCTCTTCCTCAACCTTGATCAATGGCAATTTTTGTCATTGTTTGAATAGCTTGTTTTTTATCCATCCCATTTAAAATATCTGAGTTGATAATTTTACCTTCTCCAACAAAAGCTTTTTCATCAGTCTTGTTTTCAATAACAAATTTTTTCTCTAAATTAAATTTAGTTGCAAAATCTCAATCTCTTTTATCATGAGCAGGCACAGCCATAACAGCACCAGTTCCATAATTTGCTAGAACATAATCACTAATTCAAACTTGAACTAACTCATTCGTATGTGGATTAGTTGCATAGCTTCCAGTGAAAACTCCAGTTTTTGGTTTTGATTCATCTTTACGATCAATCTCTGATTTGTTTTTTGCTAGTTCAATATATGTTTGTACTTCTTTTAATTGTTCTGGAGTTGTAATATTTAATACTTGTTCATGCTCTGGAGCCAAAACAATATAACTAACTCCATAAATAGTATCTATTCTAGTAGTGAATACAGATACTTTAATATCATTAACTAAAAAGTCTAATTCAACACCAGTTGATTTACCAATTCAATTTCTTTGTAAATCTTTAATTGAACTATTTCATTCTAGCTCATCTAATCCTTCTAATAAACGATCAGCATATTCTGTAATCTTTAAAACTCATTGACGCATTTTACGTTTAGTCACAGGGTGTTCTCCACGCTCACTAACCATTAATCCATCTTTTTCAATAATTTCATCATTAGCTAAAACAGTTCCTAATTCTTGACATCAGTTAACTTCAACGTCACGATTTTCTGCTAAATCTTTTTTATATAATTGATTAAATATTCATTGTGTTATTTTGTAATAGTTTGGATTAGCTGTTGATATTTCTTTATCAAAGTCATAACTAAATCCCATCATTTTTAATTGGCGTTTAAATGTTTTAATATTTTCTAAAGTGAAATCAATTGGATCATTACCTGTTTTTAATGCATATTGTTCTGCTGGTAATCCAAATGCATCTCAACCCATTGGGTGTAAAACATCATATCCATTCATTTTTTTATAACGAGAAAAAACATCAGTTGCAGTATAACCTTTAACATGACCAACATGAATACCAGCTCCACTTGGGTATGGGAACATATCCAATACATAAGATTTTTTATCAGATGTATTAGTTGTTTTATTTGTATTATTTTCTTCTCAATATTTTTTTCATTTTTTCTCAATTGCTTTATGTGAAAATTCCATTTTAAACTCCTTGTAAATATAAACTATTATTAATTTTACTATTTTTAAAAAATAAAAAAAGTAATAATCAAATGATTATTACTTGTGATATCTAATGGTCGGAATAATTGGACTTGAACCAACGACCTCTCCGTTATCAGCGGAGTGCTCTAACCAGCTGAGCTATATTCCGAAAACAAAAATATTGTATTATTTTTACAATATTAAGTCAATAGAAAAAAGAATAAAAGTAAGAAGTATATCTCTTTTTATTCAACTACTCTACTTTTTTTGTATTTTTTTCTTTCTTCATCAGATAAATTTTGAGAAACATTTGTTTGCCTCTTAACTTTATTTTCATATGAATTAGATTTGTTTTCATATTCCTTAATTGCATCTGAAATTTCTGTTTTAAAATAGTTTTTTTCAGATAAATCTTGCTTAACTCAATAATCAACTAAGTTCTTTAACTGATTCATTTTTTTAGGTCCCCTTGATTTAACAGAAGGCTTCAATGAATAACCACCTTTTCTTTGATCTACAATTTCATTTCTTATACTACTAATTAAGTGGGCCTTATTATCAAGATTTTTTCATTCATAACCATTTCTACCCAAAGAATTAAGAGACAAAGCAATTATATTTTCTATTTCTATTTCAAAATCTTCTCTGGCTTTTTTGCTTGCTAATGCTGTTAATAAAAATAAAGCAAAAAAGCCAAAAATAACTATAAATATTATTATTGGCAAAAAGCTAGTCATTTTTTTCATTCTCCTTTAATCTATAATTTATTTCATTTAAGAATTTATTTCTATTCACTTTATCTTTGTTTCATCAATCAGTTGATGAAATTCTTATAAAGTTTCATCCTCTATTTTCTAAGAAAATTTGTCTTTCGACATCTCTTTGTCTATCATATGCTGACGAATGATATGCTCAGCCATCACACTCAATTGCTAATACAAATTTATTATCTTTCAAATCATAAATTGCTTGATCAATTTTGTAACCGCTACAAGGAACTTGGGTTTTAATTATATATCTAGATTCTATTTTCTTGTTTATTTCATTGTAAACTTCTTCTTCAAAGTCTGAATCAAATTGCAATATTTCACTCATTTCTGCTTTTATATTAATATCATTTTTATTATTTAACAATAGTTGGATTTTGCGATCATTAATTTCATGATTTTGCAATAACTCAGAATATTTTAAAAATGCTTTAAAATTTACTGCACCAATTGATTCTTTTTTTGGATTCATAATTTCGGATTGGATCGATTTAATTATATACATTTTTTCTTTTGCCCTTGATATTGCAACATTTAATCTTTTTTCTCCACCAACTTGATTTATTGGTCCAAAATTATTTCTAAATGAACCTTGCAAATCTTTAGAAAAACTTATTGAAAAAATAATTATATCTCTTTCATCACCTTGCACATTTTCTATATTTTTAATGAACAAAGCTTTATCTTTATCTTTTCTATTATAGTTTTCATTTAAATCTGCATTAGTTTCA
Organism: Mesoplasma chauliocola; assembly: GCF_002290085.1. Classification (NCBI taxonomy): domain Bacteria; kingdom Bacillati; phylum Mycoplasmatota; class Mollicutes; order Entomoplasmatales; family Entomoplasmataceae; genus Mesoplasma; species Mesoplasma chauliocola. Next base: position 620,971 of record NZ_CP023173.1, read on the forward strand.
ATTTCTTTTTCAACTAAAGCTTCTATATATTTTTGTTGGTGTTGATTAAATGTAATAATACCTATTGATTTCTCATTTTCAGTTTTAACAATTTTTCTTAATAATTTGATACATTCTTCAGCTTCAACAATATTAACATCATTTTGTTTATATCCTTTAACATCAATAACTTCAATAGGTTTTGAATAAGGATTTCATGGGTCACTAACAACATTTAGTTTACCTTCATAATATTTATAATTAGAGAACTGAATAAGTTCTTCATACTTACTTCTATAATGAAAATTAAGCATGTATCTTCTATATCTTCCTTTGGCGAAATCAATTAGTGATTCGTTATTTGAAAATTCTAACAATTCTTCTTGTTCATTAGATATGCCTTCTGTATATTCGTTTTCTATTTTATTTCTTGTTGAGAAAAAATCTGTTGGTTCTAATTGTTGGTCATCTCCAGCAATAATGAATTTTTTTGATCTGAACATTGCTGGTAAACATTTCTCAATAAAAATTTGTGAAGCTTCATCAAAAATACAATATTCAAACTCTTCTTTTTCCATTGGTATAATTCTTATATTTGAAATTGTTTCAGGTGATGCAAATATAATTGGGTACATCAATTCAATTAATGGGTAGAAATTATCAAATCAAGTTTTTAATCTAACATTTGTTTTAACGGATTCAATTTTTTTTCCCATCAAATTAAATAATGAAGAAAGTTCTTTTTCTGTTTCTGTTTTTATATCATAGTATCTTCCGTTTAAAATTGTATTGCTTATATAATTAATTCTTTTTGCATGTATGTCATTTAGATCATTTTCATTTTTTAATTTCATTTGCTTTTTAAATTCTTTCATTCAATCAGTCTTATTTCATTCTAAAATACTTAAATTTTCAGATTCGAAATTATTATTATAAAAATTATAAATGTCTTCTACACAAACATTTTCGTTTTTGAATAAACTTATAGTTTGGATTAAGTCAAATAATTCTTCTTTAGAGATGTAACCCATGATTTCAGAACAATTGTCCAATTCACTTATTGAATCACTAAATTCTTTTGAATTAATGAAATTATTAAATTTCTTTTTTGAGAAAATACCAATCTTTAATGAAACTTTGTTTTTAATTTTTGAATTGAAAATTATTTCTCTAAATTTGGCTAATTTAAAAATTAAATCAACTAAAATATTTGTTTCTTCAAAAGGCACATTAAAACATTTACTTACTCTTTTGAGCGCATTTAATATTTCTTTATTTGTTATTAAATTAAAATTTTGAAAAACTCTTTCATACAAAATATTGTTTAGTTCAAAAGAATTATCAATACTTTTGTTAGAAATTATTTTTAAGCTTTTTAAATAATTTTTACCTTTATCACTACCCATTACTTTTTTATAAGTTTTAAGATTTTCAATGATTTCTTCAAGTTTATCATCATATTCATTTGATATATCATTAAAAGTGTTATAGATTCCTAATTGTTTTTTCTTAAGTATATCATTTTTCACTACATTGTAAAAAGCAGAAATTTTTTCATGTATTTCTTTTGCACTTTCATTGTTATGTAGCATTAATACAAAATTGTTTAATTTATTTAATTTATCATAAACTACATTTGATGCCACTCTTTTTTCTGTAATAAAAATTGCTTTCTTTGCAATTTTATTCATACTAATTATATTTGCGATTAAATTAACTATTGTTTGAGATTTTCCTGTACCAGGTGGGCCAAAAATGAAAGTTGATTGTTTTAAAGAATTTTTAACTGCATCTTTTTGTGAATGATCTAAAATTGATATTGTTTTAATTTCATTGTCTTTTGTTTCAGAGACATTAGCATTAAAAATATCAAATACTTCATTTGATATTTCTTTAAGAAAATTATGATCATTTTCGAATTCTGAATATGCTGATAAAATGTTACCTGCAGCTAAATCAAAAATACCAATAGCACAAATATCTAATGGGTATACTTTGAAGCCTTTTTTAAAACCGTTCTCTAAATATCTTTCCTTGGTTTCTTTTTTTGTGTAACCTTTTATATCTGAAAAAATATTGTTAAATGTATTTAAAAATACTTGATCATTAAGTTCGAAATTTAATCCAGCAAAGTTTAGCAATCTTTTTATTGTTTGTATTGTTGTTTCATAATCTAAAAAATCTTCTGAATTGTATTCATAAAAATTTCATTTAAGATTATTTTTATTTGCTATTAAATTAAAAAGGGCGTTGTTTATTACAAATTCATTTTGAATTTCAATAATAAATGTTTGGCCATAATTTTCGACTGATACTTTATTTAATAAAATGGGTGCTCTAAAGTAGTCTTTTTCTTCATTTCCTAAAAGCCCATGAATAAAATACTTTCCTAAGTACATACATTCTTGATTTTTCTCTGATGCTAAACTTTTATTTTTACTTATTATATTTTTAAGCTCTTTTATATAACTATTAATTTCTATATATTTTTTTGATTTAAATTCTTCAGTATTATTTCTAAAATCAATTTCAATTTTATTTTTAGAAATCTTTTGGTTTAAAGTTTCAAATTCTGTCAATAATCCTTTTTTTTCAAATTTATATAAGTTTATTGTTTGTGAATTTTTTAAAAAACTATTATAAAATGTGCTTCCTCTTCTAGTCGTATTTAATAAACGTGATTTAAATTCATTCATTAACTCTATATTATTCATAATTTCTCCGGTCTTATTTTTTTTGCTATTGCTAAATATATTCTAACTAAAAAACATAAAAAAAACTCCTTGAAGAGTTTTTTGCTGAAAATATATGATTAACGTTTTGAGTATTGAGGTGCTCTACGTGCTCCACGTAATCCGTATTTTTTACGTTCTTTAATACGTGCATCACGAGTTAATAACCCAACAGCTCTTAACCCTTTTCTGTAGTCTTCACTAGCTGCTAACAATGCTCTAGCAATTCCTAAACGAGTTGCTCCAGCTTGACCAGTGAATCCTCCACCTTTAACTGTAACAGTGATATCGAAATCTTTTTCTGTTCCAGTTGCAACCAATGGTTGTTCTAAATCTTGAACTAATGTTGGATATGGGAAGAATTCTAATGCTGGTAATCCATTAACAGTAATGTTACCTTTTCCAGGAGTTAAGATAACTTGAGCTACAGAAGTTTTTCTTCTTCCAGTTCCTCTATAAATAACTTTTTCTGCCATTATTTGTTATCTCCTTTTTTTACAAATGTTAAAACTTCTGGTTTTTGAGCTGTGTAAGGGTGGTTTTCACCAACAAATACGTGTAAAGCTCTAAATTGATTTCTTCCTTGAACATTTTTTGGTAACATCAAACGAATTGATCTTTCTAAAATTTTAGTTGCATCTAATTCTCTTTGAACTGCTACAGTTCTTCTTCTTAGTCCACCTGGGTGCATTGAGTGGTGGTAGTACATTTTATCTGATTCTTTTTTACCAGTAAATAATACTTTTTCAGCGTTAATGATGATAACGTGATCACCATTATTCATGTGAGGTGTGAAGTCAACTTTATGTTTTCCTCTTAAGATTCTAGCTACTTCTGTAGATAATCTCCCCACATTTTGTCCTGCTGCATCAACAATATATCAGTTTTTTTTGATATCTTTTGCAGCAATTAATGTTGTTTGTTTCATGTGCTTTTTCTCCTCTTATTTGACTTGTCCGGGGTCTTATAAATGTAGTAAGCAAAAATATTATAATACATTTGCTTGTAAATTTAAATTCCTAAATGAAATTTTTTATATAAATTGGTATTATTTCGTTTACTTCTTTAACTTTTTCAAATTGTTCTAAACATTTTAAAACATTTACTTTGAAATCAATATTTTCATAATCTTTAATTACATGAAAATCTGAATGTTTTTTTTCTAAATCTTTTAGTTCATTTTCATCAATTAAATACGGTTCTTTAATAATTTTATTTTTATCATAAACACCACAAAATCATTTATTTGATCTAGCGTCTAATAAACTTATAGATTTTTTATTAGCTGCTTGTAATTTTAGTGAATCAATTAAGAAAACGTTTATATTATTATTTAAGGTTTTAAGTGTTTTTACAATGGTCAAACCTACTCTAACACCTGTATAGCTTCCTGGTCCCCTAGTTACATAAAAATTAGAAATTTGATTTAGCTTTAAATTATGTTTTTCCAAAAGACTAACAATATTAGTCATTGTAATATCACTAATTTTTTTTGTATTCTTTTGAATAAATTCTTCAACAATATTATTATTATCATCAATTAATATTAAACATAATTGTCAATTGGTTGTATCAATAAATAGTTTCACTTTAATTTCTTTCTATCATGAATTCTCTTTCAAATTCACTAATTTTTTTTATATCTATTTTAATTATTTTTTTAGTTTTTAAATCTAAATTCAAATTTGTTCATCATTCAATAATATTAATTGAATCTTCAAATTGTTCTAAAAACATTTCTAAATCACTATGTTTGTCTAAGCGATATGCATCCATGTGATTTATTATTTTACTTTTAAGATCATATTGATTTAAAATTGTGAAAGTTGGAGATGATACAGTTTCAGTTACTCCAAGTTCTTTTAATAACGCTTTTGTAAATGTTGTTTTTCCAGCTCCTAGATCACCGCTTAGTAATATAAATATTTCTCCCTTTGTGTCAAGAGCAATTTCTTTTGCTATATTAGTTGTGTCTTGAGTTGACTTTGAAATAATTGTTTTAATCATAAATACATTATAATATTTTTAAAAAAAACTTGCCATTAAATAGCAAGTTGATTTATATTAAAGTCATTCTTTAAATTTTTTAATATATAGTATTTTAACTAATTGAGCCAGAACTACGTAAAGTCCTACGAATCCTAGTGCTACAAATAAGAATGTTCATGGTGGTGTTGACATTTGAACTAGTTGATTTGCTGGTGTAAATGGTATTAATACAGCAAATAAACAAATTACAATAGTTGCAATTAACATTGATAATGAACATTTTGATTGAACAAATGGTATTTTTTCTGTTCTATAAACTTGCATAACAGCAGTTTGAGTCATCAAGCCAACAACAAATCATGATGCATGGAATTGCATTGCGTTTGTGCTTCCTTCTGGGACGCTTCCTTGGAATGGAACAAGCTTATATCCAAATATTAATACTAAGAAAGTAGAAATATCAAATATAGAACTTATAGGCCCATTAATTACAGCAAATCAAATTATATTTTTTGTTGTAAAAGGCCTTGGTTTTTCTAAGTACTCTTCATCAACATTATCAAATACTAGAGCAAACATTACAAAGTCATATAATAAGTTTTGTAATAATAAGTGTAATGCTAACATTGGTTCTTCTCTTGTTAAGAACAATGCAACAATAACTGATATAACATTACCAAAATTTGAAGCAACCGTAACTTTAATATATTTAAGCATATTAGCTAAGCTTTTACGTCCTTCAACAACAGCTTTTTCAATAGCCATTAAAGATTCTCCAGTTAAAATCATATCTGCTGCATCTTGAGCAATATTTGATGCTTCACTAAATGAAATAGCTACATCTGATTCTCTAAGAACTGGAGCATCATTAATTCCATCACCCATAAACCCAACAACATGCCCTTGCTCTTGTAAAGCAGCAATGATTGTTGATTTATGAATTGGAGATAACTTAACAAAAACGTTTGCTTCTTTTACTGCTTTGAATAATTGTCTTTCATCCATAGCTTCAATTTCACTACCTGAATATAATTTAGTTATTTCAAAATCTACATTTTTACAAATTGCTCTTGTAATAACTTCATTATCACCAGTTAAAACCTTTGTTGATATACCCTTTGCAGCTAAATTTTTAATTAATTTTTTAGATGTTTTTTTAGGTTTATCAAAGAAAGTTCCAAATCCATAAAAGATTAGTTCTTCTTCAACATTTTCATCTTGTAAAACATTATGCGCTATTCCAATTACACGATAACCTTCTAAGTTTAGATCATGTGTTCTTTTAATAATGATTTTTTTCTGTTTTGCATCTAGTTTTTCAATCTTACCATTAATTGAAATTCTATTACATACTTTTAAAACCTCTTCAACAGCACCTTTTGTAAAAATTTCTTTATCTTTTTTACTTGTTAAAATAACGGATAATATTTTTCTTTCAAAATCAAAAGGAATTTCTCATTCTTTAGTATAACTGTCAACGTCGGGTTTTTTAATTTTTGATGACAATACAGCACTATCAATAGGATTTTGAAATCCAGATTGAAAATAACTATTTAAATATAAAACGTTTTCTAAAAACTCAGATTTTTCACCATTAACTCCAGTTACTTTATCTAAACTAATTTCACCACTAGTAATAGTTCCGGTTTTATCTGTACATAAAATATCAATAGCTCCAATATTTTGCACTGCGTTTAAATTTTTAACAATAATTTCTTCTTTTTCAATTTGTTTATAACCTCTTGTTAAGTTTGAAGTAACAATAATTGGCAACATTTCAGGTGTTATCCCTACTGCAATAGCAATAGTAAATAATAACCCTTTTATTCAATCTCCTTGTTGAAATCCAGCAATTAAGAATACAATAGGTATAACAGCAATCATAAATGCAATTAAATATAATGTTATTCTCTTGATTCCTTTTTCAAAAGATGAACTTTTTCTTTTTTCTTTTACTTTATTATCAATTAATGAAAAATAAGTCTTTTGTCCAGTAGCTACAACAATAGCCAAACCACTACCAGACATTACTTCAGTTCCCATATATCCAATATTTTGATAACTTAGATGTGATTCAAATTCATGATCATTTGAATCTTTTTTTTGAACAGGGAAACTTTCCCCTGTTAATGATGATTGATTAACATATAAATTATTTGATCATAAAATTCTAACATCAGCTGGGATAATATCTCCATTAACTAAATATATTATATCTCCGGGAACTAATTCATCATTTTCAATCATTTCAGCTTCTTTAATCATTCTTATTGAATTAGCATTATCCAAAGCTTTGTAATTATATGAAATATTTCTAATTACCTTTGAAGTTTTTTTACTTTCCTTAATCATTTTTTTAATAACAATGTGAGATCTTACTTCTTGAACGAATGCCATTGTTCCACTAGCAATTATCATTATTAGCACAATAAGAGCTGCTACTAATGAAAAAGTATCTGGAGCAGTTGCATATTCATAAAAGTTAAATGCATCAATTGCAATTAGTATAATGTTAAATGGTGAAAAAAATGCTTTTATAAATACAAGAAAAACATTAAATCTTGCTGGTTTTAATTCTTTTCCAGCAAACTTTTCTCTATTTATTTCTACTTGCTCATCATCTAATCCAAATTTATTTATTTCAAATTGTTTTAATAACTTATTATTATCAGAGTCTACATAATTGATTAATTCAAATTTTGTATTATTATTTAATTTTTTTAGTTTTTTCATAAATCCCCTATCTATGAATGCCTAAATATAAATAATCTTTAACGTTTAAAAATTAGTGATATATAAGCACTCGTAATGAAATCTAATCTATTTAATAAACTCTGGGATGGAATACTCATAAAATCACCTCTTTCTTATCTTTTGAAATTATAGCATAAAACAACTACTATAATAAAATGTAGTTTAAAAAACAAAAAATCACTATTGAAGTGACTTTCTAAAATTTTTAATTATTTATTTTTCAAATCCTGACTATTTTTTAATAATCATTGAAGATTGAGTCATTTCCTTTGGAATTTCCAATCCCATAATATCTAAAATTGTCGGCGCAACTTTTGCAATTGCAGGTTCAAACTCACTTAATTGAATATCCTTGTCAGTTACAATAATTGGTACTAAACTTGTTGTATGCTTTTTATTTGGTCCCCCGTTTTCATCAATCATAATTTCAGCGTTACCATGATCAGCAGTAATAACCATTACACCATTGTGTTTTAAAACAAATTCGTCATGAATACGTTTTAATTGTTCATCTAATACTTTAACAGCTTTCACAGTTGCTTCATTATTACCAGTATGTCCAACCATATCACAGTTAGCAAAGTTTAAAACAATTAAGTCAAACTCGTCTTTTTTAATTTCTTCTAATAATTTATCAGTGATTTCAACAGCAGACATTTCTGGTTTTAAATCATAAGTTGCAACTTTTGGTGAAGAAATTAAATCAATGCTTGCATGAGGTAAAGTGATTTCTTCTTGCTTAGCTAGACCATTTTTAAAGTAATCATTTCCTCCATCAAAAAAGAATGTAACATGAGCAATTTTTTCAGTTTCAGCAATTCTTAATTGTTTTAAACCTAAACTTGAAATATATTCTCCTAATGTATTTGTTAAAGGAGTTGGTGGATATGCAACAAAAGGTGAAGTTACACTATCTGCATATTTCATTGTTGAAACAAATCTAATTTTATCTCCAATAAATTCAATTCCTTGAAATGCTTCATCATTTCATGCTGCATAAGTTTTATTTGTCATAATTGATGCCATTTGAATAGCACGGTCAGGACGGAAATTTGTAAAGATCATTGCGTCATTTGCTTTTAATTCTGAATCAACAACGCTTGCATTATAAGCAGGAACAATCATTTCATCATCTAAACCAGCTGCATATGCTTGTTTAACATATTCAATTGGATCAGTAAATTTAGGTTGATCAACTTTTCTTTCAGTCATTGTTTTGTAAGCTTCAGCACTTCTTTCAAATCTTTTGTCACGGTCCATTGCATAGTATCTTCCACTAATTGAAGCAATTTCACCAATATTGTTGTTTTCTTTAATAACTTGTAATAATTGATTAATATATTGTTCTGCAACTTTTGGTGCTGTATCTCTACCATCAGTAACTAAATCAAATTTAATGTTTGTTAATCCAAATTTAACAGCTGCTTTATACATTGAAATCATATGATTCATATGTGAGTGAACTCCACCATCTGAAAATAAACCCATTAAATGTAAAGTACTATTATTTGCTTGAACATATTTAAATGTGTCAACTAATACTTCATTAGTTGAAAAACCATCAATTTTAACTTCATGATTTAATTTAGCTAAAGATTCCATATTAATTCTTCCAGCGCCTAAGTGAATATGGCCTACTTCTGAGTTACCCATTTGTCCTTCAGGTAATCCAACTCATTCTCCTGAAGCATGCGCTTTAACTCAAGGATAAGTTTCCATCATTTCCTTAACAAATTTTTGATCAGCATTAGTAACAGCATTTCCTGCACTAGCTTCTTCAATTCCTCAACCATCTAAAATGGCTAAGATAACAGGTTTTTTAACGTTCATTTAATTTTCCTCCGCTTTATTTAGAATGTACTTGTTAACAAATTCTGCAACAGCACCTTCAGTATTATCTTTGTCTATATAGATTTGAGCTGCTTCTTTTATTTTTGGTTCTGAGTTTTTTAATGCTACTCCAATACCTGCATGCTCAATCATAGGTAAATCATTCATTCCATCTCCCATTGCAGCAATGTTATCTAAAGGAATTTTAAAATATTCAGATAATCAATCTATTGCAAATTTTTTATTAATTCCATTTGCATTAATTTCTGCTATTTTTCCATCATTTGTTGCAATATTTAATTTAAATTCATTTTCAAATTTATTATAAAGATTATAGTTTCCATTAAAACCTAAAATTTTAAAAAAGTTAAAATCAAATTTTTCCTTAACATCTTCATAAATTAAATATTCGCCATCAAAAAATCTACCTTCTCAGTGACATTCTTCATTATTTACATCTTTAATTTTTCTTGATAGAACAACAGTATTAAGATCATCAACATAACCTCAAAGAATTGTTTCAGTATTTTTAACTTCTTCAAATAATTGTTTAGCTTGGTCAGATTTAATTGGATTACTTTTTATAACAGTTTGAGTATTTAAATCATAAATACATCCTGAATTACATCCAATTAAAATTGCATTCTCTTCGGCCAAATTATGTGCCTTTAAATTATTTGGTTTTGCTAAAACTGGTCTTCCAGTAACAAAAGCTACTTTAGTACCAGTTTTAATTGCATCTTGTAATGGTTTAATGTTAGACTCAACAATATTCCCCATCTTGTGATAAGAAGTACCATCCATGTCTAAGACTAAAAGCTTGATATCATTCATTAATAATTATTTTTTATATTTGATTAATGCAATAAAATCATCAGCTTTTAATGAAGCTCCTCCAACAAGTGCTCCATCAATGTTTGGTTGTGACATTAATTCAGCAATGTTTGATGGGTTAACACTTCCACCATATTGAATAGTAATTTGTTGTGCAGTTTTTTCATCATAAATTTTTGTTAAATTTTTACGAATGGCTTCACAAACTTTTTCAGCATCTTCACTTGTTGCAGTTTTACCTGTTCCAATTGCTCAAATTGGTTCATAAGCAATAATTGTTTTTAATGCATCTTCTGCACTAATTCCTTTATAAGCCTTTTTAATTTGTGCATTTACAAATGTTACAGTTTTTTTAGCTTCCTTTGTTTCTAAAGTTTCACCACAACAAATAATTGGGGTAATTCCAGCAGCAATTAATGCTGTTGCTTTTTTGTTAACTGTTTCATCAGTTTCAGCAAACATTTCTCTTCTCTCTGAGTGACCAATAATTACATATTGAACTCCAACTTCTTTTAACATTGAAATTGAAACTTCTCCAGTAAATGCACCTTTTTCAGCAAAGTGAACATTTTGTGCAGCAACTTTAACATTTTTTGCTTTTGCAATTCCTGTTTCTAATAATGTAAATGGTAACCCTAATCCTGCAACTACGTCAGTTTTCTTAGCAGCTTTATCAACTTTTTTTAAGAAAGTAACAAGTTCAGCATTTGTTCCGTTCATTTTTCAATTTCCGAAAATTACTTTTTGTCTCATATCTTTTCTCCTCTTGTGTTTTATACATTTTAAATTATACAACAAACCTTAAAATCATTAAAGAAAAAAACCATTTTAAATGGTTTTAATTAAACTTATCTATTTTTTATAATAAAGTTATCCCTTCAGAATTTCAAGTTCATCCAGGTCCTGCACCTCAACCTGTTTTTTCTGAAACTTGAGTTACAACCTTTAATTTAGTTTTATTATTAATATCTATTGAAATAACAGTTCAACTAGGTATATAACCATTAACAGCTTTACCTTCAAGTTTTAATTCAAATTCTCCTGTTTTATCATTTACTAAAATGGGTTGTTGAATTGTTTTAATATTTGTTTCTTTTTCATCATCTTGATAAACGTTTAAAATGTCTTTTTCAGGATTAAAATTTTTGACTATAAATCTAAGTGTTCTCACTTGATTTATTTCAAGTCTTAATCTATTGTATTTATTCATTTCTCACGATGGAAGAGGAATATAAGGAAATGCTTCAATGTTTGCATAAATTTCAACTTCCTTAGATTCATCATCTATTTCATAAATATTTATTTTAATCCTTGTATTATCTATAATTTTTGATGAAACTACTTTAATAGTTAAAAATTCTAAATCATTTTCAACTCCAATTCCATCAATTATTTCAGTTTGAACGTCGTTGTTATTCATTTTAATTCCAAATGACTTACCTTTTAAATTTTTACCATAAACCTTATATGTATTTTGTTCTGGTTTTCTCATATCATAAGTTATATCACTTGCTTCTTTAAATTCAGCAGGTAAGTATTTAGTACCTTTATTTGTATACACAAAAGAACCTGTGTATCCAACTTCATAAGTTATTGAAATTTTGTATTCAAAATCATCTTTATTGGTTCACTCAAATATTGAGTTGTTGACACCTTCAATATTATTTACTTCAGAAATTACTTTATTTTTCAGTTCATCAATTTGTTGATCTTTATAAACATTTTTTTCTTTTATTTCTTCTAATATAGAATTTATTTTTGTTGATATATTTGTTTCATCTCATAATTTCAACTTAAATGAAGCAACTACCTGATTATTTATTTTTAAACCAATTTGAATATTAGCTTCAACTGGCAACATTTTTTTAAATTTATATCTAAAGTAGAATTTTTGTTGATCTTCTCCATCATGTTTTAATGAAATATCTATATAGTCCTCAACATTTCCTTCTATTCCAGTTAGTTGAGTAACATATTCAAAGTTATCATTTTTATTGTTGTCAAAATTTCTTGTTCAAATTTCTTCAACTTTTTCACGATTTAAATATCAACCATATTCAGAATTAATAGTTGTAGCTAATTCTGGTTTTGGAACCACAATTGTTTTAAATTCAACTGACTCATCTGATTGTTGTGTATCTCATAATTTTATAACTGTTTCAAAGTTATCATTTTTGCTACTTGTAATTGTTAGTTTTTGATCGCTATAACTAACTTTTACTGAAGCATCACTTGATGTTGCTTGAAGATTTTTAGATTCGAGATTTTTTCCTTTTACATCAACAATAATTGAACTACCTAATCTCATATCAATTTGTTGAGTTTGAATTTCTTCAAATTGCGCTGATTTATATTTTGTTAATGTTCCTGAAATAGAACTTGGGCCAAAATAATCATTATTGTAAGTTAGATTAATCTTATATTCATAAGTATCTTCGTTAACCCAAATAAACTCAACTTTATCAATACCTTCTAATTTATCTAATTCATTAATAAAATTAGCTTTTGGATCAACACTATTTTTATATTCAACAGCTTCAAGTTTATTTTTAATGCTATTAATTGATGATGCCAAGTTTTTACGTAAAACAATGCTTCCTTCTTGTGTTTTTGGCCCATATGCAGATTCATCGTATGAAATTTTTGTGGTATATCGCAATGGTGCATATTGATCTCATGAAACCGAAGCATTTGAAACTCCATTAATTGCTTTTAACGAAGAAATAATATATCTTTCAGCTTCTAGTTTATTATTATATTTTTTATTATTTTTACTTACAGATTCATTTACTGCGTAAACATCTGTTGCTAAATTATTTTTTAAATTAATTATAACTGATTGTTTTTTAGGGCCTGTTATGTTTCCCTCATAAGTTAATTCAACTTCAAAACTAAATTGTGATTTCATTTTTGTTTGCTCAATAATTTCAACAGTCTTTATTCCATTAACTTCTTCAAATTTGTTTATTATATTTGTTTTAGCACTATCTATGTCATCAAAATAGGCTTTACTTATTTCTTCTGAAATTTGTTTTAATTTTACAGTATTATCAATTCCTATGCTTACACTAAATTCTCCACTGGTTGCTTTCATTCAAACATATCCATTTTTTAATTTAGCTTTAATATTAATTGATTCTTTATTTGAACCATAGATACTTGCTTTGATTGTTTCTAATCCTTTAAAATCTCAATCTTTTTTATTTTCAATTACTTTAATTGCATCTTCTTTGCTATTAAAAATTTGATTATTCAATAAATCTTGAACTTCTTTTTTTAATAATACCTGACTTACCTCTATATCTTTTGTTTTAGGATCAGTTGTTTTGCCTTTGTCCTTATCACCCATAAATGAACAAGAAACAATAGATGTACTTGCTCCAGAAACAATTCCAACTGCTGCCAGTAATGTTATTGTTTTTTTCATTTTTCTAACCTTCTTTCTTCTAAAAATTAATAAAAGATTAGTTATTTATTGGTGGCATATTTCTCATTCTATTATTAACAATTGCTTTAGTTTTATTAGATTGAATTGTTAAATTAATTTCCTTTGTTGTACATGCTAAAAAATGCTTGATAAATTCAATTAACACAATAGTGTTTATTTCATCACATTCATTATTTTTAGTATTATTTGGTTTATAAGTATCAATTCAAGTTGATAAGTTAATATCTCCTGTTTCTTCTGTTAATCAATCCTTCTTGAATATATAGATTGTTATAATGTAAATAGCTGTTATTACTATAGCTAATGAAATAACTATAATTGCAATTGACAACATTTCTGTCATTACTGGTAAATTGCTATTAAAAGTTTTTGAAAACAAAAATTTTGTCATTCTTAATAATAATAATGGAACAATTAAAAACATCAGTTTAATAATTGAATGAACATTTTCTTTTCTTGATAAAATTACAAGTTTTCTTTTATTAATTAATTCATCATCATTTCTTGAAAAAAATCTTAATATTTCAGTTATTAGTCAAATAATGATAATTATAGAAAATAGGTTATTTAATTTTTCATACTCACGACTTAAAAAACTTGTTGAATTAATTGAAATAGAACCAAATGCAGCCATAAAGGATAGAACAAAATATGCAATAGCACTTAAATATAAAGTTATTTTTATTATCTTTTTTATTTTTATTTTATTTAACATTTTATTCTTCCCCCTTTTCTTGTTTAATAATATAATTTTACATTTTTTAAAATTAGAATAAATAAAAAAAGCACATTTGTGCTTTTTATTTTATTTTTTAAGTGGTGGTTGTGGACGGAATTGAACCGCCGACACGCAGAGCTTCAATCTGCTGCTCTACCAACTGAGCTACACAACCGAATGGCGACCCCAACGGGACTCGAACCCGTGATCTCCTCCGTGACAGGGAGGCGCGATAACCAACTTCGCTATGGGGCCATTAAAATGGTTGCGGGGGCAGGACTTGAACCTACGACCTTCGGGTTATGAGCCCGACGAGCTACCAACTGCTCTACCCCGCGATAAAAAAATGGCGGAAGATGAGGGATTCGAACCCCCGCTCGGGTTTCCCCGACTCTCGGTTTTCAAGACCGATCCCTTCAGCCGGACTTGGGTAATCTTCCATGTAATATTCAAGTTGCAACCATATTATTAACTAGTGGTGGACCTTATTGGACTTGAACCAATGACCGTCCGGTTATGAGCCGGATGCTCTAACCAACTGAGCTAAAGGTCCTTAATTATGGTAGCGGGGGCGAGATTTGAACTCGCGACCTTTCGGGTATGAACCGAACGCTCTAACCAACTGAGCTACCCCGCCGTAAAAAAAATGGTGGACCCTATCGGGATCGAACCGACGACCCCCTGCGTGCAAGGCAGGTGCTCTCCCAGCTGAGCTAAGGGCCCACAAAAATATAATGGTCGGGAAGACAGGATTCGAACCTGCGACCCTTCGGTCCCAAACCGAATGCTCTACCAAGCTGAGCCACTTCCCGATACGACAATGTTATTACTTTTTCAATAATAACATTAAAGATTTTAATTGGTGCGCCCGGAGGGACTCGAACCCCCAACCTTTTGATCCGTAGTCAAACGATCTATCCAATTGATCTACGGGCGCATTTGTTATTATTGGTACACCTTAATTTAAGGGACTTTTTTATTATAAATAAGTTTTAGAAAAAAAACAATAGATTTTTTATAAATTTGAAATAGAATAAAAAAATCACTTAATGTAGTATTAAGCGATTTTTATTTTTATTGGAGGCGGCAATCGGATTCGAACCGATGATCAGGGTGTTGCAGACCCATGCCTTAGCCACTTGGCTATGCCGCCATAGTTTCACTATATTAGTATATATAAAAAAACTACATAAGTAAATTAAAAAATAAATCAAGTTTTACCTTGATTTAATTAACTATTTATTTTTATCAATTCTTTTTATAATAGCCATTTTGTAAAGTGTTGAAAAACCAATGTAAATACTTGCTATTATAACAACAAATATAAAAAATCACGCAATTCCTGGAACACCAAGTAAACCATCTTTTGCTGGAGTTGTTACCTGTAAAAAGAAATATGGATAAGCATACATAGAAGTTGGAGAAGTTCCACCAGCTTCTTTAATTAAACCTCTAGCTATTGCATATAAAGCATAGCTTATTAAAATTACTACTCCCTGAATTCAATTTTTCTTTAAAAACTTAAATTCTGAAATATTTTCTTTACTTTCATGTTTCATTCCAAAGATAACATAAATAACAAAAGCAATTGGACCAAAAGTATGAAATACTTCATTTTCAATTACAGATGTAACGTTAGGGAACAAGGCTTGTAAAATTGTTTTATTAGCTGCTAATCCTGTTGAAATAACTGTTGGTCTTAGACTTAGTTGATAAATCAAGAAAGTAATTGTTATAAATGTTGCAGTTAAAATTGCTCCATTTGAACTAATTAATCCCTTTTTACCTTCATTGTTAGGTTTTAATAATGCATTTGTAATTCATACTAGAACTAATATATTACTTAGTAAAGTAAAGAATGACGTTCTAAATCAAATATCTTCAAACGGTTGATAGTTAGCATGCAATAAGCTATTTTGATCTACATTAAAATTTATCAATGAAGTAATTTGATCCACCATTTCGCCATTAACTTTAACTTGTACTATTCAACTGTAGTCTCCTTCTTTACCTACTTTAATTAACTCTTCAATTGTTTTTATTCCATTTTCTTGAATAAGACGGTTGATTTCGCTTACTGAAAGACTTGTATTAATCATCGGTTTTAAGTAACTCATTAATAATACTGCAAGCAAAATTAAAGCAAAAGAAAACTTATATCAAAATTTTCAATCTTTTAAAGAATAATTATTTGAAAATCAATTTTTTGTTTGATCTGCTTTTAATTTAAAAAAATTATTATGCATTTTTATTCTCCTTTTTTCTTTAATTTTACATTAATTATTTTTAACATTATAACTCTATATAAAGATGTAAATCCAATACATATAGACGCTATAACTACAACAAATATTAAAAATAAAACTATTCCTGGAAGTTCAATGTTTCCCATTTTAACTGCTTTTTCAGTTATTTGTAAAAATGGATATGGGAAAGCTAGTTGACTTGAACCAGGAGTTCCACCAGCAACCATAATTAAACCTCTAATTATTGCATAAACACCATAACCGATTAAACCGCTAATTCCATATAATCATGTTAATTTTAAATCTTTAAAACTTAGTAAGTCTTTTGTTTCTCTTTTAATTCCAAAAATAACATATCCAACAAAAGCAATTGGTGCTACTGTATGGAACATTTCATTAATTAGATGACTTATAAAATTATTGTCAACCATTGAAACTGTTGCTCTTAAGATAATATTGTAAAGTAAAAATGTGATTGTTATATAAGTAGTGAAAATTAATGCTCCCCTATTATTTAAAATCCCTTTTTTACCTTCATTATAGGGTTTCAATAATGCAACATACATTCAAATTAGTATTAACAAGTTACTTATTAATGTAAAAAATGATGACATGTAAACTAATTGTTCAAATGGCTGATAACTAGCCTTTAAAACACCATCAGTAGTTGTTGTAAATACAATAACCCCTTTAATAGAAGTTACACCATTCTTTGTTGTACTAATTCAATTGGAATTATTATCAATTCCATATTGCAAAATACTTTGAATTGTCCAAGTTTGTTCTTGATTATTATTAATTAACTTATTAAGTTCAGCAACATTATTTGATGATGAAACAAAAGCTTGGATATAACTATATAAAACAACAATTGTCATTATTAAAACAAATATTGCTTTATATCAAAATCTTCAGTCTTTTAGAGAATAATTACTAAATCAATTCTTAAGACTTTCTTTTTTTAATTTAAAATAATTCATTTTTAACCTTTCTAAATAAAAAATATATAACCTTTTTAAGATTATATACTTATTTTTAAATTATTGTTTACCAGCACGTAATGTGTTGAAAGCGTCAATTAATTTAGGGTCTAATTTATTATTAAAGAACGGCTGAAGGAAAGTATCATTGTATGCTACCTTACCATTACCATCATCTTCATGTAATATTATAGGTTTAAACATTTCTGCATATCTATAGTATGTTCCCTCTTCCTCAATTAATTTACCATTTTCATCATATTCAGGTTCAGCAGTTGCTGATTCCATTGTTTCAACAAATCCTGTTGGAGTTCCTGTAAAATCTGAAATATCTTGTGCATGTTCAATAAAGAAATTAATAAAATCATATGCAATATCTTTATGATTTGAATTTTTAGACATTACTAAATTATCAGAATAAATATTTGTTGTTTGGTGTGTTGGAGTTGAAGGATCTTCGCCATTTTCTGTATAATCATCTTTTGATTCAATTTCTGCATTAGGTCTTCCATATAAGAAATAAACTTTTGATTCATCTTCATCTTCTGCTTTTGAGGCTAGTGAATATAAGTCGTCATCTTCATCCTCATCACCATCAAGAGTATCTTCACCATTATAAACAACATTTGCATATGATAAATCTCCATTATACATAACTGCAAAGTCAAATTGACCTTCGCTTGCTGTTGAAATCAATGAATCTCCTTGTAATCCCACATTTTTATAACCAAGTAAAGTTTTCAATTCTTTTGCGGCTCCGTCAATTTCACTTTGTTTAGTTAAATTCCCTGTTCCATATAAAACTTGTCCTGCAATTGCAAAAACATTTTTAGGATCTTCATTTAAAACAACTTCTTTTCCATCTTTTGCGGCATCTCATAATATTCTTCATGAAAGTTCTGAGTTGTTCATAGCATAATCATAATTATTATCATATTGTTCAGATTGTGTAACTGTTTCTCATTTAGCTGTTTCATTACCTTTTTCTTTTTTCAATAATGTTTCAGGATGAGTTTCAAGTAATCATTTAATATTTGATGCATCAGGATTTGAACTTGTTCTACTTGTACCTTTTGAATTTGGATTAACAGCTATAACTAAATCTCCTCATAAATAAGGAATAGCATAATCAATAATAGTTCCTGTTTGTAAACCTTCCTCTTCAGTTTCACCTTCTTTTAGTTCAACTTTTGATTTGTACATTACATTTAACAATTCATTACTGATTTCTAAAGCTTCTGTTTCTTTTGTTTCTGATTCTACTTCAAATTCTTCATTTTTTACTAATGCTTTTGTTGGATCTTCAGGCTTTTTGTTAATTGATGTTTTATTTTCATCATCACCAAATTCTTCTGATCATGCATTAATTTTTGAATAATCTAAAGCTTCTAATTTTCCTTCTTCTGCTAATTTTTGTACCATGTAATCACTTGGCACCATTAAATCATAATTAAAAGTATATAACTTATTGTATAAAGTTTCATTTGAATCATATTCTTGATAATTAACTTTAACATCATATTCTTTTTCAAATTCTTTTATTAGTGAAGGATCAATATATTCACCTCAGTTACCAATAACTAAGTCATAAATATTATTCATAACGAATGCTACTGTTAGACCAGTAAATGAAACTAAAACTAATAAAGAAACCATTATAATTTTTCAACTTCTAGCAAAGAAACCTTTTGTAAAATTAGCTTCATCAATATTTGATGGGAAGAATTTTTCTTTTTGTTTTGCAACAATTACTTTAATTTGATCAATTTTTTCATTTTTTAATTGAATCATTTTTGATTGAGTTATTTCAAACTTTTCAAATCTTTGTTTTTTTAATTCAATCAATCTAGTATTGTTTGGATTTTCTTGCAATTTTTTATTTAAATTTTCAGAAATATTTACTCTTCTAAATGCTTGTGTCGCAACTAAATCTAATCTACTTGATAGATCATTAATTTTATTATCATTAATTTGTTTAATATCTTTAAGTTTCTCAACAATCATTCTTAATTTAAAGTTATTTTTTCCTTCTTCAACTTCAATTTTTCATTCTTCATAATACTTAATTTTTTTATTGTATCAGTTGATTGTGCTTTTTGAAGGATCAACTTCTGCTCTAAAATCCTTTTTTAATTGTTTAATTTTTTTATTAATTGAAGCAGCTTTTTCTTTTGCCTCTTTTTCTTGTTCATTTAGTCAAGCAATCTCTTCAGATAAGAAAGTTACTTTTTCAATAATTTTTTCTAACTGAATTGAAATTTTAGCTGCTTTTTTAACCTCTGTTGTTTTTGCTAATTGTTTTTCAAGTTGTTTTTGCTTTGCTTCAGCTTTTTTTAATCTTGAAGCATAACGTTTTTCACGGTTAATTGTATTTTGCAATTTATATCTTTTTCACTCAAGTTTAGCAATTTTTTTATCATAGTTTTTTGAATTAGCAAATTTCAGTTTTCATTTTAAAATATAATACTTAACTCAAATTGATAAATTAAGAGTTCTTTTGCGTTTTGTTGCTGTATTTAAAGAATTTGTTAACTCATTAATTTCTTTTTCTAATTTATAAATATTTTTTGATTTATAAGTTCCATTTTTAATTTGTAATTTTGTTGCTTCTTTTTTCTCTTTTGCAAATAAGAAAGCATTTCAAATTACAACTCCTGAAGCAATAATTCCAACCATCATAGTTCCAAATGCAAAAATGTATGGTTTAATTCTTTTTGCTGAATAAATGAATGATGAAACGTTAGTTTGAGCTCCACCAGTAAAATAAGAAATGATAAAGTCATCAAAACTCATTGCAAATGCAATAACTGTTGCAATAATAATCGCAGGTTTCAAAATAGGTAAAATAATTTTAAAGATTACAGTGCTTGTTTTTGCACCCAAGTCATAACTTGCTTCAATAATTGATTTATCTACTTTTCTTAGTCTTGGCATAACTGTTATTAATACATAAGGCACATTAAATGAAACATGGGCCATAACTAATGTAAAAATACCAAATTTTAAACCACTAATTAAGAAAACTACCATTAAAGCAACTGCTGTAATAATATCTGCGTTAATTAAAGGTATATTAGCAACTGACATTCATTTGCTTTGTTTTCTTTTTGTTAATCTACTTAAACCAATTGCAGCCATTGTTCCAATAACAACACTAATTACAGTTGAAACAACCGCTACGAATAGTGAAGTAATAATTGATTTAATAAAAGGTGAGTTTTTGAAAAACTCTTCATATCACCTTGTACTAAAACCCATTCAGTTTGAAACTGATGATCCACTGTTAAAAGAAAACAAAATCATAACCCCGATAGGCACATAGATAACTAATAAAATTAAAGCAAAGTAAGTTGATCTGACGAATCTTTTCATGATTTAGCTCCTTTCTTTTCAAATTTATTTGTAAAGAATTTAGATACCATCATTAGTAAGAAAACCATTGCTGCCAATACTACACTAATTGCGGCTCCAAACCCAAAGTCACTTCCTTTAAAGAAATATGACTCAATAATTGTTGTAATTAAGTTAATTTTTCCATTACCCATATATTGAACAACAATCAATGATGTTGCAGCTTGTAATAATACAAGAGTAATAGCAGTAATAACTCCAGGCATTGAAGATCTAAAAGTAATACCTCAGAATGTTCTATATTTTGAGCATCCCAAATCCATTGCTGCTTCTTCAATATCTCTTCTTCTTGAGTCTAACGCATCATAAATAGGAGTAATTGCAAAAGGAATAAACATGTATGTCATTCCTATGATAATTGCTATTTGAGTTCCTAATGCACTAGGCGCCATTATTAGAAATAAACTTCTTAGCCCCAATACTTTTAATAGCATTGATATTCACATTGGCATTGTAATTAATAATCACATGTTTTTAGCCAATATTTTTGATCTCATTTCAGACATAATTAGGGCAATTGGGTAACCCAAAATTATACAAAATAGTGATGCTATAAATGCATAAGCAATTGTTAATCCCATTGACATCATTATATTTCCATTTTTAAATAGTCTAATAAATTTTTCTAGACTTATTTCAAACATTTTTAAGTCTCCACTTGGTTGAACTAGAGAATACACAACGATTGAAACAATAGGAATTATAACTAACGCAATCATTACCACAAAGAAAGGTAATAATATTGGTCATGCTTTACCTTTTGCAAAGTTAAACATTTTAGTTTTTCCTAATGTTTTATTAATTTCTTTAATTTTTTGACGAACTTTTACTTTGTTTTCACGAGCAATTTCATTATCAATTGCTGTCTCAAGCTGTTCTTGATCAAAATTAACAGAAATTTCTTTTTCTTTTTTAGCCATTAGACTTATTCCACTTCTTTTCACATAACGTGAATAGCTTCGTCATTTCATTTAATAGATACTTTATCATCTACTTTAAATGCTTGTGTTGTGTGTATTTTTCAAATTCTTTTTTTTGTAGTTTCAACTAACAATTCTCAGTGCACACCTTTAAATGTTGTATGCATAACTGTTCCATTAAAAAATCCTGTGTTTGCTTTTTTGATTTCAATATCTTCAGGTCGAATTACAATATCAATTGATTTTTCATTTTTTCCAAAGTTTGTATCATTACAAACAAATTCTTTTCCATCAAATTTAACTTTATTATCTTCAACAAATATTCCGTCTTCAATAATATTTGATTGCCCTATGAATTTAGCAACTCACAAATTTTCTGGTTCATTATAAATATCTTCAGGTGTTCCAATTTGTTGAATTGAACCTTCGTTCATTACAACAACACGATCACTAATACTCAATGCTTCTTCTTGATCATGAGAAACCATTAAAAAAGTAATTCCGATTTCTCTTTGTAATCTTTTTAATTCTTCACGCATGTGTTGTCTTAACTGAACGTCTAGTGCAGCTAATGGTTCATCTAGTAATAAAACTTTTGGTTTCATAACTAATGCTCTGGCAATAGCAACACGTTGTTTTTGTCCCCCAGATAAATCATTAATGTTTCTATCTTCAAATCCTTCTAGACCTACTTGTCTAATTTGTTTTAAAACTTCACGTTGCAAAATATCTTTTTTTGTTTTTTTAGTTCTTAAACCAAATGCAATGTTATCAAACACATTTAAATGTGGGAACAATGCATATGATTGAAAAATTGTATTAAATTGTCTTTTGTTAATTGGTATTGGTAATAAATCCTTACCTTCAAACATAATTTGTCCACTATTTGGTTTTTCAAAACCTGCTATGATTCTTAATGTTGTAGTTTTTCCACAACCTGATGGTCCTAAAAGAGTTATAAATTCTCCTTCTCTAACGTTTAAATCTATTCCTTTAAGAACAACTTTACCATCATAGTCTTTAGTTACACTACGTAACTCTATAATATTATTTTCCATTTAGTTCTCCTTGTTTTTCATATTGATTATGTGAGTACAAAACTCAAAAAAGCATGTCAAAATATGACAAAATAGAAGTCGTTATTAATTTGACTTCCTACTTAAGGGAGAGACTTTCAGTTTCTAAAATAGTTTCAAAAATTTGGGTATGACTAAAAGCAACATCTAATCATTCAAGAATTAGATATTGTTGCGAATTTAAAATTTCTTTAAATTGTAATAAATTCATAGCTTTTACTCCTTTTGAAAACAACTAAATAAATTTTATATTATTAATTTATAAAATGTTAAAAAACTTGTTTTTTAACAAATAAAAAAGAGATTTAAAATCTCTTTAATTATTGTTTATTAAACACATTTTTAAATAAATAATCTCCAACTCCACCATGCTCTACAGTTAAATCCGTTACATCATTTGCTACAGCTTTTACTTCATCTTTAGCATTTGCCATAGCAATTCCTTTACCTGCTCATTTTAATGCAGCAATATCATTTTCTCCATCTCCAAAATAAATTACATCTTTTGGATCGATATTCATCTTTTCACAAACAAATTGTAGACCATATGACTTATCTATTCCTTTTGGATTTAGTTCAATATTTGCACGTGCTTCTGAAACATAACTAAAAGCGAAAATAGATACATCATTATCCTCTGCAAAATTTCTAAAAGAAGCCATATTTTTAGTCTTACCAAAGCAAATAAATTTACTTACCTTTAACTTTTCAAAATTAGTTCATTTAGAATAGTTAATCAATTTTTGTCGCTTTGTTTTAAATTTCATAAATGTTCTAAATGCACTTATTTTTTTATTACAATAGGCATATTTCTCTTGTTCTGAATATGCAAAAATTTTAATTTTACTTTTGTTTGCTTTTTCAAACAATTCTTTTGTAAGTGAAATATCAAAAGTAGATGTATAATGTATTTTTAAATCTTTTGTTTCTTTGTCTTTAAAAGTAAATGATTGACCACCATTTTGTGAAACAAATGGATTATTTGAATCATCAATTTCAAGCTCCTTAGCTATATCATAAATTGTTGTTATATTTCTGCCTGTTGCAATAATTACAGGTATGTTTAATTCCTTTGCCTTTAAAATTGCTTCTTTTGTTTTTTTGTGAATTCCATATACATGATGGTAAACAGTTCCATCAATATCTATAATTATCATTTTTATCATAAATTACCTCTTAATAGCTATTTATTTAAATTATATATTAATATGATTTTGATATGAAAAAAACTAGGACCTTAATCCTAGTCATCTAATTTAAATGTTCTAAAAAAGTTAATGCTCCTAAATGTTGAACTGTCTTATTAGCAAACATATTAGATCTTTTAATAATTTTTGTAATTTGATCAACAGAAGATTCATTATTAATTTCTAATGAAACATAATCATTAATTAAATTTGAAATAAATGCATCCCCTGCTCCAGTTGTATCAACTAAATTTTCGGCTAAAATTGTTGGAACATAGTATAGTTCATTTTTTCATGCAAATATTGTATCATTACATCCACGAGTTATACAAATTAAAGATTTTGGATTTTTTAACATAATAGATTTAATAGCTTCTTCTTGAATTTCAATATCCGTTAACAATAGTAGTTCATCTTCTGATAATTTAATTAAATCTGCATTTTCCATATATTTTTTACAATGATTTTTAAAATTTAAAATTTCTTCATCTGTTACTCATAATTTGTCTCTAAAATTTGGATCAAAAGAAAATTTTATGTTATTTTGTAAAGCTATTTCTAATAATTCACTGTAAGATTTTTTTAAATTGCCTGGTAAAAAACCAGTTGCACTCCCAAAATGAATAAAGTCAATTTTTGTTAATTTTTCTTTATCTTCTTTCGCTAAATCATAATCAGCATCGCTATTTCTTATAAACTGAAAAAATCTTTCCTTATTTTCATCTAAAGTAACTTTTGCAATTGTTGTAGCCTTGTCGCTTTCTTGAATAAAATCATTTTTAATATTAAATTTTTTAATGAATTTTGAAATTGATTCAACATATTGATCATTTCCTAAACTACCCATAAAGTAACTATTATTTGTGTTAATTGCGCCAATTGAACATGCTACATTAAAAGATGCACCACCAACTTCTGCTTTTATATTGTTGTCTTCTGAATAAATATCCATTAGTACTTCACCGATTGAAACTATATTCTTCATTTTACTTTTCCTTTATTTCATTTTTAAATATTATGTTATTTCAAATGTAATCATTACCTTTTAATTGGTTTACTTTAACATTTGATAAATTTGTTTTAATTTGATTATGTTTGTTAATATAGAACCTTACTGAAATTGCGTGCTGACCTTCATTAACAAAAATTTCCATTGTACTTCTATCAATTAATATTCTTAAACTTTTAACTTTTAAAGTACCGTTATTAATTATTGAAGGTAAATTTTCTTCATCATTAAAAGTCATATTTGTTCTATCTATAATAAATTCATTATTTTTATTTAATATTTTAATATTCTTATTCAATTCATTTGAAACAATAATTTCAAAATCGCTTTCAATATTATTTATAATAATTTCACTTAATCCATTTTCATAATTAAATGTCTTATTAACTTCTTTAATTTCAAAAGTTCTTAAGTTATCAAGTTCTTTTATAGGCAATTGATATAAGCAATCGTTTTTAACAAACAATTCTCTAGGAACTGTCAATTGATTGCTTCATGTTGTTAATTCTGGTGGAAAAGGATTAGACTTCGAATTTCCTAATCAACCTAGCATTATTACACGATTACCAGTATTACTAAAAACTTGAGGCGCATAAAAATCAAAACCTAAATCTATTTTCAATAAATCTGTTTTGTATTTAAAATTCATTTCATTGTCAATTTCTACTTCACGATACTTAACAAAATGACTACCTTCTTTTAATGGTGCTTCTTGTTCTAAACAAGCGAATACATATTCTCTTCCATCCAATTTAAAATAGTTTGGGCATTCAAGCATGTATGCATTTTGCTCATCATTCTCATCAAATTTTATATCCTTGTAGTTTTCTCAACTTGTTCCATTAAATTTGTAAATATTTAAAACAGCTTTTATATCTTTAGTTTGAGCACCATTTAACATAAATAACTCATTGTTTTTTTCAAATACAATTGGATCTCTATAATGACCTGAATATTTTGTTAAATCTGTTTCATATAAAAATTCTTTTGTTACTATTTTATTTTTTAAATCAATAAATGCTTTTAATGTATAAGCTGTTCTATCTACATCATTAAATTTAACATTACCTGTATAATAAATTTCAATTTCATTATTTTTATTAATTCTTGCACTTCCTGAAAATACACCATTTTTGTCATACTTATTTGAAGGAGTTAAAGTTAAACCTTCATATGTATAATTAATAAAATCCGTTGTTGTATATAAAGCTCATGACTTATTGAAATGTTGAATACTAAAAGGACAACTTTGCATAAAAATATAGTATTTTCCGTCTAAGAAAGTTAGCCCATTTGGATCATTTGTTGAACCTGAATAACCAGCTAAGTGATATTGATTATTGTACCAATCACTTTGCTTTTTATCATGTCATTTTTGAATATCATTTAAGTCTTGTTCAGTTATCAAACTATATTTTTCTTTTTGCATATTTTACTCCGCACTTTTTCTTTTAATTTTAAATTTATCTAATTTTATTTTATTTTTTAATTGTTCAAATTTTAATCCTAACTTTGTTTTTTTAGATTGAATTCCGTCTTTAAATAGAAATAAAGTTAATAAGAAAGCCACACCAAATGAAATTATGTTTACTCCAATAATTCCTAGTAGTTTAGTTCAATTACCTGTATATAACAACAATCCTGGTATTACTGTAACTCCCATACCTGGACATGTAACATTTAAAATTCCAGCAAATAAACCTCCGAAAAATCCTCCAATTGATGCGTAAATAAATGGTTTAATTTTTGGCAAATTTGTTCCAAAAATTGCTGGTTCTGTTATTCCAAACAGTGTTGATATTGCAGCAGAAAATCCCAATTCTTTATCTGATTTATCTTTTGCTTTTACTGCAATAGCCATTGCTGCACCACCTTGTGAAATAATTGAAGCTGTTCAAATTGCATTAAAGATTGATCCTGTAGCAGCTGCACCATTAGCACCTGGTAAACTTCCATCAATAACTAATTGCATTTCAAGTCCTTGTAAGACTTGATGACAACCTGTGATAACAATTCCTTGCAATACTCCTGCAATAATTGCTGTTCCAAATCCATATTTAATTCCAAGAATTGCTTTAGTAGCGATTAATATTCCTTGTTCTACCATTAATAAGATTGGTCCAAAAATAAATAGAGCAACTAAAAAAGCAATTGTTATTGTTAGAAATGGTGTAAAAATAATGTTTACAGCTTTTGGCATTCAAATTTTTATTCATTTTTCTAAATATGCAACTGCAACACCAATAATTAATGCTGGTAAAACTGAACCTTGGTAGCCTGTAATTGGAATAATTCAAACTTTAATAGCAGTTATTGGATCACCCATTACTGCATTTGTTATTACATTTCCATTTGCATCAAATGTTGGTGCTTGACCTATTCATTTTAATCCTGCTTCAACTCAAGCTTTATATATTTCGTTTTTTGATAATCCTTCAATCAATTGATTATTATAAAAATCTAATTGCGCATTATATGCAGCAATTGATCCCTTATTTGGTAATAGAGGATTAACTAACATTAATCCAATAATAATCCCCAATACAGGATTACCACCAAATCTTTTAACTGTTGATCAACAAACTAAAACTGCTAGTGAGTCAAATGCTGTTTTAGTAACAATGTCTACAATAATTCATAATAATGAATTCAATTGTTCACCTGATGGATTTAATATTTGCTTTAAAAGAGCTGATACTCCCATTGCCAATCCAGCTGCAACAATCGCTGGAATAATTGGAACAAATATATCTCCTAAAACTCTCATTCCCTTTTGAATTTCCCCAAAAAATCATGATTTATTTCTTAATGTTTCTTTATTTGCTTTTACTTGTAATTTAAAATCTTCTAATTTAGAATTATCTAATTTTTCATCCATTGAAGCATTGCTTACTTCCATTATTTTTTGTACTTCAGCATAAACAGCTTCTACTACACCAGTTCCTAAAATAATTTGCAACTGATTTTGTGTTCAGTTTATTCCTTTTGCTAAAGGTGAATCTTTAATCTCTGCTTCATTAACTTTTGTCTTATCTATAACATTAAGTCTAAGTCTTGTAACACAGTGTAAGTAAGATTCAATATTCTCTTTACCACCAGCTGCATCAACAAAACGTTTTGCTTCTAATGCATAATCTTTCCTTTTCATTTTTTCCTCTTTTTATTTTCTTCACTCTATAAAATCTCATTTAAAATATTTGGGTTTGTATCTACTAATTCTATATTCGAGTAATTCCCCAAATATTCCATAAACATTTCCTTTATCAACAATAAAACCACTTAAACTTTGATCTTCAAAAATATTTAATAATTCTTTATTACTAGTTCCTTCAAAATATATTTTTTTTGAAGAGTGACTAACTTTTGATGATGTTTCATTTTCAACAAACTTCATTAAGCCATTTTCATTTAAATAATTTAAAGACAATTTTTTATATATATTCTTTGGCACGATACTTTCTTGATACAAAATAACTTCGTTTGAATCTTTATCTTTTCTTATGCATTTAAAAGAATATACTTGTGTTCCTTCATAAAAATTAGTTTCTTTTGAAAGTTTTTTATCAATTGTTAATTCTTTTAATTCGTAATATCTATTAATTGAATTAGGGAATAACTCTCTAAAACTAAATAATAAGTTATTTTGAATTTTTTCTTGAACAACATACCCTTTACCATTAACTGGCTTAACAATTTGTAATTCAATTAATTTATTAAAAGCAATTCTTATTGGTTGCTCACTATACTTAAATTTTGTTTTAAGCATATTTTGGCTTGGTAATATTTCACCTGCTTTTACTTTATTTTCTCTTATTAAGTGCATCAAGTAGTCAAATACAATCTCTCACTTTTTATTCATGTACTTTTACCCCAAACTATAATTAATCATTTTAATTATACTGATTTTCAGATGGGTTTAAGTAATTTTTTAATGATGTTTTTCCTCAATCTGTTCTTAATAATAAAGCTGATGTTCCAGCTGTTGTAGCTGCTGAAATTAACATTGCTATTGTAATGTGAACTCCCATAGGAACACTTGTTAAAATAGCATGAATATTTTGATCAGCAAAGTATTTTTTAGTATCAACTGTATTTCAATCAAATTGCACTAAACCAATTCATGAAGCACTACCCAATGAGTTGGCAACAGTGTGAGTCATACCTAATCATCAACCTGCAGCAGCTGAACCTATAGCTGCAGCAATAAATAATGGTTTTATTTGTAAATTTATTCCAAACATTGCTGGTTCTGTTATTCCAGTGTAACCACCAAAAGTTGATGATATTGCTTTAGATTTTTCTTTTTTATCTTTTGTATAAAAGATAAGCATGAAAGCTGCAGTTCCTTGTGCAATATTTGAAACACAGGCAACTGGAGTAATGAATGAGAATGAATGACCAAATTGTAAATTACTATCAACAAGTAATTGTGTTTCAATTGGCAAGAATCCTTGATGTAATCCAGTTATAACTAAGAATGGATAGAATCCTGCAAATATCATTCCTCCAAAGCCAATAAAGTTTCAGTTAGTGTATTTAAATAATCCTGATAATCCTAATGATATTCCTTTTCCTATAATTTCCCCTAATGGAGCTATAGCTCAAAAAGCTAATCATGATGATAATAATACTGTTCCCAGTGGTACAACAATAATTGCAATAATTTGAGGAGTGTATTTTTTTAATACTCTTTCAATATTTATTGATAATCCAATAACCAATAATACAGGCACTATTTGTGCTTGATAACCAATTAACTTAATTTTGAAAAATCCTGAAAATATTGTATAGTAAACTCCAACAACTTGAGACATTTCAGGTATTTTTGCACCAGGTGCAAGTGTTAAAGAATTTAAATAGTCTTTAAAAGCTGCTTCCATAGCAGGCTTAATTACTGATTCAAAATCAGTATTTATATCAAATTCCAGTTGTACAGGCGTGTTTGTTGAATATCTATTAAGAAGTGCTGGTGAAACTAGAACTAGTCCAATAGCCATTCCTAAAAAGGGATTTCCACCTCATTTTTTTGCTGCTGTATATCCTACAAAAACTGGGATTGATCCCATTATTCCTCCACCTATTACATCAAGTAATTTTGCAAAACCTGTATTTGGTGAAATCTGATTAACTAAAGACATAATTGCTAATGACATTCCACCTGCAATAAATACAGGAACTAATGGAACAAATATTGAAGCAAAAGAATTCATTCCTCTTTTAGTAATCATTAACATGTTTGATTTAGTTGATAGTTGTTTATTTCAAAATTTTTGTTTATTTTCTGGTTTCATGTCATCATTTTTTAATGAACCCTGATTAAGTATTAAATCAATTTCTTTATAAACTTTGTCTACTACTCCAGCACCAATAATAATTTGATGTTGATTTTCTTGTTTCTTGTAGCCTTTAAAAAGTTCAATTTTTTTAATACCTTCTAAGTTAAATTTTTCATCGTTTTTAAGTATGAAACGTAATCTTGTTGCACAATGATAAATTTCAACTATATTATCTTTACCCCCTATTAATTCAATAATTTCTAGGGCATAGGTTTTTCAATTTATTTTCTTCATAAATCTCCTTTTCCTTTGCTTTTTAATTTTATTAAAATAAGCATATTTAAAAAATACCTATAATTATAACTTTTAGTGTGTTTTATATGTAAAAAATAAAAAAACTCAAAACTTGAGTTTTTGTTTATTCTATTTTTGTGTTTTTAGTTTTCCAAAACTTTCATCAAATCATTTACTATATGATCATCTGTATCACATAATTTCAGGATTTGTTCCTCCATAAGAAGTCGGTATCATGCCTTCAAATGCATCAAATAAAATTGATCATGTCATTAGTCCTCTAATTTTAATTCCATCTGAATTTAATAAGTTATAAGCTCTATTAAACGATTCTTTTGAACCTGCACCTCTTCCAGCTGGTTCATTAGTTGAAGCACCAATAATAAATTTATCTGCTGGTATTTGATAAAATGCATTTGTATTATTTGGTTTTGAAGTGATATATTTTGACATTAAATAATAAAATTCACCACGTTTGCTAACATCATCATTTGTAATATATGAGTCTTGTTGAACACCAGTTTTTAATGAATCTTCTGCTGTTTCTACTAGAACACCATCACCTCATCCATTATAAAATTGTGGGTTTATTCAATCATAATAACCATCAAGTTCTTCTAAGAATTCTTTATAGTTACCTTTACCTTCACCTTCACTATTTTGTCTAAGATAAGGGAATTCAGGAGCCATAGTTATTATGAAATCCTTGCCTTCTGCCTTATATTCATCTTTTAATTCTTTAAGTGCTAAGGCTGTTACTTTTTTACTTTCTGAACTTTTTAAAGAAAGGGATTCTCAGTCAATATCCAGTCCATCAAAACCATATTCTTCAACCACAGTTTTAATTGCCATTTTTAATTCGTCTTTTTGATCACTTCTAAATTTCATATGTTCAGCTGTTGCCCCCCCCATTGATATAAGTACTCTTTTACCTTGAGATTGTAAAGCTTTAATTCCTTCTTTTATTGCGGCAGGATTATTAGGGCTATAAGTTGGCATTTGATATTCCACATTAGAGTAAAGAAATGATAAATTAACAACATTATAAGATGAATTCAATAATTCCTTATCATTTAGTGCAATTTTATTTTCAAAATTTCCACCTCAATCATAATGATATCCAACTAAAGTTTTAACTTCATATTGAACTTGAACACTGCCCTTATATTTAGCTAAATTATTTGATTCAATTATTGCTGATTCATTTGACTTACTAGTTATTTTTAAGTCTTGTTCATTAATTCCTGATGTAGAATTAAATTTTAAAGTGTTTCTTATTATTCCAGAATCTAAATTATCAGAAATACCTTGTAAATTTTTATTTTTAATTAAAGTATTTATGTCAACAGCACTTGATGTATCAATAGAATATTTTACTTGAATTGAATTTCCACTATATTTTGTTGGATCAATTGACTTTACTGATGCACCAGTTGTTGTAATTGATTGAGGTTCTATTCCTATTGCATTAACATCTATATTTGGATTTTTTAATTTAATTGCTTGCTTAATTGTATTTTCATCAGTTGAATTTATTTCGCCTAAATTAGTATTTGTTAATACTGATGATAAAGGAACAGCTTTTGAAGTGTCAAGTTCAAAACTAACATTAACACTACCTTTATATTTAGTTGAATTATTTGATACTATTGTTGCTGATGTTTCTGTTATATTCTTAACATCAACATAATTAGTTTCTAATTTTGGATTTAATTTAGATAATTGTTTTTTAATAGTAATTTCGTCTAATTTATCTAAAGTTCCTAAATTTGTATTTGTAATTACTGATGCTAAATCAGTAGCTAAAAGATTTTCATCTACTTTAAAGGTTAAATCAAGATATCCTTTTTCAGGGTTGATATAAACATTTTCATCAGTTGAAGTAACTTTGGCTCAACCTCAACCACTGCTTTGGTTAAAACCTGCTTCATATATTCTTACATAATTAGGATTTAGATTTGGATTATCAATTATTAAAGCATCTAATATTAATTGAGAATCTGCACTTGGTAAAACTGTTGTAATGTTTATATTTGTAATAACATTTTCTAAATCAGTTTTTGGTGGTTTTGTTCCATCAATAGTAAATGTTACATTCACAGAACCAGTATATCTACCTGATGATGTTGAATTAACTCTAGCTGAAGTCTGAGTTATTGAATCAATTGAAATATCTGATGCTAACAAAGTTGAATTTTTAGCCAAAACAGCTGATTGAATTGTTGTTGCATTATTATTTTGCAAACTTCCCAAATTAGTAGTAGTTAAAACTGATCTTAATTCAGGTTTAACAACTTGAATAGTAAATGTTACATTCACAGAACCAGTATATCTACCTGATGATGTTGAATTAACTCTAGCTGAAGTCTGAGTTATTGAATCAATTGAAATATCTGATGCTAACAAAGTTGAATTTTTAGCCAAAACAGCTGATTGAATTGTTGTTGCATTATTATTTTGCAAACTTCCCAAATTAGTAGTAGTTAAAACTGATCTTAATTCAGGTTTAACAACTTGAATAGTAAATGTTACATTCACAGAACCAGTATATCTACCTGATGATGTTGAATTAACTCTAGCTGAAGTCTGAGTTATTGAATCAATTGAAATATCTGATGCTAACAAAGTTGAATTTTTAGCCAAAACAGCTGATTGAATTGTTGTTGCATTATTATTTTGCAAACTTCCCAAATTAGTAGTATTTAAAGCTGAGCTTAATTCAGGTTTAACAACTTGAGTAGTAAATGTTACATTCACAGAACCAGTATATCTACCTGATGATGTTGAATTAACTCTAGCTGAAGTCTGAGTTATTGAAGAAATACTAATATCTGTTGGTCTTAGTGAAGGATTTAAAGCAAGAACTTCATTTTTAATTGTTGTTGCACTATTATCAATTAATGTTCCTAAATCTTTTTTAGTAATAGCACTATTTAAAGATGGTTTAGGCGCTGCAATAGTAAATTCAACCGGTGCTGTACCATTATAAAAAATATCATCTCCTTTTAGGATTGCTGATGTTGTAGTTATTTCAATAATTTCAAAGCCATTTTGATTTATATCTGGATTTTTTGTTAATACAGCATTTCTAATAGTTGTTTCAGAGTTATTATTTATAATTCCTAGATTAGTATTTATTACATTTTCTTCCAATGAAGGAACAATTATAAAGGAAACTAGAACTTCACCATTATATTTATCTTTACCAATTAGTTTTGCAGTTCCTGAATATTCAGATGCAATGATATTTTCAATTTCAAAATCTGTTGCTACTAAATTTGGATTATTTAAAATAACCGCATTTCTTATTTGAATTTCCGTTGATTCATTTATAATTCCTAGTGCCTTTTTTTCGACAACTGTAGAAATATTAATTTTTTTATTATTTGTTCCACATGATATAGTCAAAGTTGTTGATGGAATAACTAATGAGATTGCTCCTAGTAAGCCTAATATCTTTTTCATAATTTTAACCTCACTTACTTTTCTTTTGAAATATTATAAGTTAGGTTAAAATTTAAATAAATAAAACATAAGTGTGATAAGACAATAATCAAATTAAAAGTGTTATAAGTAATTTCATTAGTGTATAAAAAAAGTAAAACTTGAAAAAGTTTTACTTTTTTTATTACATTTAATTAATTTCAGCTGGTTTTGTTGACTCTTTTTTAAATATTAATAATTTTACTTGAGGTTGAACAGTGATCCCAAATCCAACAAATAATAACAGCATTACACCAAATAAATTTCAGAATGTTGAACCATTTTCAGCATTAATTGCAAAAGTAATTACTGAAGCCATCATCATAGCTGTTGCTGCTGTTAAAACAGCTAAAATTGTGATTGTGATTATTTTTGTTTGAAATTCTTTTCTAAAAAATAATTTAAGTAATGGTAATATCATAGAACATCAAACTAAAATCATTCCTGATAATGCTAATGCAAAATACTGAATTCCATTTTCTTCTTTTTTTACATTAGAAAGTATTATGTCTCTACTAAATCCTATACTATAAAATGCAACTAGTGTTAAAATTCCAAAAATCATAACATTTACACAAACAGCCATATTTAAAATAACTTTTTTAAAATTTTTCATAATTCAACTCTATTCTATTTTATTTTATAATATCATTTATTTCTTAATTTTCTTTATTTGAAAGTAATTTGTTGATTTAATACTTAAATAATTAAATAAAGTACCTAACAATAATCCACTAATTGCAGTTACTATATATCCAGGTATTCAAACATAAGGTTTATCTACAAAAGGATCTCCACCTTTGTACGGAAATGGTTGATAAATATGTTCTTCTGGAAAATCACCATAATGGTAGTGTAGGAATCCTGCTCTCATTGTTACATAAACAATATAAATAATTGGCAATATACAATTTTTTCAACCAATTTTTTTAGCATATTCTTTTGAATTCATTTTAACTTCTCTAGAAAGGTAAAAGTAATAGAAAATAATTGCTATTGGAACCACTCAGTGTTCTAATATAGATTTTAAAATATTATATCAAGTATTAAAGCCTACTATTTTAGATGGTGCTATTAATGTAGTACCTGTGTAAATGAAAAATGTTAAAAATTGATAGGATACAATCATTGTTAAAACATGTTCTGATTCAGCTCATCTAATTTGATTATCCTTTTTTCTATAAATGTTGATTATTGAGCAAGTTGCTCAAACAGTAGTTAATATTGATGTTCAAATAGAAAAGTAAATTGTTTCACTTGCTATAGTTATGTCAAATAAATTTTGAAAAAATTCTTTGTGAGTTTCCGTTGGTTGCAATATTGTCATAAATATATCTAAAATTATGCAAAAAAATGGTACAAATGAAAAAAATATTAAAAAAATAATTTTTATTTTACGGTTCATAATTCTCCTTTTTCATATAAATATATAATAACAAAAAAGTACTTATATAAAGTACAAAAAAAGTAACAATTAATGCTTGTTACCTTAAATATTTATTTATTTTCTAAAAATTTTTCAACTAACTCAATTACTTCAGGAGTATCATCTGCATTTAGTGCTTTACTTGCTAATTCTTGTGCTTCTGCCATAGTAATTTTGCTCATTAAAGCTCTTGCTCTTAACATTGATGTTGCACTCATTGAAAATGCATCTAATCCCATTCCTAAAAGTAATGGTAATGCTTGAATGTCACCAGCCATTTCTCCACACATTCCAACTCATTTATTATTTTTATGTGCTCCTTTAATTGTTAAATCAATTAATTTTAAAATTGCTGGGTTTAAAGGCTGGTATAAGTAAGAAACATTTTCACTCATACGATCAGCTGCCATTGAGTATTGAATTAAATCATTTGTTCCTATTGAAAAGAAATCTGCATATTTGCTAAATTTATCTGCATTAACTGCAGCAGCAGGGATTTCAACCATCATTCCAACTTGAACATTTTCATCAAATGCAATTTTTTCTTTTCTTAACTCTTCTTTACATTCTTCAACTAATGCTTTTGCACGCTTAAATTCATCAACAGTTGCAATCATTGGGAACATAATTCCTAATTCTCCATGTGCACTTGCTCTTAATAAAGCTCTTAATTGATCTTTGAATATATCTTTTCTGTCCAATGTAAAACGAACAGCTCTATATCCTAAGAATGGATTCATTTCATGAGGGAACTCAAAATATGATAATTTTTTATCTCCACCAATATCTAAAGTACGAATAACAACTAATTTATCTTTCATTGATTCAATTACTTGTTTGTAAGCAGAATACTGTTCTTCTTCTGTTGGGAAGTGGTCATTATCCATGTATAAAAATTCTGAACGGAATAAACCAACTCCTTCTCCACCATTTTCAATAACTGATTCAACGTCTGAAGGTGAACCTATGTTTGCTTCAATTAATTTTTCTTGACCGTCTGCTGTTTTTGATGGCAAGTCCTTAAATTTTTGCAACTCTGCTTTTAAGTCTGCAAATTCTTTTGCTAACTTTTCATATTCGGCTTTAATTGTTTCTGTTAAATCTAATTCAACAATTCCTGTTGTTCCATTTAAAGCAAATACTTCATTGTTTTTAACATCTGATGTAATTGTTCTTAACCCTAATACTGCAGGTATTTCTAAACTTCTTGCCATAATAGCAGCGTGTGATGTTCTTCCACCGATGTTCGTAGCAAAACCTTTTACAAATTGTTTATTTAATTGAGCTGTTTGAGATGGTGTTAAATCTTCAGCAACAATAATTACTTCTTCGCTAATTGTTGAAAGATCAACAATTGCAATTCCCAAAATATGTTTAATAATTCTTGAAGCTACGTCCTTAATGTCAGCACTTCTTTCTTTGAAATATGGATCATCCATTGATGCAAACATTTCATAAAAATTATTTGTTACTTGATTTGCTGCAAATTCAGCACAAACTGATTCTGACTTAATAACATTAATAATTTCATCTGTAATAGCAGGGTCTGATGCAATCTCTTTATGTGCATCAAAAATTGCTGCTTTTTCTGCTCCCAATTTTTCTAAAGTTGTAACTCTTAAATTATCTAAATCATTAATTGCTTTTTTAACAGCATTTTGTAATTTAGTAACTTCTGCTTCTACATCAGAAATTTTAGTTTTTTTAATTTCAATGTGTTCTTCAGCTAATACTAAGGCTTTTGCTACAGCAATACCTTCGCTAGCTCCGATTCCTTTAAATTGTTTACTCATATTTTTCTCCTATAGTTAGTTCTAATAACATTAATAATTATAATATTTATTTAATAATTTTTATATAAAAGATTTTTAAAAGCGGAAAATATTCTTAATTTTAAAATAAAAAATGATGGGTATCCATCATTAAATTTCTTTAAATACTACTGAATCAACAGGGATATTATTTCCCACACAATATTCAATTAGCATTTGATCAACCATTTGTGGGTTATCGCCTTCGGCTGTAAATATAATTTCAGCACCTTGCATTATTACTTTTTTCATATTTATTATAACTCCTTCTTCTTATACCTTTTTAAACTCATTAGGTGCTACAGCCCCGCTTCTTTTATGTTCACTTATTTTATGTAAATAATCAACTTTTGTTTTAACAACTTCATCATTAATTTCTCCAGCTAAATAAGCATCAATTTGATCATAAGTAATTCCTAATTCACTTTCATCAGTTTGATCTTCTCAAAGACTTGCTGTTGGAGCGCGCTCAATAATTGATTTGGGAACACCTAAAATTTTTGCAGCTTCTCTAACTTCTCTTTTTAATAGATGAACTAGCGGAACCATGTCAACTCCACCATCTCCAAATTTTGTAAAGTATCCAATATGTCATTCATCCATATTATCTGTTCCTAAAACTAAATATGAATTTGTTTGAGCAACTGCATATAGAGATGTCATCCTTAATCTAGC
This sequence comes from Mesoplasma chauliocola, assembly GCF_002290085.1. Lineage (NCBI taxonomy): Bacteria > Bacillati > Mycoplasmatota > Mollicutes > Entomoplasmatales > Entomoplasmataceae > Mesoplasma > Mesoplasma chauliocola. The sequence goes on from NZ_CP023173.1 coordinate 659,049, forward strand.
TTTTGCATTTGCAATAGCTAATTTATGTTCTGGGGTCTTTGAATTTTTAATAGCTTTTTTAAATGATTCAAAAGTTTCTTTTAATTCAACATCAATAGCTTTAATTCCGCATTGCTCAATTAATTCTTGTTTACATATATAGTCTTGTTTACTTGATTCAATTGGCATTCAAACTGCTATGTAGTTATCTGGAAACGCCTTTTTAGCTAGACAGGCTACTACAGCAGAATCAATTCCACCACTAATTCCAATTACGACACCTTTTGCATTTGCATTCTTTACAGTTTCTCTAATAAAATCAACCAAATAATCTAAATAGTCTTTTAATCCCATAAATATCTCCTTTAAAAATTAATCCATTCATTCTAATTCATATTCAAATACTTTAACAATATCACCAGCATCTACACCACGCTCTCTTAGCATGTCATAAACTCCTGTTTTCTTTAGTTTTTCGTTAAATAACAACAAGTTGTCATCAGTTGTAATTGGGAACTTTTGATAAATTTTGTAAATTGTGTCCCCTGCAACCTCTCACTTTCCATTTCCTTTGTTTATGATTTGAATATCTTCTTGATCTTCTTCTAAACGATACACTTTAATACCATCATATATATCTTGTTCCATTTCTCATAATGGTATATATTTTGCAGTTTCTAATTCTTTTGCTATTTTTAATAATAATTCATCAACATTATCTTTCAATAGTCCAGAAACAAATACAACTTTTTTATCTTTGAAATAATTTCTATTGTGTTCTTCCATCATATTTAATTGTGCTTCATCTGTATCCATTTTATTAGCAACGATTATTTCAGGTCTTTCATCAAGTTTATAATTATATTTAACTAGTTCGCTTCTTATTAATTCATAATTTTTAATTACATCTTCTTGTCCATAATTTCCGCTCATATCTAAAACGTGGCAAATTACTCTACATCTTTCAATATGTCTTAAAAATTGATGACCTAAACCTTTTCCTAAACTTGCCCCTTCAATTAAACCAGGTAAATCAGCAACAATAAATGTTGATCCATCTTTTGCTCTTGAAACACCAAGTTGAGGATTTAAAGTTGTAAAAGCATAATCTGCGACTTCAGGTTTTGAGTTTGATATAGCTCTAAGCAATGTAGATTTACCTGCATTTGGCAATCCTACAAATCCAACATCAGCTAAAACTTTTAATTCAGCTTTTACTTCAAAAAATTGCCCTGGTTCACCAGCTTCAAAAATAGTTGGAGCTTTATTTCTTGAATTTGCAAATCTTGCATTTCCTTTTCCACCTTTTCCGCCTTTTGCAACTAATATCTTTTTTTTATCTTCATCTAAGTCAGCTAAAATGTTTCCTGTTTTATTATCAATTATCAAAGTTCCAACAGGAACTCGAATAATTAAGTCTTTACCTTGGGCACCATGCATGTTTTTAATGTCACCTTTAAAACCATCTTGAGCAGATAATTGTTTTTGAAGTTTTAAATCTAAAAGAGAATGTTTACCACCATCTGCTTCAAATATAATGCTTCCGCCATTTCCTCCATCTCCACCGTTTGGTCCACCATTAGGAACAAAAAGTGCAGTATGGAAACTAACTGCTCCATTTCCACCATTTCCAGCTTTAATAGTAAATTTGGCTGTATCAATAAATTTCATTTATTCCAGCTCCTTTCTTTAATTGTTTTAAATCATTTGATTTCAACATTCATCACATAAAAATGTTGGTTTTTGGTTTTCAAAGTTTATATCTTCAAATTTTTGTCATTCTTCTATTGGTTTTTGAATTAACTTATCAACTTCTTGATCAGTTAAATTTTTGTTTTGTTGCTTAATTAATGTCCCTATTGGTTTTGGATGGCCTTTTAAAACAAAACTTATTTGAGGTTCATAACAAAGTGAGCAACCAATTCCAAAAGCTTGAATCATTAAGTCATTATAATCATCAAATTGTAAATAATTGTCTTTATCAAAATTTATTTTACTCATAATTTTTAATCTCCATTAAAATTTTTGCAGCTAATTCTTCATTAAAATTAAATCACTGCTTTAAATATGAAAAATTTCTTATTTCATCTAGCATTTCAATTGCATATAAAATGAAAGCAGCTGCCTTTTCGTTTTTATTTTCAGGCTTAAAAATATCCAAATTATTTAAGTAAAAATTTATATTTAACATTTTTGCATCATAAGCAATCCCAGGATTTTCATTTTCTATGCTTTTTGTTATTAACTCATCAATTTCAGTTATGAATTTAAAATTACTTTCAAAATCAATTTCTATAGGTTTTCAAGTTATTTGAGCACCACTATATAAAACATCAAATTCTTTATTTATTTCTTGCTCTTTTAAAGTAAACAAAATTAAAGTTTTAATTGAATTATCAATATTTTCCAATTTCAAAATTGCAGATATTTCTTCAACGTGTTCTCTTAAATTAATTTTATTTAAATAATTAATACCAAATGCTTGTTGTTCTCTATCACTTGACTTTAGTAATTGTAAAATATACTCAGCATTTACAGAATTATTTATATTTGCTTTTGTTGATATTTTTTCATATATTTCAACTTTAAATTTTGTTAATTTTTCTTCAATATCACTTGGCACATAGGGCATGGTTAATTCTTGATTTATTTTTAATAAAGCATTATCAAAATCATGCTCAGAAATAAACTCTTTTATTTCAATAATTAATTCATCATAGAAATTCATAAAGACTCCTTTTCTAGAAAAAAATCATGCTTAATAGCATGATTGATGTTTTCGAGTGGTGCCCACGAGAAGGCTCGAACTTCCGACCTCACGCTTAGAAGGCGCGTGCTCTATCCAACTGAGCTACATGGGCAAATAATTTTGTTACATATATAAATATATCATAATATTTAAATGTTAAAAATATTTTTATTAAAAAAGGTTAATTTTGTATCCCAAAATAAAAAGAGACTCTCTAAATAAAGTAGTCTCCTTTAAAATTATCATTTACTTCTACTGTTTTTTCCTGATGAATTACTTGAAGAATTTCTTCTTCCACGTGTACCAGAACCTTTGTTTTGTTTTGGTCCTGAATGAGTTCATTCACCACGACCTGAACTTCTCTTATCATTTTTTTTATCATCTCTACGACCTGAAGATTTATTTGTTCTTCTATCAGACAACTCTGGATGTTTTTCTTTTCCTGTTACTCTTTCTCAACGATCTGAGTCTTGTTTAGAATAATCTGTTTTTACATCTCATGAAGAATGTCTTTTACCTTCATATTTATTAGATAAATTTTTGTTTGATTCTCTTCTATCTCTAGGACCTGAATCTCTTTTTACACCACGATTTGAATCTCTTCTATCATTATTACCTGAATTTCTTCTGTCATCTCTTTGACGACCTGATTTTTTTCTATCTCTACCACCTGAATTTTCTCTAGCACTTACTGAATTTGAAAATTCTCCTGGATAGTCATCAACCAAAGATAAAGCCTTTTTAGCAATTTCTTTTTCTTCAGGCGATAAATTTAAAATTCTTTCTTCTCATGATTGTGAAGATCAATTGTTTCTTGAAGTATTTAATCTCTCGCTTGTTCTTTTTCTTTCACCACGATTTGAACCTCTTCTATCATTGTGACCTGCATTTCTTTTGTCTTCTCTTTGACGACCTGAATCTCTTCTATCTCCACGTGCACGCTCATTTCTGCCTGAGTTTGCTCTTCCTGCTTGTTTTTCTAATTCTCCATATTCTGAAATTAGCATTTCATCAATTGTTAAATTAAATTCTTTTTCAATTCCCTTGATTTGTCTTAAAACATTCTGACTTTGAACAAAAGTTATTGAATCACCTTTTGTATTGTTTCTACCTGTTCTTCCAATTCTATGGATAAAATGCTCATCTTCCATTGAAACATCATAATTAATAACAAAATCTACACCATTTATATCAATTCCACGGGCAACAACATCAGTTGCAACCAGAACATCAATCTCACTATTTCTAAATTTTGCAATAGCACGCGATCTTTGAGATTGTCTTTTATCTCCATTAATAACAATAGCTTTAATTCCTGCATCTTTTAAATCATCTGCAATTTTATCTGTGTGATTTTTTGTATTTGAAAAAATTATCGCTCTTTTTGGCTTATGCTTTTCAAAAACTTTAATAAGCAATTCGTCTTTGCTATATCCTTTTGTAAAAATAAAAGTGTTTGTAATATTAGCATTTACTTCTACCTGATTTTGAATTTCAATAATTTCATAGTCTTTCATATAATCATTAGCTATTTGCATAACTTTTGGTGAAGTTGTAGCTGAAAATAATCCAACTTGAACATTAGGTGATATTTTTTCAAATAACGCATCAATTTCATTTTTAAATCCCATTTTCAGCATTTCGTCAGCTTCATCTAAAATAATAGTTTGAACTTCATCTAATTTTAAAGTTTTTCTATTTAAGTGGTCATTAACTCTTCCTGGAGTTCCAACAACTATTTGTGAGTCCCTTAATCTTTTAATTTGGTCTCTCATATCTGCTCCACCAATTAAAGGTGCAATAACTATGTTTTCAATTCTTGAACCAAATAATCTAATTTGAGTAACTATTTGCATAGCTAATTCTCTAGTTGGGGCCATAATAATTGCTTGAACTTTTCTTTTGTTTGGATCGATATTTTGTAAAATTGGTAATACAAAAGAAGCTGTTTTTCCAGTTCCTGTGCTTGATTTACCAAATATGTTTTTACTTTCTAAAAATAAAGGTATTGCTCTTGCTTGAATTTCTGTAGCTTCATTAAAATTAGCTTTTTCAAGAGCTGTAAGAATTTTACTGTTTAATTGTAATTCCTTAAATGTCATTTTTTGTCCTCTGTTTTCTATACTTAGGACATTAAATTAATATTTTAAAATCACAAGTCATTTATATATTATAGCATAGTTGTATAAAATTAAATTTATTTCTTTTTAAATAAAAAACAAGCAGATAAATTTTCTGCTTAGTTAATTATTTTATAATCATTTTATTTGTTTCAGAAACAATTAATTGAGTTTCCTTGTTTAACTCAATTCTATTAAAGTCTTTAACAAAGAATCTTGAAGTAAATATTGTTTCATAATTATCTGCAAATATTTCAATTGCTGATGCATCAATAAATATTTCAACTTTTTGTCTTTTATATTTTCTTATAGCTTTTCTTAAAGTTTCAAAATCTCAATCAACTTCTGCACCTTGATTCGATCTATCAAAAATAATTTCATCATTAGTGAATTTAATTTCAATAAATTCATTTTGATCATTTAATAATTTCAACTCTAAATCATCTGAAAGTTCAAACTCAAAATGAATAGATTTTTTAATATCAATTTTATTTGTTTTAATAATTTTAGTATTAGATATAACGCTTTGCTTAAATACACTATACGGTTTTTGAACTAGTATATCATTTGATCAACTTAACTCTCTTGGTATTGTCAACATTGAGTGTCATGAATACTCATCTGTAGGATATTGAACATCAACTGCTCCCAATCATCCAATCATAATTAGTTTATCATCTGCAAAATAAGTTTGTGGTGCATAAAAGTCATGACCATAATCCATTGTTTTTAAAACCGATTTCTCATTTAGTTTGTTATTTTCTAAATCAATTTCTTCCAACTGAGTATAAACAACATTTCTAGAATTATTCAATTCATATTCATTTTTGACATTAAATCATCCTTCTGCAGACATCATAAATAGCATTTTTCCATCTAGGTAATCTAAATTTGGACACTCTCACATATGACCATAAGTTTCTTCTTTAATAGATGGTCTTAAAATTCTATCAAATGTATATTTTTCAAAATCCTTTGTTTTGTATAAAGCTAAACCACCTTTTAAAGTATCTTTACATTGCACACCAAAAATCATGTATTTATTATTTTTATATTCAAATATTTTTGGGTCTCTTGCATGTGGTGTAAATAAATTTGCGTCGTGTTGAACAACAACCCTTTTATTAACAATTTGTTCATCAATGAAGTCTGCTTTAATTTGACACTCTTCAATCATTTCACCATTTTCTTCAATGTTACCTGTGTAATAGATTTTCACACCATCTGATTCTTTAAATGCTGAACCTGAAAATGCGCCTGTTCTTTCAAATTCTTCTGTTGGAATAACTGAGATTCCTAAATCATTATAATTTAAAAAGTCTTTAGTTTTAACTAATCTTCAATGTTTCATACCATGGTATGGCTGCAATGGAGATCATTGATAGTTAATGTAGTGTTCACCATTCAAGTAAACTAATCCATTTGGATCATTTAGTAAACCGTTTGGTGGTGCAATGTGATATTCTGGTCTATAGTAAATGTCTTTTTCTACTAATTTATTTGCGCTAATAATATCTTCTTGTTTATGTTCTGTTATTAAATTTAAAATTGTTTCTTTATTTAATTTCATGTTAATTCACCGAAAAATCTCTTTCTAAAACTTTGTTGCTCATTTCTTTAAACACTTTTAATTTTGATAATCCTATTGTAGTGAAGAATGTTGTTATAAAAGTTGCAATAATTGCAATCCCCATTCATAAGTAAGGACCCCCAGCAATAGTGTTTATATTGAAATTATTTAATATTTCTTTGTCTGTTGTTATTGATAGAAATATTAGCAATGAAGCATTACCATTTGTACATATAATTCCTGCAAATGTTGTAATAATAATTCCCACTGTAGCTCCAATGCTTGCAGCTATAACTGGGTAAATAAATTTTAATCCTACACCAAACAATGCTGGTTCTGTTGAACCACTAACGTATGCAAGTGAGTAAGAAGGAATTGCTGTTCTTTTTAATTCTTTATTCTGCTTGTTAATTAGTGAAACAGCTAATATCGAAGTTGCCACAGCAATATTTAGTTGAGTAAACAGTGGCATCATTGTTGTTCCACCAAAGTTTGTAAATTGTTGCAAGTTAATAACAACAAGTACTTGAATTAAACCTGTTATTACTAATCAAGGTAATGCTAATCCCAAAATGGGATTGAATATATATTTAGCAATATGGTTAGTTGTTGCTCAAACTATACCAACATTCATCCCGTATGTTAATAATAGTCCAACTGGTGCTATTAATAATAGAGAGATAAAGAATGTAGATATAGTAATCATTGGAATTGCTATCATTTCTTTAAAAACAGGGATGTCAAATTTGTTTGCAATTCTTTCAATATATACTGCTAAAAAACTAACTGCAACAATTGGTAAAATTTGACCTTCAAATGAAATTTTTCAAGGGTATCCTGCTTTAATAAATGAAACCGTTTCATCTCAATTAAATAAGTTTCCATGAGTTCCATCCATTATAGCATTAGTTGTTAATAAACTATGAAAACATAAAACAACACCAATTGAAATACCAATTGCTTGGCTCCCCTTCATTAATTTAAATATTGATCATGGAATCATAATTGAAAATGCTAATACTAGACTATCAGACAATGTTCTAAACATTAAACCTATTGTTGCTGCAACTTGACCTGTACTAGATAATGTTCCTGCTGCAATGTTTAAATCTTCATTACCTTGAGTATTAAAACCAAAATTAATACCGTTAAAAACGTTTGATAGTGTAGCAACAATAGCCATTGTTATAAGTAAAGGTATTAATGGCTTAACAATTATTGCTATTCCATCAGTGAATACTTTAAAAAAGCTACCTGACTTATTTACTCTTACTTCAAAATCATTTGGAACTTCATCATATGATATTTTTAAAGTCTTTAATAAATTTAAAAAAACTTGTTCTATGTTTTCACTAATTATTAATTGAACAAAATCATCTTTTAACAATGCTTTTACAAAAATTTTTGAATTATATAAAATATCTAAATTCAGTTTTTCTTTATTAATTATTTTTATTCTGATTCTTGTTGAGCATCTGTTAATTAATTCAATGTTTTTTACTCCACCCAAAGCTTCTCTAATTTTTTTGCATTCATCATAAAAGCTGTTATTAATTTTTACATTTCTCATTTTTCTAACCTTTCTTTTGATAATAATTTCTTATTATTATTTTTATTTTTAGAAATTATTCTAATTAAATTATAAGACTATAGTTTTATACAAAATGAGTGATTAAATAAAAACCTATAATCATAAGTTAGCTTTTAAAAATAAAAAAGCAGCTAAATTAGCTACTTTAATTTTTGAGTATTAAATTACACAAGCATCGCATTCATAGTTTTCACTATCTTCTAGTACTTCTTGTCTTACACGAACATAATAAATTGATGCACACTTTTTCTTAAATGCATGAATGTAAGCTTTGTTTAAGTCACGGGTTGTAACTTGATCTGTCATAAATAATGTTAATGAAATTGCTTGATCAACATGTTGTTGAGCAGCAGCAACAATATCAATAATTGGCATTGGTCCAACTTCATAAGCACCTAATGCATAATAAGCCATGTTGTCAAAATTAATATTGTATGCTGGAACATAAATTCTACCTAATTTACCTTCTTTACGTACTTCAATCGGAGCTACAACAGGTTGTAAACTTGGAGTACATGAAGATAAATAACTAATTGATCCTGTAGGAGCAACAGCCATTAAATGTGAATTCGCAATTCCATCTTTTTTAATTAATTCAACTAATTCAATTCAATCTTTTTGAGTTGGTATATCTACATTATATTGAGCAAATAACTCTTTAACTCTTTCTGTTTCAGGAGTTCATTTATCTGATGCACATTTTGTATATTTGTTAAATCAACTTCCGTCTGCAAATTTTGATGTTTTAAATCCAGCAAAAGTTCCGTATTGTAAAGCTAATTTGTGAGAAGCTTTAAAAGCATTATAAGCCATTGCATAGAAGAACATGTTTGTAAAATCAACAGCTTCAATTGAGTTATATCAAATAAAATTTGTTGCCAAGAACCCATGTAGATTCATTGCTCCTAAACCAACAGCGTGATTTTTTTTGTTTCCTTGTTGAATTGATGGAGCACTACTTAAGTCACTTGTTCTTGAAACTAAATCTAGTGCATTAATTGATTGTTCAATAACTTCACCAAATTCAGTTCCTGCTTCCATAACTTTTGCAATATTAACACTTCCTAAGTTACAACAAATATCATCTCCCATAGTTTTAAAACTTAAATCATCATTAAATGTACTTGGAGTTGAAACTTGAGCTATTTCACTACATAAGTTACTCATAACAATTCTTCCAGTTGCTGCATGAGCATTATTATTGTTTACTGTATCATCAAATAAGATGTATGGATATCCACTTTCAAAATGTAATTCAGCAATTGTTAAAAAGAATTTTCTTGTATTAATATATGTTTTTTTAATGTTTGGATTTTTAACCATATTATCATACTCTTCAGTAATTGAAATGTCTGACATTGGTTTTCCATATTCTTTTTCAACATCATAAGGACTAAATAAAGCCATATCTTCATTTTTTTGAGCTAGCTCAAAAGTAACATCTGGAATAACTAAACCTAATGATAATGACTTAATACGGATTTTTTCATCAGCATTTTCTCTCTTAGTATCTAAGAATGACATAACATCAGGGTGGTGAGCATTTAAATAAACAGCACCAGCGCCTTGTCTTTGACCCAACTGATTTGCGTATGAGAATGAGTCTTCTAAAATTTTCATTACTGGGATCACACCTGTCGCTTGATTAGCAATTTGTTTAATAGGTGCTCCCATTTCACGTAGATTTGTTAAACATAAAGCAACTCCTCCACCACGTTTTGATAATTGTAATGATGTTGTTACAGCACGACAAATTGATTCCATATTATCTTCAACTCTTAATAAGTAACAAGATACATACTCACCTCGTTGTTTTTTACCTGCATTTAAGAATGTAGGAGTGGCTGGTTGGAATCTACCTAGCATTAATTGTTTTAATGTTTTTTTAGCTGCATCAAAATTTCCATTTCCTAAAAATAGCGCATTCATAACTGCTCTATCCTCAAAATTTTCTAAATATTTTTGACCATCAAAAGTTTTTAAACCATAAGCATTATAGAATTTTAAAGCACCCATAAAACTTGGGAATTCTCGTTTGAACGCATAAGCTATAGCAGTTATTTCTTCAATTTGTTCAATTGTATATTTATTAATTACTTCTTCTTCATAATATCCATTTGAAACTAAGTATTCAATTCTTTCTTTTACAGAATTAAATTTAACAAATCTTGGTTCAACATGGTGTTTTAAATAAGCTTTAGCAGCTTCAACATCTAGTTTAAAATTATCTGATCCAGCTGCTAAAATTTTAGCTCTAGCATTTAATGTAACATACTCGTCACTTTCTTCTGTACCTGATAATGTATTTATTTTTTTATCTTCCATTTTTATCTCCTTCAAAAATCTTTCAATATATCATTGATTTTTTCTACGTCACTTTGAGTTCCTAAAAGTTCAAATTGGTACAACAATGGTACATTAAGTTTTTTTGAAAGTATTGGTCCAGCCATGGCAAAAGTATTACCAAAGTTTGTGTTACCTGAAGCGATAACGCCTCTACAAAAGCTTCTATTTCTTTCATTGTTTAAAAATTTAATAACTTGTTTTGGAACTGCTCCTGAAGTAAATTCACCACCACCACTATAAGTAGGAGTGATTAACACATAATCAGAGTTTACATTTAATTCTTCTTCTAAATCATATGGCACCCTTGAATTATTTACACCAAGTTTTTGAATAAATCTATGTGTGTTGTTTGATATTGATGAGAAGTAAACTACATGAACTTCTCCTTTAGGTTTAACTACTTCTTCACTTGAAACTAATTTTATGTCATCATGCATAAATTAAAATTCTCAATCTTCATCTTCTGTTTCTTCAGATACACCCATAATATATGATGATCCATTACCTGAAAAGAAATCATGATTTTCATCTGCTCTAGCTGATAATTGTGTAAATATTTCTGGTTCAATCTTTGTTTCTTCTTCTGTGAATGGTGAATCATAACCTAAATTTTGCAAGAATTTACCTGCATTGTATACACTGAATCTGATTGCGTCATCTGCTAAGCCAAACCCATCATATAATTCTTTTAAATATGCTGTTTCTAAATCTATTAATTCGTATAACAATTTGAATACAAATTCTTTCATTTCAGCCTGCTTTTCAGGTGAAAGTTTCGCAACTTTTTTTTGATATTTGTAACCACTATAGTAGTTATGAATAACTTTATCTCTTAAAATTAATCTAATAATATCAGAAGTGTTTGGTAATTTACCTCTAGCTGATAAATAGAACGGCAAGTAGAATCCTCCATATAATAAGAACCCTGGCATTAAAGCAGCTGCAACTTTTGATTTTAATGGATCATCGTTTACATAGTAAGGAATTAAAGCTTTAGCTCTTTCTTGTAGAGTTTCGCAATTAATAACTCACTCATGCGCTTCTTCAATTTGTTCACTTGAACATAAAGTTGAAAAAATTGAACCATAAGATCTAGCATGAACAGCAACCATGAAAGCAAAGTTTGTATAAATAACTTGCTCATGATCTGTTAATGAGTTTGGAACTTGAGCAACATCGCCTACAGTTGCTTGAATTGTGTCTAATAAAGTAAGACCTGTAAATGTTCTTGTAATTAACTCTTGTCACTCAGGAGTTAAAGTCCTTCATGATGTAATATCATTTGATACTGGGATTTTTTCTGGTAATCAGAAGTTTTGTGTAATTCTATTTCAAACTTCTAAGTCTTTTTCGTCGTTAACAACGTTTCAGTTAACTGAACGCATTTTACCTTTGAAACCTTGTTGAGCATATTCAATAGGTGAAACTGATTCATTATAATATTGATTTTTAATTTTTGCCATACATATATCCTTTCATTTTTTTATTTTGCAACTTAATTTGAACTAAAATAAAAAAGTTCCTTTAATCAGCTCTCAAAGAGCAATAAAAAAAGAAACTTTAATAATTTAAAGAGTAACGATTCGCTTATAGTCTCGAGATTGGTCTTGAGGCGGGGTCAGTAGCCCATTATGCTACCCTGTATAAGTTTCTTTTATATTCAGTTGTAAGATAATAATAGTTCTTATTTTTTTAAAAAACAAATTCTTTTTATCTTGATTTTTATTTTTTTCTATTTAAAATTATGCAATTTATAGAAAATGCCTATCGAGTCAACTACTTTTTCCTTTTGCTGAAGTCTTTTATATTGAGTTAATAGCCTGTTAACCTTAAATTCTACCATTTCCATGTCTTTTAAAGTATAAGCCATCATATTCTTCTTATAAGGACCAAATGCAATGATGTAGTACTTTAAAAGAGATTCTCAAGAATATTCAAAAGTCTTTGGAGCTTTTGGATCAATTGTAATTGTTAGTGAAATTATTTTTAATAAAATTGACATCTGTGAATTGTAATCAGCTATTTCCTCAAATCTATCAACCTTTGTAGTCAATTTTACAAAATTTTTAGTATCCAAATTGATTGATTTAAACTTAACATTCTTATAAACAAATTCATAAACCCCATCATTTTCAGAATAAAAGCCTAATGTTTTTACAATTCCGACTTTTTTAAATGAAATCAGACAATCCCCAAGAATACCATTATTTCTTTTTGTTTTATTAATTATTTCCATATATGAGGTTGCATATCTTACTCTTGCTACAAAATCATATAATTTTTCTGATTTATACTTAATTTTTTTAAATTCTTTAAATTTTTTAATATGTTTAATAGTTCATGAAGGATTAAAATCCTTTTGATTAATTGATATTAACGAGTTTGTATATTTAAGTTGGCCTTCAAAAGTTTTAACATTTATTTTTCTTTGTTCCAAAGAAGAACTCAAATAGTGTGGCAGGTATGAATAAAGCAATTCATACACTTCATTCCCTTCAGATAGTATTGATATATTTTTTAAACCATCTCTTAAAAATATAGTAGTTAATTTAGAAAGTTCATGAATCAATTTAAATTTTTGCTTAACGTCTAAAGTTTCTCAATTTTCTTTTTTGAAGTTTAAAATAAACGCATTTGATTCATCTTCGTTTTTTAAAATTGTTATTAAAGGTGCTAATCATTCTTTTTCAAAAGATTTTAGTTCTCTTCCCTTTTTATATGCTTCTGAAATATTTTTTCTTGTGAATATTTTTTTAATTTTATCAACCATTTCATTAGGTTTTAAAACATCAATCATTATCATTGTTATTAAAAAAGGATAAGCAATCGAATAATAATATTTATTTTTACCTTCAATTTTAAAATTAATATCATATTCAAATTTACTTGCTAATCCACAAAGAAGAGAATAATTTCAGTAATAATTTGAATTAATTTCTTCAGAATTTATAAAAGAAGTTCTTACTATATGATTTAGAATAAATTTTTCAATGACTTCTTTGATGTAAAACTTGTTTTCTTCACTTAATTCAATGCTAAATTTAGACTCAATTTTTTTGTCTTGATATGTAAATGCAAAAAGTTCATTATAATTTTCACTAATATAATTTGATATATCTTTAAAATTTTCAGGATCAATACCTGTTAAAGTTTCGTTCTTTAATAATTGATATTGAAATAACGAATAATAAGTAACATCATATATCTCATTAACTTTCTCTTTTAAATCATTGTTAATTTTTTTAAAAATTGCTGATGAGTCTTTTTTAATGTACTCGTCAAAATATGCTCAAAAAATTGTATCAAAACGATTAATCATTATAACCCATCTTCCTTCTAAATTTTTTTTATGTATTCTTTGATGTTTTCAATTGCTAAATTAGATATTCTTTCATTTTTAAGTTTTTTAATTTCTTGTTTTGTTATTTTTTTATTTGGTTTATCAAAAGAAATTTCATCAACTATACCTCAATTTGCTTTCATAGGTTGAAAATTTGTAATTGAAGCCTTATTAATGTAGTTCAACAAAGCTCCTGTTACTGATTTTGATGTTGGTATTTTCATTTCTTTATTATTAATATAATTAAATATATTTATTGAAGTTATTAGTCCTGTCACACATGATTCAACATACCCTTCAACACCTGTTATCTGGCCAGCAAAGAAAATATTTTCATTTGATTTTAATTGTAAAAATTTATTCAAAACTTTTGGAGAATTAATAAAATTATTTTTATGCATAACACCATATCTAACAAACTTTGCATTTTCAAGACCTGGAATCATTGAGAATACTCTTTTTTGTTCAGGCCACTTTAAATTAGTTTGAAAACCAACAATATTGTACAATCTATTGTTTGCGTCATCTTGTCTCAATTGTACAACTGCATGATTCCTTGTACCATCTGGTTTATTTAATCCTTTAGGTTTCATAGGTCCAAAAAGAAGTGTTTCTTCTCCTCTTTTAGCCATTGCTTCAACAGGCATACAACCTTCAAAATATTTTAATTCTGCTTCACCTGGCAAATGCCCAATTGTTACTTCTGCTCTAATAAGTTCATTGTAAAAATTTAAATATTCTTCTTTTGACATTGGGCAATTAATATAATCGCTTGTTTCTCCTTTGTCATATCTATTTTTTTGATATGCAATTTCCATGTTAATAGATTCTTTCTCTATTATTGGCGCAACGGCATCATAAAAATAAAAATCATCAGTTCCAATTAGCTTGCTTATTTCATTTTGCAAATTATCTGTTGTTAAAGGTCCAGATGCTACTAGTGTTATTTCGTTTGGATCAATACTAATAACTTCCTTGTCAATAATTTCAATTAAATTATTATTTTGAAGCTCATTAGTTATATATTCTGAAAACATAATTCTATCTACAGCTAAACTTCCACCTGCTGGAACTTGAGCATATTCAGCGGCTCTAATAATTAGTGAATCTAAAAGTCTCATTTCTTCTTTTAAGGTTCCTACAGCATTTGTCATTTCATTACTTCTAAGAGAATTTGAACAAACTAATTCAGCAAACCCGTCCAAAAATTGGACGGGATTTTTAGTTATTCTTTTTACTTCATAAAGTTTAACTTTAATATTTCTTTTTGCTAATTGGTAAGCAGCCTCACTGCCTGCCAAACCAGCACCAATAATATTTACTGTTCTATTTTTCATTAATTCATTAAACCTGCTTCATATAATTTTTTGAAACGACCTGGAGTTGATATTAATTCTTCATAACTTCCTTGTTGAACTATACCTTTACCATTTGCTCCTAAAACAATAATTTGATCTACATTTTTAATTGTTGATAAACGGTGAGCAATAGTTACACTAGTTCTGCCTTTCATCAATTTGTCTAATTCCGCTTGTATTTCTTTTTCAACAATATTATCTAAAGCACTTGTTGCTTCATCAAGAATCAAGAAATCAGGATTTTTCAAGAATACTCTAGCAATAACTAAACGTTGTTTTTGACCACCAGATAGTAAGAAACCTCTTTGACCTAGAATTGTACTATATCCATCTTTTAGTGAAACAATAAAGTCATGTAAGTTTGCTTTTTTACATGCTCTAATAATCTCTTCTTCTGTTGCATCAAATTTTGCATATCTAATATTTTCGTAAAAATCACCAAATAAAATTTGTGGCTCTTGTTCAACATAACCAACTTTATTTAAAAATGCTGGTAAATTAATTTCATTTAAATCGTGAGAATCCTTTACTATATCGTTCTCATCTCTGTATTTACCTTCAACCAATATTTTTCCTTCAGTTGGCATATAGAATCTTAATAATAATTTTGCAACTGTTGACTTACCTGAGCCCGTTTCACCAACAAACGCATATGATTTACCTTTTTCAAAAGTTATATTCATTTTAGGCAAAATTGTTTTTTCAGGTTTTTTAGGATATGCAAATTGAACATTTTCAAAGCTAATTGAATTTATTTTTTCAATTATAGGTCCATCAGAATTTGGTTTTATTGTTGGCTCTGGATCTGTTAATTCAGAAATTCTTTGCGCAGCATTTTGTGCCCTTGTTGCTGACCTCAATGTTGGAATTAACATTGCAATTGCACCAACAACAAATGAAACTAAAACTTGGGCTAGAGGCATTTTAACACTTAATAATTCAACTGCTAATTTAATGTCGCTTTCTTTTGTAAACATAATACAAAAAATAATAACAAACATTGGCATCATTAATGAAGCTGTAACTTGAATTCATTGAGTTAAGATAGCTGATCATGTAATTGCAGCATCACCGGCTCTATTATATTTTTCATTTAACTCTTCAATTCTTTCAATTTCATGTTCTTCTAAACCTGATGACTTGATTAATGAAATATTTGATATTCTATCTGTCATATCTTGATCAACATCACGTTTTTGATCAAATGCTGTAATTAATTTTCTTCTACTTTGAATGAAAATTAAAACTGCAATAGCAATTGAAATGAACATATAAACTGCCAAAATAACAGCAACATATCAAAGACCAGATAATAACATAATAATAATAGACATTGTTATACCTGTTAAAAAGTAAATGATATTAGTAAAAAATTGTTGAATACCAAATGCTAATGATTGAGTATCTCCTACAAGTCTTGTTAAAATATTACCTGACACATGATCAAAGAAGAAATCAACATCTTGTTGAGCTAACCTAATCAACATTTTTTGTCTTTGATTAATTTCCACATGAAGTGAAAATTGAGCAATACTTCAGTTAACTACATACTCTGAAAGTAATAATAAAACTAAAGCTCCTAAAGTAATATATAGTCAAGTTGTTCATTCAGTTAAACCAACTTCTCAAGCTAAGAAAGTTAGCGTTTCTGCGCCTGGATTAGTTATAGCTGAAATCATCATTGTTGCAAATACTGGAAGGAATGTTGCAACTAATGCGTCAAACATTGTAAATAAACACATTGCTCAAAATATAGCTTTATTATCTTTTGCAGATTCAAAGATTTGGCGCATGAATACACCCATTTTTTTTCATGAAAATTCTAAGTTAACATCAAAACCATGTTTATTTAACTGTTTACCAGTTTGTAAATTATTGTTGCTCATTAATTGCTATTTCCTTTCCATCATTTTTTGAATTACCTGCATCATATAAATTTTTGAAATGCCCAGGAACTTTTTTAAGCTCATTAAATGTTCCTCTTTGCACAATACCTTGTTTTGGTGCTAATACTAAAATTTCATCTACATTTTTAATTGTTGATAAACGGTGAGCAATAGTTACACTAGTTCTACCTTTCATCAATTCGTTCAATTTTGCTTGAATCTCTTTTTCAACAATATTGTCTAAAGCACTAGTTGCTTCATCAAGAATTAATAACTGAGGATCTTTTAAAAACATTCTTGCAATAACTAAACGTTGCTTTTGACCACCTGATAACATAAATCCTCTTTCACCAAGAATTGTGTCATACCCATCAGGTCAAGTCATAATTAATTCGTGCAATTCAGCTTTTTTACATGCTGCAATAACTTGTTTGTCAGTAGCATCAAATCTTCCGTATCTAACATTATCATAAACATTACCTAAGAATATTGCTGGTTCTTGTTCTACATAACCAACTTTGTCTAAGTATGATGAAAGTACAACATCTTTTAAATCAATATTTTCATTAATTAAAACTTGACCAATTGTTGGATCATAAAATCTTAATAAAAGCTTTGATATTGTTGATTTACCTGCTCCTGTAGTTCCTACAAAAGCATATGATTTACCTTGTTCAAAAGTAAAGTCAAATTTTGGTAAAACTAATTCTGTTGGTTTTTCTGGATAAGCAAAAGCTACATCTTTAAAGTAAATATTACCTTTAATTTTTTCAATAATAACACCTTCTTTATCTTCAAAGTGATTATTAAATCTTGGTTCTTGTTCAAGAATTTCACCAATTCTTTTTGAAGCAACATTAGATTGTGTTAATCCAACAAGAACTCTTAGGAATGACATTAAGGGACCAATCATTAATGATGAAGCTGAAATCATACCAGGTAAGACAGCAACAACATCGTTTGAATCATAAATTAAAACTGTCGCTATAATCATAACTGTTTCAATTGCATTAATAATTAAGAAAATTAATGATAAAACAATAGCTTGGTAGTAGTTCATTAATGATGATTGTTTAAAATAAGGTATATGTTTTTCAATAAAACGATCTTCTTCATATTTTTCTGTACCTGAAGCTTTAATTAACTTAACATTATTAATTCTGTCAGTTACATCTCCATTAACCTCAGTAACAATTTTTCTTGTTTTGTATGCAATTGGTTTCATTGGAATAAATAAAACAAAAAATATTAAAAATAAAACTAAAAATACACAAACTAAAACTATTGTTAGAGATCCACTAATTGTAGTCATAACTATTATAGCTGCAATTGTTGTTAAAATACCATTTAAGAAAGTTATTGGAATGATACCAGTTTGCTCTCCTATGATTTGAGTATCAGAAACAACTTTTGTTAAAATTTCACCAATTTTTTTATCTGAATAATATGACATGTCCATTGAAACTAATTTTTTATTTAAATCGTTTCTTAAATCAACCTCAATTTTTTTACCTAGCATTCCTGCTGTTCATTGAGAAACAAAAGTTGCTATTGCCATTGCAATTACAATTCCTACTTCTATTCAAAGCAATCCTGTAAAATCAATTCCTCATCATTTTTCTAAAGCCGTATTATAGGCTTCTGATAATTCTGGAAGACCTGAGTATTTATCAACAATTACAGCTGTGCTCATTTGTTCTATTATTTTTGGGGTCATAGCAGTTGCTACTGAAAGTATTAAAACTGAAACTAGCATAAGGGTAGTTCACATTTTATTTTTTCCCATATATCTTAAAATCAAAGCTATATAAGATTTAGATTTTTTCTTTGACTTTGATGCTTCAAGTTCTGTATTTAAATCTGATTTTTTTAGTCATCTTGAAACTCTAACTTGAGGTGATGAAGACTCGTTGATTTTTTCATTATCAAGCATTTGTTGTTCTTCTCTATCGATCATAATTTCCCTCTTTTCTAAATAAATATTTATTCTTTATTTTAAAATATTTTACCATCAAAAAACAAAATAAAAAACACTAAATGTGTTTTTAAATTTGATTTAAAATATCAACTGCACTTTCCAAAAATTTTCCTCCCATTTTTAGAATTTTGTTACTTGAAGAATTGCTTTCTTTTATACTTTGAGGTATTGCAAAATAAATTTTATTTTCATTAATTATTGCATTTAAAACTGGTTCAATTTTGTTTCACTCACTGTTTTCTAAGAATACTGTAGTTTTTGATAAACCGTTAATTAATCTTATAAATTCACTACTTTCTTTTTTACTTTTTTCATTCTTAAATATACTTGATGTTTCATATTCACTAAGAACAATAAATTCGCTATAATCAATATCTTTATATTTTGACCAAAACTCACTGTTAATAAAATTTTGTAAATTTTCGTTTACTAATAAAATTAATCTACCTTTGTTCTTAATTATAAAATCAACTAATTCTTCATCTACTTTAGTATTTTGACTAAAGAGCATTGTTCTTTTCTCTTTAATTAAATCAAAAATAATTTCTTTTGCCATCTTTAAGTTGTAGCTATCATTAAAATTACCACTATTAAAATGTATTGTCTGATAATAGTTTTCCAATATTGTTGGATTACCTAAATAATATAAAACAAATGGAGGTCTTAATATTTGCTTTAAACTATTTGGGTAAATAGGATTAATTATGGAAATGTAATTATTTGGTATTGTTTCTGGAATCTGTATTAGTTCTTGAGTTTCAATTTTTTCTTTAACATCAAGAGCATTGTAAATTTGCTCTCAATTACCATTGTATTTTAAAGAAAAATATAATAGTACATTGTCCATATTAATTTAAATAGGTAATTCTATTTGCAATAATTTCATTAAAGACATTTGTGTTTTCTTTATTAGTTGAAGAGTGAACTCTTGCCTCGATTCCAACTACAGCTTGGTCATGCAATGCAAATTCATCATTAATTGCTGAAGACCATGCTTTTATGTTAATTAAATCATCTTCATTTTTGCCTGCTTTTGATTTATAAGTGTTTGGTACTCTAACTGTAAATTTATACAATTTAGCATTACCATCTTTAGAAGTGTATGCAATTTCTGCATCTCCTTCAATTTGACCGATTATGTTTACTAGATTCATATTACCCTCTTTTTTTCTGGCGTCAGACATCTGACACAATATTATTAAGAAAAAAATAAAAAAAATAACTTTAAAGGTTATCTTCTAAAATATTTTTAATTGGTTTATAGCTTTTACGATGAATTGGTAATACACCAAATTTTTTAGTTCTTGTTAGATGATCTTTCACACAATAACCTTTGTGAATATCAAAATTGTAATTTGGATAAATCTTTGCATAATCAATCATTATTTGGTCTCTTGCAGTCTTAGCCAAAATACTTGCGGCAGCAATTGATTGACTTAAATCATCACCTTTAATAAAAGGCAAGCAGATAAAATCATCAATATTTATTTTTTCAGCATCAATTAAAGATATTTCAGGTTTTATCGTTAAATTTTTAATTGATTCAATCATCCCCACTTGGCTAGCTTTTTTAGGATTAATTTCATCAACAAGATTGCTATCTAAAACTTGGATATTATAACTAATTGCTATATTTTTAATTTCATCAGAAAGAATACTTCTTTGAACTTTGTTTAACTTTTTTGAATCTTTAATTAAGGGATTTTCATATCCAACAGGAAGTATTACACTAGCTGCAACAATTGGACCAGCCATGGCTCCTCTACCAGCTTCATCACTTCCACTTATTAAATTTACTTTATACTCTTTTTTAATGTTTAAATCAAATAAAATTCTAGATCTATCTATCATAAATCTGAAATATCCTCAGTCTCTTTTTCATTTTTTGTTTTAGCTGCTTTTTCCATAGCCTCTGGTACAACTTCTAAGATTCTTTCAAATGATATTTTTTCAAAATTATTTTGAATTAAATCTCTCAAAAATAAATCAATAACTCTATCATAGTCAGGAAGATCATCATTTAAATATCATTTTTTAACCTTTGCAATCATTTCAAAAATTATAAAAGTATCAGCAACTTGGATAGGTCTTTGCAATCTTGGAGAAATTTTATAATGTTGCTCAATTAAACTTTCATAATGATTAAAAATATACTGCATTAGTTTTCCTGCTACCCTTTCTTTTGGATAAACATCTTCTTTAATAGAATTAATTGCACAAATATTTGTAGCAACAGTTTCATTTTCTAATTTTGCAGGTAAAACTCCTGGTGTATCTCACAATGAAATAAATTGAGATAATTGAATAATTTGAATTCCTCTAGTTAAACCTGGCTTATTTCCAGCTTTAACATTTTTATTTTTTATTAATCTGTTAATGAAAGTTGATTTACCAACATTAGGGATTCCAATAACTAAAACATTTATTAATGAATTAACCATTCCTTTTGCTTTATCTTTTTCTTGTTTTTCTTTCGTAGATTGATTAATTAAATCAATAAGCGGTTTAACTATATTTTTTTGCTTATCATCCAAAACCATGACTTTATTATTTTTCTTTTGATAGTATTCTACTCATTCCTGAGTTACTTTTGAATCTGCGATATCAGCCTTTGAAAATACATATAGTACTGGTTTGTTTTTTAAAAGTTTTGAAAAAGTTAAATTACGAGAAGAATATGGAGCTCTTGCATCTAATATTTCAATAACTAAATCAACAACAGGAATTTTTTCTTCAATGTTTTTTAGTGTCTTATTCATGTGACCTGGAAATCAATTAAATTCTGCGCTCATATTTTTTCTCCTTTTAATCTTTTTATATTATAACAAATAAAAAAACCCTCATTTATATGAGAGTTATATTGTTTAATAAATGACAACTATTTTTTGTCAGCTTTTGTAGGTAAAATTTCTTTAATTCTTGCAGCTTTACCTGATAATTTTCTAATGTAGTAAATTCTTGCTCTACGTACACGTCCACGTTTAACTACAGTAATTTTATCAATGATTGGTGAGTGTAATGGGAAAGTTCTTTCAACAAACACACCGTTTGATAATTTTCTAACAACAACAGAGTAAGTAATTCCTGAACCTTGAGTTTTAATTACTAAACCTTCAAAAGTTTGAATACGGAATTTTTCTCCCTCTTTAATTTTAACGTCAACTTTAATAGTGTCTCCTGATGTAAAATCTGGTAAGTCATTACGTAATTGATTGTTAATAATAGCGTATTTTGATTGTGTTGTTTTTGTTGCTTTTGATGCCATATTATTTATCTCCTTTCGATCTTCTAAGATTTTCTAATAATTCAATTTGTACTTTGTTTAATTTAGATTCATCAATTAAATCAGGTCTTTTATTAAAAGTTGACATTAATTGTTGTTCATCTCTTCACTTTTGTATATTAGCATGGTGTCCACTTAATAGGACTTTAGGAACTTTGTCTCCCCTATAATCATGGGGTTTGGTATAAACTGGATAATCTAATAATCCATTCTCAAAACTTTCCTGTTCATGAGATTCAGTATTTATAACTCCTGGTAAGATTCTAGTAATAGAATCTAGCATTATTAATGAAGGTAATTCTCCACCAGTTAATACATAATCTCCAATAGAAATTTCTATATCAACATATTTTAATATTCTTTCGTCAAAACCTTCATAATGACCACAAACAATAATTATATGATCATATGTTCTTGCAAATTTTTTTGCAATTTCCTGATTTCAAGTTTTCCCTTGTGGTGAAGTTAAAACTACAATTGAGTTTTTTGATTTCACTGATTCAATTGCTTTTACAACTGGATCACACATTAATACCATTCCTCTACCTCCACCAAATTGATATTCATCAACTTGATTGTGGGATAAATCTGTGAATTCTCTTATATCTACAATTTCAAGTTCAATTTTATCTCGCTCTAAAGCCTTTTTAATAATTGATTCTGAAATATAAGATTTTATAATGTTAGGGAATAAAGTTAGAATAGAATATTTCATTATTTTAATCCTTCAATGTTTTTTAAAGTTATAACTCTTGATTCATCATCGATGTTCTCTGTATACACATCTACTAAAGGAACTCAAAATGCTTTATTTTCATTTTCCAGTAAAACCTTTACTAAATGATGTTGCCCGTTAAACATTGTGTCAGTAACTTGGCCTTTTTGTAAATTATACATAATTGTATAATGTGTTAAATCATAATAAATTGAAAATGTTCCATCATCATTTAAGTATTTAACATTTTTACCTTTAAAGATTTCAACTTCATTAATATGTATATGTTCCTTAAAATAAACTACTAAATGGCTTTTTTGCATAGTTACTGATTCAACTTGCTTTGGAATTATTATATTGTTTGCATTTTCAATAAATAAAAGTTTAATTTTGTTTATATCATTTAATTTAACGTTTTTATCCAATGCAATTTTTACAGCACCTTTTATACCAAATGTATTTACAATTCTTCCAATAGATAATAAATTTTTATTTTCCATTTTATTTCCTTGCTAATTTTTAGTGGTTTTAAAACAAAGTTTTAATTCTGTTAGAATTATTTTTTGTTAGCAAGTTTTGCTTCGTGTAAAGCTTTCATTACACCTTGTTGTGATAACAATTCTCTAACAGTTTCAGTTGGTTGAGCACCATTTTGTAATCATTTTAATGCTAATTCGTTATCAATTTTTACTTCTGATTTTAATGGATCAAATGTTCCAATTAATTCTATGTATTGACCGTTACGGTTAACTCTTGAATCAGCTGCTACAATTCTGTAAAATGGAGCTTGTTTTTTTCCAATTCTTTTTAATCTAATTTTTACCATGTTTCCTCCTTATAAATTTTTAAAACCTTATTTAATTTTACTAAAAATAAAAAGGGAGTCAAGTAAAAATACTTAACTTCCTTTTTTTATTTATATCTATGATTTATTGGTCGCATTCTTCACTCAATAATACTAAATATTGAAAATGCAAAAAGATACCTTAAAATATTTCATGCAAATATTGACAAAACAACCACAAAATTTAAATCATATATATGTTCTAGCTTACCTTCTTCATGGCCTTCATGAAAAAGTTGAATACCATGTGTGTGAACTTTTCCACTTGTTAATCCGTCCAAGTACATTCCAAAAATAAACATAGCTGTTGTTATTATTGAAGCTAATAATATCATTATTGGAATTGGAACAAATCTTTTAAAATGTGCTGTTGATTTGTTTGTATCTCTATGAATAGGCGAATTTTTAAATATGATATTAAATACTACTCATACCATTCATATTATAATCACGTTTTGTGGGGCTTCTATTACTGTTGTTAATATTCCATGTTCTCCACCGTGAATACCAAAATGAATAAAAGGATTTAATATTCCTATAATTGATGAGAATATAGGACCTAGTGTCGCAATTGAAATACATATAAAGGCGATATCCAAAAATCTAAAATCTATTCACAATTGTCCAGAACCAACTGGGAGTGCTATTTTTTCAAAGAAAATATCAATTGCACTAACTGTTGCTGTTAAAGCTAAAAATATTGATGTTAAAACCATTTTATAAATTAACTTTCTTCTAGTCATTTTAAATTCAATACTTAATTTAAATTCATCTTTTTCAATATGATCATGACCACCATTTTTATCAAAATGATGTATACCATGATAGTGGTCTTCTTTCCTATGATCTTTTTTATTTAATTCTTCTTCGTCTGGCAAATTAATTTCATTAATAAATGAACCAAACATTTTTTTATCTTTTTTCATTTTAACTCCTAATTTATAAAAATTATAAATAAGAATTTTAAGTTTTTCAAGTAATTATTAAAAAAAAGAATAATATAAGATAAAATAAAAAAAGAAATAAGGAGATTAATTATGTCAAAAAACAATGTATTAGATATGATCGTTGAAATTCCTAAAGGTTCTTCTAACAAATATGAAGTTGATGCAAAAACAGGAAGAATAATTTTGGATAGAGTTTTATATGGTGCAAACTTTTACCCAGGTGAATATGGAATGGTTGAAAACACACTAGATTGAGATGGAGACCCATTAGATGTTATAAGTTTATGTACTTATCCAACTTTACCAGGAGTTCAAGTTAGTGTTAGAATTTTAGGTTCAATTAAAATGATTGATGCTGGTGAAATTGATACTAAATTATTTGGAGTATTTAATGATGACCCAAGATTTAGTTCATACCAAACTTTAGAAGATGTGCCTCAACACTTGCGTGATGAAATAGAGAACTTCTTTTTACAATATAAAGCTTTACAAAAAAAATCTGTAAAAATTAACGGATGAGGAACTTTAGAAGAAGCTATTGAAGAATTGCATGAATGTAAAGAAAGATTTATTGAATACAAAGATAGACTTGAAGCTGGTGAAAGAGATCAAATCTTAGCTGAGTGAAAAGAAAAAGGTATTGGACAAGGATAATTAATTTAACAACCTTTGGGTTGTTTTTTTATTATAAAAATAAAAAAAGAGCAAAAAGCTCTTTTAAATATAAACAAAAGGCCCCATTCATTTTGAGTTTTCTCAAAAATCTGATGATTTTATTAACGGTATATAACTAATTCTAATATTTTGAGAGTAAGTTCTTGCACTTACAAAATCTTGTACATACTCCTCTAAGGCTATTTTTACTAAACCAGACATTTCATTATTATAGTTATATTCGATTGTTTCTTTAACTTTGAAAGAAATTAAATATCCAAATAGTAATGAAAGAAATGCTGTGAAATATAATATTGAAAAAAGTGGTATTTTTCATAATCAAACTAAAAGATCGTCTAATTGTTCTAATTCTCTTCCACTCATGTAACCAAATAAAATGCAATTTAGTAATAGACAAATTAAAATAGTAACTAATGAAAGAATTGGTACATAAACTAGCAATGCCTTGTATCCGCGAATTAAATTATTTTTTTCTTTTAATTGTGCAGATATCCATAGTCTTGAAATTATATAATCAATTTCATACCCAACTGATTCAAAGATTTTTTTAGAAATTATAATTTGCTTTTTGCGTTTATTTAAATTTTTAAATAAACTTATATAGCTTTCTGTATTACTGTAAATTACGTCATAATCAGCTAAATTATACACTTTTTTAAATTGATTAATAATTCTTTCAATTTCTTTTGAACTTATTACATCATTGTAAGAGTTAATTCTTGGCACCTGATATGAATAATATGCTCTACTAAAATACAACATTGAAAAAAGCAACGTTATTAAAACAATAAAGTTAACTATTAAAAGCATTAAATTTATAATGTATAAACTTGACATAATATCACCCTACATTGATTATAAAAAAAATAACACCTAAGTGTTAATAAAAAACTATTTAATTATAAACTTGCATTGTGATATACATTTTGCACATCTTCTAATTCATCTAATTTATCTAGTAAAGTTTGTAATTGCTGTTTAACTTCTGCATCTGTTATTTCAATATAATCATCATTTGGAATTAATTTGATTTCTGAAATTAGATATTCATCAATTCCTAATTCATCTAAAGCATGTTTAACTGTGTTAAATGATTTATAAGGCGCTGTAACAATGATCATATCTTCATCAGCTTCAACATCATTAACATCAACTTCGTTCATCATTAATTGTTCTAAAACTTCTTCCTCAGTTTTATTTTTAAAAGCAAACATTGAAACTTCTTCAAACATGAATGCAACTTTACCTTCAGGATTACCATGGTTTTTATTAAATACTTCTCTAATATTTGCTGCTGCTCTATTAACATTACTTGTTAAAGCATCAACTATAATAGCTATGTTTCCTGGGCCCATTCCTTCATATCTATTTGATACATAGTTTTCTGCATCTCCACCACTTGCTCTTTTAATTGCTCTATCAATAACATCCTTTGGAATTTGATTTGATTTTGCTTTATCAATCAAAGTTCTTAAAGCTAGGTTAGAAGATGGATCAGCTCCACCTGCTTTTGCAGCCATATAAATTTCTTTACTTGCTCTACCGTTTGCAGCTGATTTTTTAGCTGCTGTTTTTGCCATAGACGCAGCGCGGACTTCGTGTGCTCTTCCCATATTAAATCTCCTTACTAATTTTTTCTATATGTGCTAAGACTTCTTCAACTTTACAATTTAAGTCATCATTATTAGCATCTATCACTAAAAATGGAAAATCATTTTTGTGTTCTTGATAATATTCTTCATATGATTCATTTAAAACTCTTCAATATTCATTATCAATACTTAATTCAGCGCTTCTCCCACGCTCATTAATTCTTCTAATTGATGTTTCGTCTGAAACTTTTAAATAAACTACTAAATCAAATTTTAATCTATCATTTGGGTATTTTAGATTTTCAGATACAACATATTGAAAAAAGTCACAATATGTTTTGTAGTCAGTGTCATCAACATTTCCCATTTTGTGACCTACATTCATAAAAATGGGATCTTCAATAATTGTTCTGTCAAAAATTTTATTTTTTAAATCCTTTGCTGCAAATAACTGTTTTGATCTTGCAGTTAACATAAAGATTTGCATTCTAAATGCATAAGATTTTATATCTTTATAATAATCTTCAAAGTATGGATTTTCATCTATAGGTTCAGGGAAAATTTCAAATTTTAATCTATTCGATAATTCTTGTGATATTGATGACTTACCTGCTCCAACAGTTCCAAAAATTGCTATTTTCATTTTATTTTACCTTTTTCTATTTCATTTAAAATAATGTCTACTTTATAATTTAAATCTAAGTTATCAGCATCAATTACTATAAAAGGCAATTGATTTTTATATTCTTGATATTTTTCTTCATATAAATAATTTAGTTTATTTCAAAAATCTGGCCCTAAATCAATTTCTTTTTGAATTCCTCTTTTTTTAATTCTTTCAAAAGCAACTTTAGAACTCACTTTCAAATAAACTATTAAATCAAAACTGATTCTATGTTTTGAATTATCAACTGTTTCAAATATAACATTTTTAAAAAATCTCAAATATGTTTGGTAATCAAGTTCTGATATTAAGTCATTTTCATACTTTAATTTCATAAAAATTGGATCTTCTATAATTGATCTATCAAAAATAATATTGTCTTCATTTTTCGTACTATATAATTGTTCAGTTCTAAGCATTAACATAAAAATTTGCATCTTAAATCCATTTTGTTTGATATCTTTGTAAAATTCATCAAAATATGGATTTTTATCAGTTGGTTCTAAAACAAGTTTATAATTTGTTTTTTTAGAAAGCTCATTACAAATTGTTGTCTTGCCAGCACCAGTTGTTCCAAAAATTGCAATTCTCACGCAAAACCTCTTCTATTTATTTTTTAAATCTTCTTTTCTCTTTGTTGATTGGTATATACCATAAAATTTTTTAACTTCATGAGGTTTTAATTCTCTATATTGACCAATTTCTAAATCGCCAATTTCTAAAAACTCAATCTTTGTTCTTTTTAATTTCATAAGATTTGCTTCAATAGCTAAAAACATTTGTTTAACGTGATGTTTTCTTCCTTCTGCAATTGTCATTTGAACAATTGATTGATCTTTCTCTTGATCATAATTTAATAATTCAGCTTCAATTGCTTTTGTAAAATAATCGCCTTCAATTTTTACACCTTTAAGCAATTGATTCACTTGTTGTTTACTAACTTTGCCTTTACACAAACCTTGATATGTCTTAAAGAATTCATATCTTGGGTGCATAACGAAGTTAGCAAATTCACCATCGTTTGTCATAATGATTAAACCACTAACATCATAATCAAGTCTTCCAACTGGATAAACTCTTGTTGGTGTATCTTTAAAATAGTCAGCTACTGTTTTACGCTGTTTTGGGTCACGCATAGTTGTTAACACTAATCTTGGCTTATTGAATAGATAGTAAAACTTCTCATTATTTTTAGTTGTTGACTTACCATTAACTTCAATATCAGCATCAGTAGTAGTTTTATATCCAAGTTCTGTTATTACAACCCCATTAACTTTAACTCTTCCTTCTAAAATTAATTTTTCCGCATTTCTTCTTGAAGTTACACCTCTAGCTGAAATAATTTTTTGCAATCTTTCCATTAAAACAAACCTTCAGTTTCTTCTTCATTAAAAACATCTTCTTCTGTGATAATTTCTTCAGTGACTTTTTCTTCAAAATCTTTTTCTTCTTCATCAGTTTTATAAGAAGCAAAATCAATTTGAGGTAGTGCTTCCATTCCACCAGTTATATTAAATAATTTAAAGAAATTATCTGTAATTGTATATAAGTTTGCTCCAGTTGAAGTTTTACCAACAGCTTTAATTAATTTTTTTTGTCTTAATCTATAAATTTGATAAGAACATTCAGCTTGTCGCAATGCTTCAATTTCACTTTTTGAAATTGGTCCCTTATAAACAATAATTGATAATACTTCAATACTTGAATTTGATAATCTTGAATTATTAACTTCCAGTTCCAATTTTGCAAAGTACTCGTGTAATTCAAGTTTTGTTTGAAGTCTATATTTGTTTTTACTAAATTTTTGAATTGAAAATGCACACTCAGGATCTGAAGAATATTTTTTTTCTAAATCTAAAATTGCTTCTTGGATAGTAACTGGTCTAGCATCTTCTAATACATTTTGTAATTCAAGTAAACTAATTCCTTCATCTCCATAAACAAATAATAAACCTTCAATAACTGCTTTAATATTACTATTCATATTCTTCTACCTCTTCTATTCTTCTTAATATAGATTCATCTTCTAATACCTCAGTAGTAAATCTAAATTCTAAAGTATCATTTTTTTGATTAATTACTGCAACTTGATGCCTAACCATATCTAATACGGCTAGAAAAGTTGAAATTAGGTTTATTAGATTTAACTCATATCCACTAATTACTTCTTCAAGTTTTCATTCTTTGTGCTTATTTGTTTTCATAACTTCAACAATTGATTTTGCGATTACTTGAGGAGAAATGATTTCATTCTGAATAGGAGCGTAGGCATCTTCTAACAACATATCTTCATCATAATAGAAATCTTCTTGGAAATTTTGTGCACGTTGCAATATTGATTGAAAAATTTCTGCAAACTCATCAATTCCAATATCTAGTGGGTTAACCATTAACTCATCATTTCTATCTGCAATTGATTGTACAAATGATTTCTTTGTTTTTGGCTTTGAATAAGTTTTCAAATATTCATCTTGCTTATTATAAAAATATTCACTAACTTCTTTAATTTGACCATATTGATTAAGTTGTTCTAATAAATCTTCAAACATAAATTCATCATTCAATTCTTCTTCGTCTTTAGGAAGCAAAATTCTTGATTTCATTTCAATCATTTGAGCAGCCATCACTAAATACTCACTTGCTAATTCAATGTCTAATTTTTGTTGACCTTCAATATATTTTAAATATTGATCAATAATTTCACTTAAATCAATTTCAAAAATATCAATTTTTTTATCTTTAACCATGTTTCATAATAAGTCCAATGGGCCAGAAAAGTTAGAAATATTTAATTCATCTCAATGTTGCATATTCTTTCTCCTTAGTTATTTATTATTTTATAATAAATAAGACTATTTTTCCTATTTATTAATTTGATTTAATTTTATAAGCTTTAATAATTCATTATCGTTTTTTAAATCTTTATGTAATTGTATTAGTGTTCTTATTACCAATATAAATAACAACTCTGTTTCTAAAGAAATATTGTATTTAGATTTTGGATCAGTAAATGAGTGTTCTAAATTATTTCTTAGTTTTCTTATATAATGAAAGGAAACAGATTTATTTAAAAGCTTTAAATAATCATTAAAAGCTAATTTTCTAACTGTTGTTTTAAATAATGGCATTGAAATGGAATCAAAATCTTTTGCAAAAATATAGTTAGTTTTTGTATCAATAGACTTCAAATTATACTTATCAACAATAAATACATTAATAAACATTAGTTTATCAAAAATAGAATATAAATATTTAAACATTAAAATTTGATCATGAAATTCTAATTCATTAATTCCAAATCTTTCATTAACACTATCGTAATATTTTGTTTTTGAAGATCTGTTAATGTAATAATTAACAATCATTTTGATTTCAGAATAAATATAAATATTAAATAAATAATTTTTTATCATCATTAAAGACAAAAGAGTTTTTAACAAATATAAAAATTCATGAGTATCTTTTGTTGCCACAATTTTTTTACTAGGTTTGATATCAATATCTAAAATGCGATTATTTTTAATTAAATTTAAATTCAACCTGTATGCTAGTGTTGAATCCTTTAGTAAAACATCATCAATCATGTTGGCTATAAAGAATAAAATGTCATCAGCTTCAGATTGTTTAATTTTTTTATTTTTAACAACTTTAATTAGCTGCTTAATTTTTACTGAATACTCTGTTAATTTTAACTCATTCATTTTATTGTCCTTCTTTTATTTTGATATCATTTCAAATACATTAGCATGTCATTTATATATTCTTATTATAATTTCATTTTGTTGTTTAAAAAAGTCTATTGCTAAATTTCCTGTTACTTTGTTTAATAACTGTGGGTTCTCTTCTATCAATTTTTCATTTGAAAAAACTACTATTTGTTTTTTTATTCATTCAACTAATTTTTTAGCATGCTCTTTTTCTTCTACACTTAATGTTTGCTTATTAAATTTATTTTCAAATTGATCCTTTGTATCTGAATTTAAACTTTGATAATAAAGTGCTTCTTTAAACATTGTGTCTTTCATTGCTAAATAAAATTTTTCCTCAAAATTTGTTATTTGATTTTGTTCAATAAATAACATAGCAAAAAGATCTGATTGAGTAACGAATAAGTGATCATTATATGTTGCTACTTTTTTAACAATATTAGAAAATAGTTCATAAGTTTGAACTTCAATCTTTAAACTATTTTTTACTTCAAAGTACTTAATGAAATCACGAAATACTTTATCATTAATTTTATTGTTAATTTTAATTTTTTTTATATACTTTAAATCGTGATTCATTTGTTCCTCTATTCTATAATAATTCTTGAATTTATTTTTCTTTCAATTGATTGTTTTTCATATTCAGAGAATATTTGTCTAATGTTTGCATAGTCTACAAATTCTGCTATTACCTGGTCTATTCAAATTACTGTTAAAAACAAGTAAATACCATTAATGAAAAATAGTGAAGCACAAGTTATTTTAATTATTTGTGTTATATTTTTTTCAAATTGAATAATATTTTCCATATTTGTTTCATTAATAATTGAATTGATTGATTGATAAGTGAATAATCCTGTCTTTGTATAAATTATAGAATTAAATACAGTTATGACAAGAAATTGCCCTAGTATTAATGCTGATGCAATGTATCCAGTTACAGGAGTTCCTTTAGATGCTCTGTAGTTTCACATTATTGCAAATGCAAACCACATATAAAACAATACAAAATATGATGATCCAAATAATAAATTAGCAATAATAATTCAAATGTTATTAATAACAAATGTTGATATTAGCAAAGTTACTCCAGATATTAAAATTAAACCCATAATTAAATTTTTAACTCCTACTTTTGGAAGCAAAAACTTATATAAAAAGAAGCCTAATGCAAATTGCCCAAATATGAATACCGCTTGATATTTTCTATCTAATGAATGTAATCATTCAATATCATTATTAGTAATTTTAAAGTGTGCAACAAAATACATTTTAAAAATAGGTGATTGTACAAAACCATATATTATTCCCATAATTAAAGTTAATACAATTAGTTTAATTAAAGTTGACTTTGAAAATTTAATTAATTCTTCTTTTAACACAATTTTAAATTCGCCAATCTTATTTGGATTTTCACCAAAATTTTTAAAACTTAGAATTCCGCCAAAAATTAATAAAATAATACAAAATGCATTTAAAAATCAAAACTTATTATCAGCTAAAGTATTTAAATTAAAAATTCAATTTCCTATAAATGTAGAGAATGTTATAACAAGACCCACTGAAAATGAAACTTTTAATGGAAAAAGTTTGTTATATTTTTGTTCATTTAAAAATAAAAAATATAAACTTTGTGATGAAATACTAAGCGCTAAAATAACTGCTTGAAAAATAATAACAAACTTAAATAATGTTGTATTATTTTCTGGTATTAATAACAACAATGCTGCAACAATTGAAGTTAAGATAGCAGCTCTAATTCAAATTCTTCTATTTTTCATTTTGCCTGTTAATCAAGTAGCAACAGGTTTTAGGAAAACTGCAAATAACATTGAGCTGCCAAATATCAATAATGCTACAACAATTGCAGGTGGTGATTTTTCAAACACATTACTCATTAAATTAGTATTTTCTTGTGTTAGTATTGCAACTACTAGTCATACAATTAAAGTCTGAATGTAAAACCAAAATAATTTCTTTTCAAATTTATTCTTTTTATAAATTACATATAAAATTGCAAAACCTAAAACTATTATTAATGGTACAACAATGAATAAATCTCAGTTAAGCATAACTACATTGTTTCTAGTGCGCTAACACCAATTATAGAAAATGCATTTTGTAAAACTTGTAAAACTGAATATACTAAACCTAATCTTGCTTCACTAAGTTTGATTTCGTTTTCGTCAAGAATTTTTGTATCTGCATAGTATGAGTGGAATTGTTTACATATTGTTTGAATGTATTCACAAATTAATTGTGGAGCTCTATTTTTTGACGCCATTTGAATTACTTGATTAAAATTATCTAAAGTTAATAATAATTCGATTTCTTTTTTACTATCTAATAGATTTGTTTTTACTAAATTAGCTTTAATATTTTTTTGATTTGCCTGATTGATAATTGAATGACATCTAGCAGTTGCATATTGTGCATAATAGACAGGGTTGGTTGCATTTTTTTGTTGAACTAAATCTAAATCTAAATCCATATGTGAACTACTTGATTTTGATGCAAGCATATATCTTAGTGCATCTTTACCAACCATTTCCATAATATCTACTAATCAAACAGCGGTTCCTTTTCTTTTACTCATTTTATACTCTTGGCCGTCTTTAATTAATCTAACCATTTGAACCATTTCAATTTCTAATATATCCGGATTGTGGCCTAGTAATTGTAAACCAGCTCTCATTCTTTGAATATAACCATGATGATCTCCACCTCAAATATTAATTAATGTATCTGCTTTTGTTCTATCAATTCGGATATTATGTGTAGCAAGATCTGGAACAATATAAGTTAATGATCCATCTTTTTTAATTAAAACCCTATCTTTGTCATCGCCAAATTCTGTTGTTTTTAATCATAATGCCCCATCAGATTCATATACTGCATTTTTTTGTTTATATTCTTCTAATAACTTTTCAATTTGATTTGTATCATACATTTCTTGCTCACTTGAATAATGATCAATAACAACACCAAAATCTTTTAATTGTTTTTTAATTTCTATTAAAAAATAATCTGTTGCTTCTTTTCTAAAAATTTGATGTACTTTAGAATCTGAAATTGCATTTTCAGTGAAAGTGAAGTTTTTAAATTTATCACCATATTTGTCAATTAAAGAACTTGCTAGATCATCATAAAATGTTCCACCATAAGTATTTGCTGGTTTTTCAGCTTCAATACCTAATGCTCATAAGTAGTGTACAAAAACTGTAACTGCTAAAATATTAATTTGATTACCTGCATCATTTGTGTAATATTCAGTTTGAACATCATATCCATCAAACTTCAGAACTTCTTCTAAAACTGAACCAGTGACTGCGTTTCTTGCGTGACCAACATGTAAAAAACCAGTTGGATTAGCTGA
This sequence comes from Mesoplasma chauliocola, assembly GCF_002290085.1. Classification (NCBI taxonomy): domain Bacteria; kingdom Bacillati; phylum Mycoplasmatota; class Mollicutes; order Entomoplasmatales; family Entomoplasmataceae; genus Mesoplasma; species Mesoplasma chauliocola. The sequence goes on from NZ_CP023173.1 coordinate 693,769, forward strand.
TACATATTCAATATTAATAATTTTATTTTTCTTATCATTTTTACCATAAGATTCTTTCAAATTTGTAATATTAGTAATTGTTGAACTCAGGAATTCTGGGCTTAGTTTAATGTTAATAAAACCTGGACCAGCAATTTCAATTTCATCATAATAAGTTTTTTCTATTAGTAAATTTTTAATTTCATTAGCTAAAGCAATTGGATTTTGCTTCAATTCCTTTGCACTCATTAATGCTAAAGTAGTTGAAAAATGACTATTAACATTATTTTTATTAATTTCAACAATAGGCTCTTTTTCGATATTTAATTTTTTAGCGATTTCTTTTAAATCCTCTTTAACGATACTAATAATATTCTTCATTTTTTATTCTCCACTTTCTAAGGAAAAAACATTTGTTTGAACAAATGTTTTCTTCTATATTGCCATTAATTCTTTTTCTTTTATTTTTGAAATTTCATCTAATTTCTTTATGCTTGAATCAGTTATTTTTTGAATATCTGTTTCAATCCCTTTAACAACATCTTCACTAATTGATTTATCCTTTTTAGCAATGTCAATATTGTCTCTACGAATGTTTCTAATACGAACTTTAAAGTTTTCTAATTCTTTATTCATTTTTTTAACTAAATCTTTTCTTATCTCTTCTGTTAAAGCTGGTATATTAATTCTTACAACTTCTGCATCTGAAATTGGATTTAAATTTAAATCTGATTTATTAATTGCTGCAACCACTTCTTGAATTAAACTTTTGTCTCAGGGTTTAATAACTAATAGTTGAGGTTCAGGTGTTGATATTTGTGCAGTTTGGTTTACTGGTGTTGGAGTTCCATAATAATTAACCATAACTTTGTCCAACATTGAAGCACTAGCTCTACCTGTTCTAATTGTTTTAATATGTTCTTGTCAAGCAGCAACAGTATCTTCCATTTGTTGTTCTGCTAATAATAAAATTTCGTCCATAATATTTCTCCTATTCCTCTATAATTGTTGATTCTAATGAACCTTCCATAACTTTAATTATGTTATTTTTACCTTGCATGTCAAATACTTCAATTGGAAGTTTTGCATCTTTTGCTAATGTTGCAGCTGTTAAATCCATTACACGTAATTGTTTTTCAGCTATTTCATGATGAGTTAATTTTGCATAAAATTTGGCTTTTGGGTTTTTGTTTGGATCTGAGTCATAAACTCCTTTAACACCGTTTTTTGCCATTAAAACAGCGTCAGCATCAATCTCAATTGCACGAATTACAGAATTAGTGTCTGTTGTAAAGTAGGCAAACCCAGTTCCACCAACAAAAATTGAAATGTATCCTTCATTCATTTTTAATCTAGCTCTTTTAAAATTGTAATCATCTGTCACTGTTTCAATTGGTAAAGATGAGTAAACGTTAACTTTATCATAACCCAAACGTTTAATTGTTGATTCTAATGCCAAACCGTTCATAACTGTTGCTAACATACCCATGTAGTCTGCATTAATTTGTGGCATATCAATATCTGTACCAAGTTTACCCCTTCAAATATTACCTCCACCAATTACAATCCCTAATTTTAATCCATTAGTTGCAAGTTCAACAATTTGTTTTGCAATGTCTTCTAATTTATCTTTGTTGTAAATTTCTTTTTCACTCTTTAAAGCTTCACCGCTTAATTTCAGTAAAACTGTATTATATTTATATTTCATGTAATACCTCATTCATCTTATTTATTATACCCAAATTTTGATAAAAAAAGCACTCCTAAGAATGCTTTAATTATTTATTTCTAATTGTTTTATTATGGTATGCTAATGCATCTTCATTATCAACTTTAACACCTATGATTTTTTCATCGAAAAATGAAGCATCAACCATTTTTTTGCTAAATTTGATTTTTTTAGTCACTCTTTTTCCTTGTTTATAAAATACATAAATATTTGATGTCTTTGTATCTTTAATAATTTTTGTAATGTTTTTATTATCAATTTTTTCTCCAATTAAATTAATTGAGTCTTTTGATAAGGCGACACCAAAATATGGAATAAAGAAGAATAATGCAATAACTGCTATTACTAAACAAATCATACCAATTGTAGTCAAAATAATTGATGGTATATTTTTACTTGTTAAATCATCTTCATGTACAATAGCAATAACTATTCCCATTATTTCAGATGCACAAATTAAAACTAAAGTTACTATTGGTAATAGTAAACCATATTTTTTAGCTTTACTATCAATTTTTTTAAATTGGTAATAGTAATATGCAAGTGTTAATACTAACAATAATGAAACTGCAATTAACACGATACTCATAATTAAAAATTTTGAACTCATAATTAGTTACCTAATTGAGCAGCAACTTCACTAGCGAAGTCAGTTACTACTTTCTCAATTCCTTCTCCAACTTCATATCTAATCATATCTATTAAAACAACTTTTTTAGATTCTAAAAATTGCCCTACTTTGAAACTTTCATCTACAACATATTGTTGGTCTACTAAACTAATTTCTGATAAACGTTTTGATAATTTACCTTTTAAGATGTTTTCTAAAACGTTTTCTGGTTTACCTTGTAATTTTGGATCTTCTTTAGCTTCAGCTTTAATGATGCTAAATTCTGATTCTTTAAATTCAGCTGGGATTTCTTCCATACTTTTGTATTGTGGGCTCATTGCAGCAACGTGCATTGCAAGATTGTATGCATCTGAAGCATCAATTGAACCTTTAAAATTCAATGCTACAGAAACTCTTTTATTTGCATGGTTATATAAAGTCGTTGTATTCCCAGTTTCTTTATTAATTAATGCAAATCTTCTTAATTGAATTTTTTCTCCAATTGTTGCAGTTGCATTAACTAATACTTGTTCGATTGTTTCATTATTTGATGTTACTAATGCTAAACCTTCTTCTAAAGTTTTGGCATTTGATGCTAACAATACATTAGCAATTTCATCAATTAAGCCAATAAATTTTTCGTTTTGAGCAACGAAGTCTGTTTCAGAGTTAACTTCAAGAATAACTACTTTTTTGTCATCTTCTTTTGCTAATGAAACACCTTCTGCTGCAACACGGTCTGATTTTTTAGCAGCTTTTGCTAATCCATTTTCTCTTAATCAAACGATAGCTTCATCAATGTTTCCATTTGTTGCTTCCAAAGCTTTTTTACAATCCATCATACCAGCTTGTGTAATTTCTCTTAATTCTTTAATTAATTGTGCGTTTACAGCCATATATGTTTTCTCCTCTTAATTAGTTTGTTGTATTTTCTGTTCTGTTAAAATTTCTGTTGTTTGAGTAGTGATTTTCGCCTTCTGTTCTTTCACGTTTAACAACAACTGTTTTTAAAACTGAAGGCGCCATTTTTAAGTTTGCTCCATCAGCGAATGCATCAACCAATGCATTAATCATAATGTTTACTGATTCTTGTAAATCATCATTTGCTGGAATTGGTAAGTTTACAATATCTGGATCAACGTTTGTGTCACATAATCCAATTACTGGAATTTTTAATTTAATTGCTTCTTTAACAGCAATTTCGTCTGACTTAGGATCAACTACAACTAATGCTGCAGGTAATTTGCGCATTTGTTTGATTCCACCTAATGATTTTTCTAAGTTTGCTTTTTCTTTTAAAATTAAGATTTGTTCTTTTTTAGTTCTTAAAGCTAATTGTCCATTTTTTTCTGATTCTTCAATTTCTCATAAAGCTTTAATTCTTTTTACAATAGTTTTAAAGTTTGTTAAAGTTCCACCCAATCATCTTTGGTTAACATAGTAGTTGCCTGATCTTAAAGCAGCTTCTTTAACAGCTAATTTAGCTGAACGTCTTGTACCTACGAATAAAACTTTTTCTCCTTTAGCTCCGATTGTTTGTAATAATTTTTCAGCTTGTCTTAATTGAATTAAAGTTTTTTCTAAATCAATTACGTGGTTTTTTGATTTTGAACCATAAATATATGGTGCCATTTTTGGATTTCATCTTTTTGTTTGGTGTCCATATTGAACACCAGCAGCAGATAATTCATCTCTTGTTACTTCTTTGTATGCCATTTTCTGTACTCCTTCTTTTATTTTGTATTTGTTAGGCTTCCAAACGATTCGAACACTACCACCCTTTTTACTAAATTTGGGCACTGGGTAAATGAATTCTCGTCTGTGATTGAATATCTATATTTTGTTAAATAATCAACTTTTAAGATTATATCAAAAAAAGCACTTTTTTAAAAGCGCTTAAACTTTACAATATAGTGAAATATTATTTTTTCTTTTTTTCCTTAGGTGTTAGTGTATAAATTTTGGGTGTATTTTTATATTTATAACGTTTTTCAAAATGACTTTCATTATCGATGATTTCATTACTTTCTTGAATTTGTTCATACAGTGATCTTATAATTTCTTCACTTTGAATGGCCTCTTCTTCAGCATTTATTCCAGCATCAATAAATCTTGCAATTTTAATTTTACTTGCATTCTTTTCAACAATTTGTTTAATAATTGGCAAGTTAACAATAATATTCAACCCAATTTTCGGCCTAAAAATAATTGGCAATATAATACAAACAGGTAAACTGGCAATTCCTGTAATTACAAAAACACTTATTAGGGTAGCTACATTTATTGGATTTATTACTACACTTATAATTTCATTAGCCGGTTTTACTTCAATACTAATTAGTGCAAATTGACTTAAACCAAACTGAATAAATAACGAAGTTGCAACAACAGGAACTAATAGAAAAATAAAATTTGGAATGACATTTTTAAGTGATGAATTATATGTTACATGTGTTCAAGTAAATGACCATAAAAAGAAATAAGTTATCATCATAAAAATAAGTTTTATTATGTAAAAAAACTGAATCATCTGTGGAATCCAATTATCAGTACCTCCTGAATTAAATTTAAAAAAGTATAAAGATAAAAGAGTTATACCAGATGTTAAAACATATCAAGTTGCTATTAAGTTTAATCATTTAGTTGTTTTCTTTTCAACGCCTTTTGCTTGAATTAAAACATATTGCCCTTGTACAATAATAATTGCTCCAGTTGATAGACCAAACAAAATTGAAAATGTTGATCCTGAAAATATATATTGTAATGCTTGAGCTTGATAAAATGCACTAATATCACTGCCATCAAAATCCCTAGCAATAACATTCCCAAAAAGTCCAGTAGCGATAAATGGAGTTAAAATTGAAATCATAACAAAACTAAATGCTGCAACAATATATGTATACAATTCATAGTTTGTATAAGTCTTTCATTCAATTCTTCCTTCTCTTAAAATTTGAGCTATGAAATATTCTCTAAAAGAAACTATAAAATTAAGCATAATGATTCGAATATTTATTCCAACAATCATGTAAATAGAAAGCATAGATGTTGTTCTCAAGCCAGCTGTACCCAAAACAACAAAAAGAATAATAATGTCTGCATTCATCAAAGTATTTGTTCCTAAAGATGAGAAAAATAATTTTGATGATTTTCTAACAATGTTATGGTCGTTAAAATCAGAATAAAATTTAATTCATGGATATTTTCTTTTGACGTATCACATAATCATAAAACCACGTATAAATGGATAAACAATAATTGGTAAAAATACCACAACAGGTGATATTGTTGATTCTCTATAATTAACAATATTAAGTAAAGTAATAATTATTGTATAAATTAATACATCGGTAAATAATATAATCGCTCTTCTTAAATAATTTTGTTTGTCTGCTTCTAAAACGTTTTCATAAATACCAAATATTGATGAACTAACAACTTGCTTAAATCCAAAGAAAAAACAAACTAATCCCATCTCTCATAAATGAATTGACATTAATCCATTAGGGCTTGTTAAACTTGTTACAATTTCCTCTCCTTGTAAAAAATGCGGTGCTAAAGCAATTTCAAGAGGATATAGAATTGAAACTAAAGTAACTAAGAACAAACCTCTTCAAAGTTTATTTCTATAATTTCTTTTTGAAGTTGAAAATATTTCATTTGCACTTATTCAATCTTTTTCCATTATTGGTTTTGCCATTAAAATAACAGTTGTTATTCCCAATGCACCTTCACAAGTTCCACCAATAATTGCCATTGACATAGAAATTCTTACGAACCCATTAAACTCAGTACCATAAGCACTAAGTATTCAGTAAATCATAAGAATTTGGATTAGGGTGTTTGTAAGAGAAATTGCAACTCCTACTAATGCGCTTCAAACACTAGATCTAGTTGAAGTTTTCATAACAATATTTTCAGTAGTTTCAAGCTGCATTTCTCCACCTCCTATCAAGTTGGGTTTATTTCTATAATTTTACCATTTAGATTTTCTAAATTTCCTTCAAACCCATTAAATACAAGTTTGTTAGCAAACAGATATATCATTTTTTCATTATTAATAATTCTTCCTGAATATCTAAAATCATTAATTATAGGAGCACCAAAGTATTCAAGAGTTGCTCTAATTTGGTGTTTTCTACCTGTTAGAATTTGTACTTCTAACTCTGTCTGTTCATTTGTAACATCTAAGCTAACAACATTAAAAATTGTTGTAGCTTCTTTGTAATCTGATTTAAATTCTTCACTAAATACAGATTTTTGGATTATCGGGTCATATTTTATTCATCCTTTTGCTGTTAAACTTTCAGTTACCGGAATATCAATTCTACAGCGATAATACTTTTCAATTCTATCTTTATCCTGAATTGCTTCAACTAAAATATCATGAGTATTTTTATTTTTTGCATACATTATTAATCCAGAAGTAAGTTTATCCAATCTATGTACATGGCTTATTACATAAGAATTCTCTTCCACAGGGTTATATTGTTTTGTGTCAAATAAGTAATTCTTAACAATATCATCCATACTTACTTTAACAGGCGAATGAACTTCTAAATTAAATGGTTTTTTGACAATTAATAAATTATCATCTTCATAAATTACATCAATTTCATAATCATTGATTTTTTTAAATTCATCTCTTAAAACAGGCTTATTATTGTCATAAACAACAATTACGTCATTTGTTTTTATAATGTAGTCCTTATCCTTGATTCTTTTATCATTAATTTTTATGTCCCCTTTTCTCAACCATTTGTAAATAACTGATAAAGGCGTAGTTTTATAATTTTTCTTTAAAAACTTAAAAAGAGTTTGATTATCATCATTTTGATTTGCTTTAAACTGGTTCATTATGCCATCCCTACTATCATTATTATTAATGCTATAAAATTTGATCCTGCGTGTATTAATCAAGTATAAGTTACATTACCTTCAGTAAAGATAAAAGTTGCTGATAAAACTAAACCAGGAATGAAGTAAATATAAATATTTTCAATGTCACCCAAACTTACGTGAACCATTGCAAAAGCTAAAGCTGAAATTACTAGAGCAAATCATTTGTTTCCAATTCCAGTAAAAATTGAATCTCTAAATGCTAGCTCTTCAACAAACGGCGCAACAATAACACTAAATATAAATAATAGAATTATATAGAATGTTTTAACTAAAACACTTGAGTTGTGCAAAACGTTTTCTAGTTGTTCTTGATTCTTTGTTCCATTTGATAAAAAGCCTAAGCCAACTGATACTACTGATAATAATATTGTCATTAGAATACAAATTACAAGAATTCTTTTCCACTCGTTTTTTAATGTTAAAAAAATTCTTTCTTTCAATGTTGGTAATTTAATTAACAAAATAACAGCAATAGCAATTTCTGCAATTGTTTGTAAAATTATTGAAATAAATTGGACAGCAATTGAATTATTATTTGCACTAATACCTGCAATTACAAAAATTAAACTTCCTAAAATAATTACAAATAAAAATGGCAATACAATAAATGCATAAATTCCAAAAGCATTAGTTTTCGAAAATAATTCATTATCTCTTTTATTTAAAATAAAACAACCAATTGCAGCGCAAACTATTTGAACAGTTGAAAAAATTGTATTAATAATTTCATCACTATTTTCTGCTTTAATAGTAAATTTTAAAATTATAAGAATTAATAATGGCACAAAAAGGATAGATGTAGCAAAAATAATACCATCAACTAACGGATTGAAAACATTAAATTTAAATTTTGCTTCATCTGGTAAATCATATTTGCTTTTAAATTTTTCTATGTTTAGTTTCATATTTCTCCCTTTCATACATTGTCTAATTAATTAAAACATATAAAAAAATTGCTTAATAGCAATTTTAATTATTTTTTGTAATTAACCTTCAATTAAAGCTGCTGAAATCATTGCTTCTTTAATTCCTGCAACAGCCGCATCTGCATCTGATCCTTCTGCAATGATAGTTACTTCATCGCCTGTTTTAATTTGCATTGATAAGATGTTCATTATTGATCTTAAGTTTCCTGATTTTGAACCGCAAACGATTTTAACTTCTGATTCAAATTTTGATGCTGCTGAAATAATTGCAGTAGCTGGTCTAGCATGTAGTCCAATTTTGTCAGTAATAACTGCTGTAAATTGTGCCATTTAATTTTCCTCCTGTATTTTTTAATACCTTTTTATTATATCAATAAGTAAGTTTGATAATCAATTTTTTAGTTAATTTTTCTTTGAAATAGTAGCATCATGCACTGACATTGGCATAACACCATAACTTGAACTAAAGGCCACTTTCATTGTAGGACCATTAACTTCTATTACGACCCCTTCACCAAAAATCATATGCTCAACAATATCATCTTTTTCATAGCCATCAACATTTTTTGCCTGTTTTTGATGTAAAGCATTTGTTGTTGAATTCATATTAGCAAACGGATTAATACTTTTTTGATATCTTCCTTCAAAACTATATAAATCCTGATTAAATTCTTTAATAAATTTAGACGGTGCTAATTCTGCCTGTGAAATGAATGAAAACTCTCCTTTAATATAAGTTATAAATAATTTTTCTTCTGCGCGAGTAACTGCAACATAAAGAGTTCTTCTTTCTTCTTCAATTTCTCTAGCTGAATTAGATGAAAGACGCCCAGGGAAAATGTCTTGGTTAAGTCCTACAACAAATACAACTTTATTTTCAAGTCCTTTTGCCGCATGAACAGTCAGCAATGTTACTTTTTGTGCTTCAATATCATCGGCATCTGAATTTAATAAAGCTTCCTCTTGTAAATATGAAATAATCTTTTCAGTTCCCTCTTCATTAACTTCAGTTTGATAAGATTTGTCAAAGTTTTCTAATTGATCATATAAAGAATCAATATAGCTTATATCTTCTTTTTTCTCAGTATCAGTAAGCTTTTTGATATAACCAGATTCAATCAGCATAAACTGTAAAGTCATTCTTATATTTTTGCTTTCTTTATAAACATCAACAGATTTTGCAAGAACTTCTCTAATATTATTTAAATGTTTTGAAACTTGATTTATATGTAATTCATCTTCATTAACAATTAAGTCATATAAAGAAACATTCATATCCATTGCTTTTTCTTTAAGTTTTTTAATAGTTACGTCTCCAACTTTTGGAATGCTTTTTAAAACTCTTTCAACAGCTTGCTCATCTTGAGTTGCTAATGTTCTTAAAAAAGCATTTGCTTCTTTAATTACTCTACGGTCTTTAAATCTAATCCCACCAATTAATTGAAATGGGATTTTGTTATTTTGAAACTCTTTTTCAAACTCTTGTGATCATGCATTAAGTCTGTAAAGCACAAATATATCTTTATACTCATAACCTTGTTGGATTAATTCTTTAATTTTTAAAGTTACATATCTTGCTTCGTCATTTCTCGATTCACACTCTTTTACAACAGGAGCATCACCAGCTTGATTATTGGTGAAAATTTCCTTTTCTTCTCGATTTTTATTGTTATTAATAAAGTCATTTGCTAAGTCCAATATTTTTTGTGTAGATCTATAGTTTTCATTTAGTGTTATACTTACACCATTTGTAAATGTTTTATTAAAATTTAAAATAATATCGACTTTTGCTCCACGTCAAGAATAAATTGTTTGGTCTGGATCACCTACAACCGTTAAATTATTTTTGTCTCTTGTTAAAAATTTAATTAAATCAAATTGTAAATCATTTGTATCTTGAAATTCATCAACCATGACATAATCATATCTATTTCTTCATTTTTCTAATGTTTCAGAGTTTTCGTTAAATATTTTGAAAACTAAAACTTGAAGATCATTGAAATCGATAGAATTAATTGTTTTTAAGTATTCTTCGTATTTTTGATATAAAGTTGCAATAGCTCTTTCAAGTCCACTATAACAATCTTCTATTGCTTCAATAGGAGAAATCAGTTCATTTTTTCAATTACCTATTCTATAAATAATTTTTTTCTCAGTATATTTTTTTAGTTCTGGTAAATGACTAAAATGTTCATTTATTAAATTCCGTATAATTGCAACTTGATCTCCTTGATCAATAATTAAAAAATTCTTGGACAAATTTATTAATTCAAACTCTTCTCTTAAAATTCTTGAACATCATGCATGGAAAGTAGAAATATGAGGATTACTTGTTAAATTTGGAATAATATTATTAACTCTATCTCTCATTTCTCTAGCAGCCTTGTTTGTAAAAGTAACTGCTAAAATTTTGTATGCAGGGATTTTCATTTCCTCAATTAAATAAGCTATTTTCGTTGTAATAACTTTTGTTTTACCAGAACCAGCACCAGCAACTATTCTAAGTGGTCTATCAGTAATTGTAACTGCTGCAAGTTGTTGCTCATTTAATTCCAAAAGTAAATTATTCATTTTTTTCCCTTTCTTTCTGTTCAATTTGTTTTTTATTTTTATTTTCTAATTTTAAGTTTTCAGTTAAACTCGGTTTATCAACATTTATTGATTCATAAAATTCTTTCTCATCAGAATTACCGATTTCATTTAATATTTCTTGTTCAAATTTTCCTGGTGTTTGTTCCAGCACTAGTTTACTTGTCTTAGGTTTTGATAAAACAACTTTTTTTGGTTTTTCAGAAACAACATAAATTTTGCTTTTCATATCAACTCCCGATTGATGATTTTTTTGTAGTCTTATAGAAACACCTATTGCTAAGTTTCATACTAAAAAAATTCAGTAGTTTATTTGATACACAATATACCCGACATTAAAGTAAGTTGCATTCTCAGTCTTGTTATATTTTGACATTAATAATAAGAATAATATATTGCCCAAATATAAGAAACATCAAGGCATTAATATAAATCAAAGTTCTCTTTTTAAAATGTCAATGAACTTTATTTTTTCATTTATATTGAATTTCACAAGCTTTATTTTAAAAATAATTTTTCCTACTGTTTTACCCTTTAAAAAATGAGTAAGTAAAACAAAGTAGGAAAAATTTCATATTAAAGCTGAAGTAAAAATTACAAATAAATTTATTCAGTCACCGTCATTAGCTTGGTTTCTTAAAACAAAACCAACTATTAAAAACGGTATTGAACTGATAAAAAGATCTGTTAGCCTAGCAAAGAATACTCTTCACAAACTGGGAATATAAAATTCATTATCTTTTAATGAATTTTCATTAGTCTTAGAAACCCCATAATTTTTATCAACAGTCTTAGATATTTCCATCATTAATTAAACTAACCTATTTTTTTAATTTGTTCATTAATAAAGCTACTAAAATTTTGCATTCTTGCTGTAAAGTCAGGATTTACATTTTCTAAGAAAATTGCATTTTGTGTTGTGAATTCTTTTACTTTTCTGTCTAATTTTGTATCAACAAAAGAAAGTGATTTTTTATAAATTAAATTATTCTTAATACATTTAGCTAAATTTAAAAATGTATAACCCATACAATAGTTTGCTGCAAAATTAAGCTCATCTTTAAATTCTTTGTAAGTACCAATTCTTCTGTAATAGTTCAGTACATGTGGTCATTGATTTACTATATCAAATATTGAATACTTAGGTACTGAGACTTTATGTTTAAATAGCACTTCTCCAGATAAATAAAAATTTCTTGAATGTGCTAAAGACATAAATAAGAATAACATGTCAAATCTAACATTCTTTTTAAATGTTATTCTAAAGTCTTTAATGAATTTACTTCTAAATAATTTTCCATATATTTCTTGAGATATATATGCAAATACTTCTTTGTCTATTTGTAAATCATAAAGTCTATTTTGTTGTAGCAATGGTTTAGTTGGTCCTTCAAATAAATTTGATTGCTCATATTGAACTTCAATTAAATCAATTTTATTATTTGCTTCAACTATTTCTTGAATTGATTCTACAAAACGCTCATCAATCAAGTCACCTTCTTTTAAGAAAGAAACATATTCTCCTCGCGCCATTTCAATTCCATTGTTTCAGTTTAATGATTCCCCTTGACCTTTTGAATTTAGAACGAACACAATCTTATCATTTTCAATAAATTGATCTCTAATAAAATCTAATGCTTCTTTTTCAACATTTGGTTCGTCAACGATAATTATTAATTCGTATGAATCATTAGTTTGTTTTTTTAATGTATTAATAGTTTTAAAAATTTTATCTTCTCTAGCTTGACTAGAAATTATAAATGAAACTAGCATTCTCTCACTCTCCTGACATAACTATATATATTTTACACTAAAAGGTATTTTTTTGTTATTTTTAAATTTAAGATGTTGGTAATTCCAACTAAAATAATTATAAAAATTTAAGATATAATATTAAAAAACCAAACTGATTATTTAATAGAGGAGATAAATTAGTAAAATGAAAATTAAAAATTATTTATTGCAAGACGAAATACCAACAAACAAATGATTAACAAAAGACCATAATAAAGCAGTCATTAGATCAGTATCAACTAAAATAGAAAATGTAGATAATTTAACAGAAGAAGAAGAATTAACAATGAAAAAGTTAATAGATTTTGTTGTGGCAAGCCAAGACGAAGAATTCAATTATGAAGGTAAAGATGATTATTTGCGACCTGCTGTAGGATTAGCTGCTCCACAAATTGGAATTAACAAAGATATGTTTTATATTAGATTTAATTTGCCAAATAATCAAATAGAAGAATATGCAATGATTAATACAGAATATTCTGCAAAATCAAGTAGATTGGCTTGTCTTGAAGAAGGAGAAGGGTGTCTAAGTGTTGATGAAGATAAACACGGTATAGTTCCTAGATCTTGGATTATTTCTGTTAAAGGATATGATTGATTAAAAAAAGAATGAGTAGAATTAAAATTAAAAGATTACCGTTCAATTGTTTTTCAACATGAAATGGATCACAATATTGGAAAATTATATTATGATCATATTAATAAAAATGAACCTGAGTTTATAGCAGAAGATTGAGTTATTCTTTAAAATATGTTAATATCAACTTAACAAAAATCGAAACATACTTAAATATTTAAAATTGTATATGTGTTAAATAATAACAACTTAATAATTAGAAGCATAAGTTACATTTATGTATGTTTATTTTTATAAAAATGGAGGAAAAAATGGAAAAAGAAAAAAATAATTCTTCAAATCAAATTATTGAAAAAGAAGATTTTGAACCTTTTGTATTTAAACAAAAGGAAGTCCAAAGAAAATATATTAAAACTGATTCTCCAACTAAAGTTTTTGCTTTAGGAGGACTAGAAGAAATTGGTAAAAACACATATTGTATTGAGCATGAAAATGAAATTATTATGATTGATGCTGGAGTTAAGTTTCCTGATGATTCAATGTTAGGAATTAACGCGGTTATTCCTGATTATTCTTACTTAAAAGAAAATGAATCAAAAATTAAAGCATTATTCATAACACATGGTCATGAGGATCACATTGGTGGGATTCATTATTTAGTTAAACAAGTAAATATACCTGTTATATATGCGCCTGAGTTAGCTGCTGCTTTAATTAGAGACAGATTAAAAGAACATAAATTAACTGATAAAACAATTGTTAAGGAATACGTGGCTGATGATATTTGAGCAACAAAAAACTTACGTGTAAGTTATGCAGCTTTAAACCACTCAATTCCTGATGCTTTTGGAATTTTAATTGAAACGCCAAATGGGAATATTTTTTCAACTGGTGATTATAAATTTGACTGATCGCCTTTAGGACATTTTGCTGAGTTAAGCAAATTAGCTAGCATGGGTGATAAAGGAATTGAACTTTTGATGGCTGATTCAACAAACGCTGAAGTTGAGGGCTATACTCCCGGTGAAAAAGGAATTATAGAAAACATTGATAAATTATTTTTAAAAGCAAAGGGAAGAATTTTCATAACAACATTTGCATCAAACGTGCACCGTATTCAACAAATTGTTGAATTAGCAAATAAATATGATAAAAAAGTTGTTATTTTAGGAAGATCTATTGAAAGAATAATTAAAATAATCCGCCAAATGGGACACTTAAAAATCAATGATAAAATGTTCATTAAAGCTAATGATATTGAAAAACATCCAGCAAATAAAATAATGATTATCTCAACTGGTAGTCAAGGTGAACCAATGGCTGCACTATCTAGAATTGCAACTAATAGACACCAATCAATTTCAATTATTCCAGGAGATACAGTTATATTCTCTTCATCACCAATTCCAGGTAATAGAGCAGATGTTGAAATTTTAATTAATAGATTAACTCGTATTGGAGCTAATGTTATTGAATCTTCTCCAAGCAACAAAATACATACTTCAGGGCATGCTAGCCAAGAAGAACAAAAATTACTATTTACATTATTAAGGCCTAATTATTTTATGCCTATGCATGGTGAGTTTAGAATGTTAAAAAAACACATTGAAACTGCTGAATCAGTTAATTTAAAATCAGGGCATGGTTTTGTAATGGCTAACGGTGATCAACTGGAATTACTTCAAGGTAAAGCTCAAATTGGTAAACGTATTGATGCAGATGCTATTTATGTTGATGGTAAAGATATGACTGCTCATGCTTCAAATATTATTAGAGAACGTGATATTTTAAGTAAAGATGGGTTAATTTCAGTTGTTGTTTCAATTGATTCTCAAACTAATAAATTATTATGTGCTCCAAGAATTATTTCTCGAGGAAGTTTTTATGTAAAAGATTCAGGAAACATAATAAGTGAAGCTATCACAATTGTTACTGAAGCAATAAACGAAGTATTAAATTCTTCAAAACCAACATTTGGAGCAATTAAAAAAGCTATTAAGCAATCATTGTCTCCTTACATTTTCAAAACAAAACGTAGAAATCCGTTAATTATTCCAGTTATTCTAAATAAAAAATAAGAGTTTAAAAATGACTCTTATTTTTTATATTTTAAAAATGTTTGTTTTACTGATATAAACGATTATAATTAATTTTAACCAGAAAGGAAGAGGAATAATGGTTACAAACAGAAATTATGGAAGAAGTTATATAAATAGAGGATTTATTAAATTTGCTCAAATTTTAGGAACTTTTGTCACAACATTAATATTAGTATTTACAATTTATTTTTTTGCAAGTAGCTCATATTTAGGATCAAGTGATTCTGAATTAATTATAACAAGCTCACTAATAATAGGGATAGAAATTTATTTCTTGTGAAAGTCTCTCTATTCGGCTTATGTGATTATTTCATATTTAAACTCAGCAACTGATGAAGAGATAATTGCTAACAGATATATATTAGCGGTTCTAAGTGTTGGGGTTGGAGGAATTATTACCCCCTTTATTCTTACATCTTTACCAAATATTGAAACAGAGTCTTCTTTAAACCCAAGAGCTTTTTTAGCAAAGCATTTAGGTTTTACAATGCTAATTGGCTTTGCATTATTCTTAGTTTCATTTGTTAGCATAGCATTAACTTCAAGTGGTGGTTATATAAGTTTTGAAAACTTAATCGCCACAGATACAAGCTATGGATTGATTGGTTTTTTAGCAATAACAATTAGTATTGTTGGATTCTTAATTGGAACTTTGGGATATGGGTTATTTGCAAGAAAAAATTCATCTCAATTAATGAAAGAAAAAAACCTTCAAGGTTATATGATGCAAGTAATTGGAGTTATATTTACATTAATTGCTACAGTTGAGTTAATAGTATTAATTATTATGTCAATTATACGATTAATAATGGTTGTATTTAACTCAATTAGATACATGAACAGATATGAAGGATTCTTAAAAGTATTTGCAATAATGTTTGCTTTCTCAAGAATAGGATTTGAAATATGATATGTTACATGAATTGTTTCAATGTACTCAAAAATTATTTCAGGTCTTTGAGCAAAAGATCAAGTTATTAAAATTAATAACTTTGAAAAAGTTGATGATATTAGACGTGAAGAACAAAACGCAGCAACAAGATAAAAAAAATACCTTAAAGGTATTTTTTTTATCTTCACATGTAAAGCAAAACATTTGCTGGTTTACCACAACCACAAATTCCACAACCACTTCTTTCCTCTTTTAGCTCAACATTTGCATTTAAAAAATTTGTTCACTTATCTTCTAAAGATTTTTCAACAGCTTTCCCTTTTTCTGCTGCAACTAAAATTGTGTATCCTTCATTTAACTTTTGATCTAAATATTGCATGTCAGCATTACTCATATCTAAAACTTCGATTAATTTATTCAAATTTTTTGCCATTTTCTTTTAACCCCTTTTTAGCTTGTTTTAATTGTACATCATAAATAAGCTTGATTTCTTCATCAATATAATCATTAGCATGTTGTTCATCTTGAACAATTTTTTTACAATAATAGTAACCTATAAGAAACAAAGACAATCCTAAGACCATGAAAATACCTGAAAATACAAGTTCTATTATTGCTTTACTTCGCAATACATAATCAATCGTATAAATGCTTTGATGAGTTTGTGAATCTCAATAATTATAAGTTTTAGAATTGAAAAAATCTAAAAAACCAATAATAAATAAAGTGAAAGCAATAATTACAAAAATTATTCCAATTAAAACTCATGGTCAATATTTTTTATTAAATGTTTTGTAACAACCCATATGGCTTGTAATTGTTCTACCACCTGTTGCAACAAAACCTATATTTGATTGATTCGGATAATTAACTGCTCCAGTTGAAATATGACCTGTTCTAGTTAATTGATACGGTTTAATCGAACCTTTACATAAATAACAACTTGACATAAAACTCCTTCTTTCAATTATTTATATTTTACATCTTTTAATTTTAAATTATAAAAATCATTAAAAAATAACGTTTATTTTATATAATTACATTATAAACATTTTCGGGGCAAGGTGTGATTCCTTACCGATGGTTAAAGTCCATGAGCGAACAGCTGATTCAGTGAAATTCTGAAACCGACGGTATAGTCCGGATGAGAGAAAATGTCAACAAAAATTAAACAATTAGTGTTTAATTTTTGTTGTTGCCCCACTTGAGCTCAAGTGGTTTTTTTATTGCAAGGAGGTAGCATGGATAAAAACTATAAAATGTGAAGTCATAAATATGATTTTGCTGAAATAAATACTAAAAATTATAAAGATGTTTTAAAAGACACTTTTAAAATGAGCATAAGGAAAATTGCTTTATTGTCTATGCTTTTTGCAATAGAAATTGTAATGACCATAATATCAAAAGTTGTTATGGGGATAGCAATTCCCATGATAGTTGGAGTTTATACTATTGAAATTTCATTTTTTGTTATATTAATAATTTACATCGCTTCAAATTATTTATATGCTTCGATTATAATGGTCTGTTCAATTTGGTTTAGATTATTATTAGGAAGTGAGCCTATTGGTTTGCTTTCAATGATGATCAGTGATTTAGTTTTCTTGACATCCTTTGCAATCATTATTTTTTTCTTAAAAAGATTTATTCTTTTTAAATTTAAATTTAAAAATAAAAATTTAATTTTTTTATTTTTAATAATATTTACGTCAATCATCTCAATGTTAGTATCTGGTTTTATTTCAATGTTATGTAATGATTCATTTATTTTTGCAATGTATTGATTACAAAATGATAATTCAGGTTATTGAGAAATGCTTTTATGAGTTGGTTTTGGTGTAACAATAGCAAAATATGTAGTAAATTTAATATTGTTTATTTCTGTTTTTAAAGTAATAACAATTTTAATAAAACAATCTAGAACATAAATAAAAAAATGTAGATAAAAACCTACATTTTTTTATTTATTAAACTATTTATTTTGAATTGCACTTATTCCTGGTAATTCCTTACCTTCCATGTATTCTAATGATGCTCCCCCACCAGTAGAAATTCATGAGAATTCTTCTTTAAATCCTAATTTAATTGCAGCAGCAGCAGAATCACCACCACCAATTAAAGTAAATCCACCATCAGCTTTACGTTTAGCAGCAGCTTCACAAACAGCAACAGTACCTGCTTTAAAATTTTCAAATTCACTAACTCCCATTGGCCCATTTCAAACAACAGTTTTAGCATTAGCTAAAGCTTTTTGATACATTTCAATTGTTTTAGGCCCAATGTCTAGTCCCATCATTCCTGCAGGAACATTTTCACCGCACAATGTAGGTTCAACATCTGCATATTCAGGAGCACATAAACTATCAACTGGTAAAATAATTTTTCCATTTGCTTTTTCTAAATATTCTTTTGCTAATTCAACTTTATCAGCTTCAAGTAAAGAGTTTCCAATTTCTAATCCCATTGCTTTGTGGAATGTATATGTCATACCTCCACCAATTAAGATTTTATCTACTTTTGATAATAGATTATCGATAACCCCAATTTTGTCAGAAACTTTTGCTCCACCTAAAATTGCAACGAATGGTCTTTCAGGAGCATCGATTCCTTTTCCTAACATTTCAATTTCACTTTGAACTAAAAATCCTAAAGCTGATTCTGAAATATTTGATGCAATTCCTACATTAGAAGCGTGAGCACGGTGTGCTGTTCCAAATGCATCATTAATAAAAATTTCACCTAAGCTAGCTCAGTATTTTCCTAATTCAGGAGCATTTTTTGATTCTGCTTTAACAACTTCACCATTTTTAACATCTTCAAAACGAGTATTTTCAAATAATAAAACTTGTTTGTCAGATAATGCATTGATAGCATTTTCTAATTCTATTCCTCTTGTTTGGTTTACAAATTGAACACTTTGTCCTAAAACTTCTTCTAATCTTTTTGCAACTGGTGCTAATGATTTAGTTTTTTTATCATCTTCACTTTTAATTCTTGATAAGTGTGAAAATAAAATTACTTTAGCATCATTTTCAATTAAATATTTAATAGTAGGTAATGCAGCTTGAATACGGTTGTCATCTGTAATAACCCCATCTTTTAACGGAACGTTAAAATCAACACGAACTAAAACTTTTTTACCTTTTACATTAATATCTTTCAATGTTTTTTTTGTATTGTAATTCATTTCATTCTCCTATTTTTTTCTCTTACATTATATATTTTAACTCTTTTATAAATTTATTTATAGATTAAACAAAAAAAATACCCTAAGGTATTTTTAGAATTAATTATAATTATAATCCCATGAAGTAAACTGTTGTTCTTACTAATTGTGAAACGTATGATGATTCATTATCATATCATGCACAAACAGTAACTAATTGTTCACCATTAACTTCAGTAATTTTTGTTAATGTTGCATCGAATATTGAACCGAATGATGATCCGATTGTATCTCCTGAAACGATTTGTTGTGTGTTGAATTTTAGTGCTTTTGATAAGTCAGCGTCACCTTTAATTCTTGCTTCAACTTTAGCATTAATTTCTTCAACAGTTGTTTTTTTACTTAATTGTAAAGTTACATCAGTAATTGACCCTGTAATTGTTGGAACACGTAATGCATATCCATCTAATTTACCTTTTAAGTTTGGCAATACTAATGAAACAGCTTTAGCAGCTCCAGTAGTTGAAGGAACAATATTTCATGCTGCTGCACGACCTCTTCTTAAGTCTCCATGAGGTAAGTCTAATAATTTTTGGTCATTAGTTACGGCGTGAACTGTAACCATTTTTCCTTTAACAATTCCAAATTCTTCATCAATAATTTTAGCTACTGGTGATAAACAGTTTGTTGTACATGATGCTCCTGAAATAATAACGTCTTCAGAAGTTAAGTTTTTGTGGTTAACTCCGTAAACTATTGTTTTCATTTCTCCTGTAGCAGGTGCTGAAATAATAACTTTTTTTGCTCCTGCTGTTAAGTGTGCTGATGCTTTCTCTTTATCTGTGTAGAAACCTGTTGATTCGATTACTAAATCGATCCCTAATTTTCCTCAAGGTAAGTCTGCTGCATTTCTTTCAGCAAAGATTTTAACTTCTTTTCCATCAACAATAATTGAGTTTTCTGTGTAAGAAATTTTTCCTTCTTGGAATTTACCTTGTGCTGAATCAAATTCTAATAAGTAAGCTAATGTTTTTGTGTCTGTTAAATCGTTAACAGCAACGATTTCAACTCCTTGGTTGAATAATTGTCTAAATGTTAAACGTCCGATTCTTCCGAATCCGTTAATTGCAACTTTTTTTGACATATATTTTATCCTCTCTTGTTATCTATACATAAATAATTTTACACTCTTAATTAAAAAAGAACAATTTTTTCAAACATTTTTTTAAAACCTATTGTCTTTTTGTTTCTGTTCCAGAAAGTGCATAAAATGAAGTTAAAGTCGATATTCTTTCCTTTAATCTAGCTATTTTTTTTACTTCCAAATCTTTTGGTTGTTTTTCAATTAAATAAACTTTGTTTAACTCTTCTTTTGTAAAGTTAGAAGAAATAAAAGTTAGTTTTTTTCTATTCATTCTATAATTTAAAATTCCAAATCATAAATTATCTCTAGTTCATAGTGATGTCATTTCACCAGCAAAATCATCAATAAATAAAATATCACATTTTTTCATTTGATCCATATATTTAACATTTCCAAAACCATTATTACTAAATTGTTCTTTGTATTTTTCTATAAGTTCTGCTGCTGTGCAAAAGAAAACTTTTTGTTCTCTTTTAGCTGCTTCATTTGCCAAAGTTTTCATGATGGTTGTTTTTCCAATGCCTGGATTTCCGTAAATATATACACCTTTTATATTTTCACGATCAATATTATTTTTAACTTCAATGTATCTCAAAATTTGTTTTCCTGCATTATTTATTAACAAATCTCGTTCTTTGATCTCTTCATCAGTAAAAAATCCTTCTGTTTTTAAACCATTAATGTAATCTTTAATTGTTTTTGGATATTCATCAACACTAAAATCCTTGTAAATGTAATTATTTTTAATATTTTGATTTCTATTTTCATATTCAAAATGTAAACAATGTGATGAACTTAAATAAAAGTTTGAATTTTTATATGTAAGATTCAGTTGTCTTCCTCTTATTCGCTGATTACATTTTTTTAAAGGTCCTTTTTCACATTCTGTATAATCCATTATAAATTCAAGCAGACTAATAAAATTATTTTGTAAAACTTCATCTGTTATTGGATTATCAGAATCAGCATTTTGATTTATTAAATTTTGAATAACTTTATTTTCTTTTAAAACTTGAATATTCATGTTTATACCTACCATTCTATATTTATGTTTGCTTCCATTATAAACTCATTTTTCTGTTCTTTAAAAATACTTTTTGTTCTTTCAACATTATTCTCAAAACCTTTTACTTGCTTTTTACTTGCTTTTTTTAAGTATGTGTACAACTCTTTTGTTGTTGTTATTTGCTTTTCTTTTATACTTTCAATTATTTTAACAACATAGTTATATATAAATCTTTTATTATTTTTTAAGTAAGAATAGCTTATTAAGCAATTTAATATTCCATCCGATAAATTATATTTTACTTTTAAAGAGTTTATAATTTCACTAATTTTGTCGTCTGCTTCAATTCCCATGCACTGAAAGTAAAAACTTGTTCACTCAGTTGAATTAAAGCTATTTATAATATTTAAATCACTTTCACTCAGTTCTATATTTGCTTTGTTTAATGTTTGTTCTTTTAAAATTGCTTTAAAGTCTTTACTCAAACTTATTCAATTAATTTCATTTAAAGATTTTCTGTAATTTTCTTTCATTAATTCAAATATAAATTCTTCATTAAATTCTTTTTGCATTAACAGAGCATCTAGATTTGATTTAACACTCTCATTAATTTCAATCATAACTCCTGATTTATATAGCATACGTTGTAAATCATCTAAATTTAAATTTTGATCACACAAATAAATTTCTTTTCTTGCTGTTTCAACAATTGAATCTAAATCTACAAAGTCAAAATCATTATCATCATTATTTTCAAATAAATCTTCAATCTCATAATCCAAATCATTAATTTTGAATTCTTTATTTTTAAATTGAATATTTGCTAGTTCAAAATTTTCTTCACCTATTTTTCTTAATAATCAGTTTTTAATTGTTTCATTTTGAAAAAATTGGGATGGAGACAAAGGTGAAGATATTACAATAACCATATTTCCACTTTTTTTAGATTTCAAACATCTAATTAATTTTAGTTTTGTTAATTTGCCCAAATTTTTCTTTAATTGTTTTTCTGATGAAGAAGTCATTAAAGCTATTCTTTCTAAAGTAAATGGGGAAGAATTTAATTTTTTGCTTCAATTGCTCTCCATAATTAGAGTATTATAGAGTCCAATTGCTGAAGCTCCAATAATAGGTTGGTATAAGTTAAAAAGGACTTCATGATCTTCTTTGGCAAGTTCTTTATTTCAATAAATTAAGTATTTGCGATTTAAAATATTCATGTTTATACCTCCTGTGTACAAATATAAATATAAAATAAAAAAACTTTAAATAAAATAAAATAAGTATGGACTTTTTTTTATATTTTTGTAGTGTTTATAAGCAATAAAAAAACCTATATTAAAAAATAGGTTTAATACTACTTTTCCACATTTCCACAACAAGTTATCTTTGACATTCAGGGCAATAAAAAGTACCCCTACCTGCAACTTGTTTTTTCGCAATTAATGTACCACATTTAAAACATGGTTCATCTTTTCTTAAATGTACTTTTAGTTCATGTTGAAATTGTCCTGTTTCTCCATTACCAGATTTATAACTATGAATTGAAGTGCCTTTTAGCTTAATTGATTTTTCTAGTATTTTATTAGAGTATTTTATAACTGAGCTTAGTTCTTCATCTGATAGTGTTTTTGTAGCTCTTTCTGGATTTATCTTAGATGCAAATAAAATTTCATTTGCATAGATATTTCCAATTCCACATAAAACAGTTTGATCTAATATAAATCCTTTTATAGGCATACTTGACTTATTTGCCTTTTCTTTAAGATATTTTAAATTTGGTTGATTATTTAATGGCTCAGGGCCAAGTTTATACATACCACTCATTTTTATGTAATCTTCGTTATCCCAAACTTCTAAAGTTCCAAATTTTCTTGAATCATAATATTTTAAATAATTTCCATCAGATAATTTAAATTGAAATCTTAAATGATTCTTATTATAAATATGAATTTCTTTAGAAGTTACACTTCATTTTCCTTCCATTCTTAGGTGACTTATTATCATCTTGTTTGGAAGTTGAAAAAGTAAATATTTACCATAATTAAATACTTTAATTATTTTTTGATTTATTATACTTTGCATAAATTCATTGAGCGAGTTTCTCCAAATCATTTTTGAAAAGAAACATTCGCCTTTAACTATATTTAAATTAGAAACTTTTTTATCTAAAAAGTTTGCAACAGTTCGTACTTCTGGTAATTCAGGCATATTTATCACTCCTTTATTATTTTAATTCAAATCAATTTTCTCCCTTAGAAGCGTTGACTTCAAGTTCTACCACTATCTCAGAAGGCTTTTTTCCAATAATCTTAGATAAATCTTTAAATGCTTTTTCCATATTTTTTGAAATTATATTTAATGCCTTTTCAGTTTCTTCATCATATATTTCAAAAATGATTTCATCGTGTATTTGAGCAACCATAAAACTTTTCATATTCTCAATAACAAACGATTTATATATATTGACCATTGCAACTTTTAATATATCAGCCGCTGTTCCTTGAATAGGCATGTTAACAGCAATTCTATTTCCAAAATTTTTAATAAGGAAATTTGCTGAAGCAAGTTCAGGAACTAGTCTTCTTCTATTTGCATATGTTGCAGCGTACCCATTTTCGCTGGCTTCTTTAATTAAAATATTTTTGTATGTTATTAGTTTAGGAAATGAATTATAGTAATCCTTAATAAAATTTTTTGCCTCTATAATTGAAATTTTTAAATCATTACTCAATCCAAAATCACTTAATCCATATATTATTCCAAAGTTAAAAACTTTTGCTATTCTTCTTTGTTCGCTTGAAACTTCTGAATCAACAGTAAGGTCAAATATTTTACGAGCTGCCTCTGTGTGTACATCTCTTTTATTTTTAAAAATTTCAATTAAAGTATCTTCTTGCCCTAACTGAGCTAAAACTCTAAGTTCAATTTGAGAATAATCAAAACTATAAAACTTGGTTTGATTACCACTTATAAAAATTTTACGAGCTTCTTTTTGTAATTCATCTTTAACTGAAATATTTTGAATATTTGGTTCAGATGAAGAAAGCCTTCCTGTGTTTGTTAATGTTTGGTTAAAAATAGTATGCACTTTATTATCTGCGAAAATAAATTTTTCAAATCCTCTTAAATAAGTAGAATATAACTTAGTTAATTTTCTATGTTCTAAAAGCAATGCAACTATTGGGTGTAAATAAATAATTTTTTCTAATGCTTCTCTGTCTGTACTTTGCTTTTTGTTTGATGGCAATCCTAATTGATCAAATAATAACTCTTTAATTTGTTTTGGAGAAGAAAAATTAAAGTTTTCTTCTATATCACCAGCTAATATCAATTTCATTTTAGCCTCTAGCTCTTCAATTTTATTTAAAGTTCTAGCAGTTTGTTTATCAAGCTCTAATTTATCAATTAAAATTCCTTTTTCTTCCATTTCAAATAAAACTTCAATAAGAGGGAATTCAATATTTTGATAAAGATTAAATTGATTGTTTTGTTTTAATTGTTCAATTATTGGAACAAAAGTCTCTTTTATAATTTGAGCTTTTTCAATTGTAAAGATTGCTTTCTTCTCAAATTCAATGCCTTTATTTAATTTTGCACCTTTTCCATAAATAATTTCATCTTCTTCTAAAAATAAATCAGTTTGCACTATGTTAATTAAATTTTGAATTCTTGAAGTTATATTTGGGTTTAAGACATATGCTGCAACCATTGCATCATAGGTAAAAGAATCATAAGCAAAATCAATTTCGTAATTCCTTAATAAGGTTGCTGTTCTTTTTAAATCATACGTTAACTTATTAAATTTTTTATTTAAAAAGAATTTTTCAAGTTCTGCATCATCTTTTAAATTCTCTAAATAAAAATTGCCATTTTCATTCAAAATAGCCATTCCTAAAATTTCACCTTTATGATAGTTTTCTTCTAAAGATTCTATATATATGAAGTTATCATTTAATGCTAAAGAATTATCTCACTCATTCAAAACTTTAAAATCTATTTTTTTTGTATTAGATTCTTCTGTTTTATTAATTAGACCTACTCTATTTGAAAGTCTTTTAATTAATGAAATCATTTCATATTTTTCTAAAAAGCTTACTAACCCACTTAAATTTAATTTTATTGATTCGAAATTTAAATTTTCAATTTCGACTTCACAATTTATGGTTGCAATTTCTTTACATAAAATAGCTGATTCTTTTCCATTAATTAATTTTTCTTGTAATTTCCCACCAATAGAGTTAATTTGCTCATATATTCCTTCTATTGTTTTAAACTCCTTTAAAAGTTTAATTGCTGTTTTTTCTCCAACACCTTCAACACCTTTTAAGTTATCAGATGGATCACCCATGAGTCCCTTTAAATCAACAACGTTCTCAGGAGAAACTTCTCATTTAATCAATAATTCTTCTTTACCAAAAAGTTCCAAATTTGATGTTCCTGTTTTAGGCAATAAAATTTTTGTCTTATCAGTTATAAGTTGAAACATATCTTTATCACTTGTTAATATTTCAACTTCATATTCTTCACAATTTGATTCAATAATTTTTGCCATTGTTCCTATTAAATCATCAGCTTCGTAATTTTCTTTTTCTCACCATGAAATATTTGCTGAATCTAAAAATTCTCTAACAATTTGAAACTGAGGAATCAAATCTTCAGGTGTTGCTGATCTACCTGCTTTATAGTTTTCTAACTTATCATGTCTAAAAGTCTTTTTTGACTTATCGAAAGCAACTTTGACATCAAAATAATCTCTTTCACTAATTAAACTAGTCAACATATTTGCAAAAGAATAAACTGCATTTGTTGGTATACCACTACTTGTTTTTAAAACCGATCCTGCATAAGCACTTGCATAATATGCTCTAAATAGTAATGAATTTCCATCTACTAATAAAATCTTTTTCATAAATCCCTCTTCTACTAAATTGGCTTAACTATTTTTTCTAGTATACCTGTTATTTTATTTTTATAAGTTTGCGTCTTAATGTTAAAAATATAATTCTTGTTAGTTAAAATATCGTATTGCATTGTTTCAAAGTTTGATGCAAATATTGTTAAATCAATTGTATCTGTTTCATCAAAAACAGTTATGAAAGCCATATCTTTTTTATTTTTATCTTTAATTATTTTTATTGAAGACACTTGTCCAATAATATTAATATTATTCATATTTCCCACTAACTTTAATATATCAATTGGTTTAAAATATGCATTTTCATTTTTTAATTTTGTAATCGGATTTGCTGAAATATAAAATCCAAAAACTTCCTTTTCATACATTGATTCTATTTCTTCATTCATTTCTTCAACAAACAAGTTTTCAATTTTAGTTTGTTTATCTAAGCTTAGATTTTCATTAAAAGCAATCATTGCACTAAAAATAAAATCTCTATTTAAAACCATTGTTAATTTGTTATATCCAAAGCAATCAAATCCTCCAGCCTTAGCTAGAAGTGTATAATTAGATTCATTTAATCCTTTATTTTTCATGTAATAGAAAAATGTATTTAATTCTTCAAACAAATCCTCATGTTCATCATATATTTTAATTAAAGAGTTAACAAAATCTCTACCTATACCTTTTATTAAAGTAAGAGGCATAAAAATTCTATTATTTAAAATGATGTAATTATCATTCATATATTTTACAGAAGGTTTAATTACTTCAATTCCAAACTGTTTAACTTCTTTAATATACTTACTTGTTTTATTGGGATTACCCATTGCTCCATTTAAAAGCGCTGTGTAAAACTCTGCTGGATAATGTGCTTTAAATCAAGCCAATCAGTATCCAATATATGAATATGCTATAGCATGAGATTTATTAAAACCATACATTGCAAATTTTTCAATTCAATTTCAAATAGAAGTTGCCTTGTCTTCTGAATAATTGTTTATGATTGCATTTGCAATAAATTCTTCCTTTACTTGCAACATATAAGCTATTTGTTTTTTACCCATTGCTCTTCTAACAATATCTGATTTAGCTAGTGAAAAACCAGCAACTTTTTGAAGAATTTGTATTACTTGTTCTTGATAAACAATAACCCCATAAGTTGGCAGTAAAATATCTGCCAAACTTTTATCAACAAGAGACACCCTTTTTGTATTCTTATTGTTTATATACTCTGGTATCATCTCTTGCGGTCCTGGTCTATACAAAGATGACGCTGCAGAAATATCACTAATGCTATTTACTTTCATATCAATAATTAAATTAGTCATA
The DNA here is from genome assembly GCF_002290085.1 of Mesoplasma chauliocola. Lineage (NCBI taxonomy): Bacteria > Bacillati > Mycoplasmatota > Mollicutes > Entomoplasmatales > Entomoplasmataceae > Mesoplasma > Mesoplasma chauliocola. The sequence continues at coordinate 721,414 of NZ_CP023173.1, forward strand.
CCTGGAGATTCAAGTTGAAAAATACCAGTTGTATTACCTTGTTTTAAAATATCAAAAGTCTTTTGATCATTTACATCTATTTGAGATAATTTTATTTCCTTATTATGATTTATTTTTACCAAATCTATTATTTCTTTCAAAGTTGTCAAATTTCTTAAACCTAACAAATCCATTTTGATTAAGCCAATATCTTCTAAATAATTCATATCAAATTGAGTTTGATAAATTCCATTTAGACCTTGTCTAATAGGTAAAACTTTTCTCAAGTCAACGTCACTAATAATAATTCCTGCTGCATGAGTTCCGGTTTGTCTAGGGCAACCCATTAGTTTATTTGTTAAGCTAAAAATAGCTTTAAATTCTTCTTTTTCGCTATATTCTTTAATCAATCTTTGCGTTTTTAGAATATCTGTAAAATCTAAATAATCTTCATTTAAAGATTTAGTAATTAAATTAACAATTTCTAAATCAATTTCATATACTCTGCATGCATCTCTAAATGCAGATTTAAATGCAATTGTTTGATAAGTAACAATTGTTGCAACATTATATTTTCCATATTTTTCAAATAAATATTCAATTACTTCGTCTCTTCTATTATCTTGAAAATCAATATCTATATCAGGCATTGTTACACGCTCAGGATTTAAAAATCTTTCAAAAAGTAAGTTATATTCTATTGGATCAACTGTTGTTATTCTCAGTAAAAATGAAACTAAACTTCCTGCTGCGCTTCCTCTCCCTGGCCCAACTATTATGTCATTTCTTCTTGCATATGCTACATAATCATGAACAATTAAAAAATAATCAGCAAAACCTGTTTGTTCTATTATTTCTAATTCTTTATTTAATCTTTCATAATATTTTTGTGAAACTGGTTGTCGTTTAACATTAATAAAATAATGCTTCAATCCATTCAGGCATTTTTGTTTTAAATACGAAAAACTTGGGATATTATCTGGAGCAGTAAATTTTGCCATATGCTTTTCTTCACTATCAAAAATATTTAAATTTACTTTTTCACTTATTTCATTTGAAATCTTCAAAGTTTCAGGATAAATTTCTAAAATATCTTCTGCTAATGGGTAAGATTCATCAATCTTATAAGCTTCATTTGCTTGAGTTATGTTTAAACCATTTTTTAAAGCAAAGACACCCTTATAATGTTCTTGTTCATTATTTGAAATATATCTAATGTTATTAAAGAAAAAATTAACACTATTAGTGTTATAAATCTCTGCAGTATTAAAATAAATTTGATGCTCTTCTGTAAGATTAGTTATAACAATCATATTTTGATCTAGTTTAGATTGTAATAATTCTAATATTTGTAGTTCACTTAAAATAAAGTCGTTATTCATTTCAGAAGATATGAAACATACATCTTGATATGATTTCTTGTTTTTAGGAATTAATGTTATTATTTTTTTATTTTCTAGCTCAATTGATAAACCTATTATTGGCTTAATATTTTGACTAGATGCTTTTTTAAAAAATTCAGCTACCCCAAACATAGTTTTATTTTCACAATAAAATAAATATTCTAACTTTTCTTTTTTTGCAAAAGAAATGTAGTCATCAATTTTAATTAATGACTCTTGAAAATTATAAACACTACGTATATTTACTAAGGGTATAAAATTTGACATTAATCCTCCTTTTTAATTTCTTCTATAAATTCTCCGTTTTGAAATACAAATTTTTGAATTTTGTTTTCCATTGTGAAATCTAAAATTTCATTTCATAATATTGCATTTTCTTGTTGATCAGCCATTCATCTTTTTGGCTTTGTCACTGGTTGTTTTGGAACAAACATTGAACAAACATCATCAAAAGGTAAAATTGAAGTTTCATAGGATTTTATAAATTTTGATATTAATATAATTTCTTCCTTATCAAAAGTCAACACAGGTCTTAGAATTGGTAAATCACTTGTTGAGTTAATCACATCAATACTTTGAATTGTTTGAGATGCAACTTGACCTAGACTTTCACCAGTTATTAATGCTTCTTGGCCATTTGCTTTTGCCAAAATATTAGCTATTCTCATAAACATTCTTCTCATTATAGTAATTTTGTAACTTTCATCAGGCATATGTTGTAATTCTTGCAATAATAGAGAAAAATCACAAACATAAAGGTTAAATTTTTTTGAATTATATTTAGATACAATTTTTGCTAATTCAAAAACTTTATTTAATGCTTCAGGTGAAGTGTGAGGCGGAGTCATAAAATGAATAAAGTCAACACGCATTCCTCTTTTCATAGTTAGAAATGATGCAACAGGTGAATCAATTCCACCGCTTAACAAAGAAAGGCCTTTCCCACTAACACCAACTGGCAATCCTTTTAAACCTTCAATTCTTTTTGAAAATATTTGAATACCATCTTTTTTAATAACAATTTCTATTTTTAAATCTGGATTGTGTACGTCAACAATTAAATCACCAACCGCTTTTAATACCATTGGTGCTAGTACAAGTTTTAATTCTGCACTCGTCATTAAGAAACTTTTATCTTTTCTTGTCACTTCCAATTTAAAACGCTTAAATTCAGATGCTTTTGCTATTTCTATAACTTTTTCAGCAACAGCTTCAACATTTTTTTCGCATTTTTCAATAACTGATAATGAGTAAATACCAAAAACTGTTTTTAATTCATCTAATATTTCATCTAATATTTCACTAGCAACGTCTATAACCAAAGAATTGTTATCTTTTATATATTTAATCTTTGATTGATCAAATCTTTTTAATTTAAATTTTATATTGTCCAAAAGTTTACTAATAAACATATGCTTATTATTTCCTTTTAATGTTAATTCGCCATATCTTACTAAAATACTTTTCATTTTTACCTAATTTCTATTTCTAACTTACTGAAACATTTTGAGATGTTAATTTATTTAAAATTAAAATATTGTCTCTTAAACAGTCTTCATAATTTTCTGCCTCAAACTCTGCTAAACACAAAGCTATTTGATCATCAATAGATTTAATTCCACCAAATCTATTTAAATATGATAAAGACATTTCAGCCAATTTGGCCAAGTAAATTGCTGATGCCATTTCGTTTCTTAACATAGCAAAATTTATAATTTCTGAGTCCAAGAAATTTATCATTAGATTATAATTTTCTCTATTATAAAAAATTTCAGGTTCTTGCTTTAATTCTTTTTCAGCTCTATTAAGTTTATTAAAACCTTCATTAATTTGTTTTTCGTATGTCTTTAAAATTGATATCTCTGAATTCTTAACAATCATTACTTCCATTATAGAAAGAATTTTTTTAAAACTTATATTTCTAGAATCAATTTCATTTATAATATTTTCTTTTGTTGTTAGTTCACTTCTAATAACTCTTAAATTTTCAAAAGACATAAAAATTTTTGAAAAAATGTCCATTAAAAGGCTTCCCTGTTTTGCATAATTTAATTTTTGGACTGAAGTTTTTCTTAAATCAAACTCAATCAATAAACTATTATATTTAGTTTGAATATCCTTAATTGTGTGTTCAACATTTAACATTTTTGATTTTATTAAATTTATATTTTTTGCAAAGCCAAATCCTTCATTTAAAGACATTGTGTCTTTAATTAAAATAACTTCATTAGACAAGCCTGAAAAAGCATTATTTATATTAATTTTACTTGTTTCAACAAAGCCTATAATTAACATTTCATATCTCATATTTTTTTCAAAATCTTTAATCTGATCTAAAATACTTTTTGAAGTTTCATATGCTTTTTCAAAATTTAAAGAATAAATATTACTTTTTATATTTTTTATCATATTTGAGTAAACATTAAATAGTGATGAAAATTGTGAGGATTTATTCGTTTTTTCAAGTTCATTTCTACCTCAATTTTGTAAAATACTTACTCTTATTTCTTCCATTTTAGAAGTTAATTGATAATCTGTTAAGTACAACATTTTTTCAGTATGATCAATGATTTGAATTAAATTTGCAATTATTTCGTATGCTTCTTTTAAACTTGAAACAGCTTCATTATATTTAGCAGACTCAATTTGTAAATTAGCAGACTCAATATAAAGTTTTAAATTTTGAATATATTTACTATTTAAAGTTTTAGGGCCCCAAATATCATTTGAATCTTTTCTAGTTTTAATTAGAGTTAAAACATTATTTGTTTCTTCAATAACATTTATATATCAGTCACGTGCTATTTTTTGCATTTCCAATATGTTTTCAATATTATCAATTGTATTTCTTGTATCAACATATAAACATGAACATTTATCATAAGTTCTTTTAGCTTTTATATAATTGCTAATAGAAGGTTTAGGTCTATAATTATTTTCTGAAAGCATTTCCGCTGCTTCAGTTGTTAAATTTGAAAATCTTGTTGCATAAATATCGTAGTAATTTCTAAGAAGTATTAGAAATGTGCTTTCAATATTTCTATTAGTTTTGTTTTGCATATAAATTCTATAAACTGATCTTATTTTTTTAAGCAAAGGAGCATGATCAACATATTCTAATAATCTTGAACTTTCATAAGTATACTCAATAGTTTTTTTATAAATAACAAGTGTTATAAGTGTTCCAATAATACCTAAAATAGAAATAACCACAAAGATAAGACCTAAAATCAACAATGTTGTTGGTTTATTTACTAAAGTCGAAAATAATATCATGAAACCACCACTTTTCTACCATATATAATTATATCAAATATATTTAATTCATTTGTTGTTGAAAGATATGTTGTTTATATATATAATATTAAAGTTATTGTTTATATTCTGCGGATGAATATTTACTAAAAACTGTTTATTATTTTACAATAGTAACTCTTGGCAGTAAGAGCGAATAAATAAACTGATTAGTAAGGAATTCATTAAAGACTATTTTTAATAACGCTATTTTTAAAAAGGAGATAACGTATGTCAAGATATACTGGATCAACATTTAAAAAAGCAAGAAGATATGGTTTCTCAATTCTTGAGAATGGTAAAGAATTTAGCAAAGGTAAAAAAAGAGTAACTACTCCAGGTCAACACGGTAAAGACAAAGCTCGTTTAAAAATGAGTGGATATGGTGCTCAATTACAAGAAAAACAAAAAGTTAAATTCATGTATGGAATGACTGAAAGACAATTCAGAAACACATTTGCAAAAGCTAAAAAAGTTCATGGTGGAATTTTAGGGACAAACTTCCTAGTATTATTAGAATCAAGATTAGACAATATTGTTTATCGTCTTGGATTCGCAATGACTAGACAAGCTGCTCGTCAATTAGTTAACCACGGTCATATTTTAGTAAATGGCAAAAAAATTGACATTCCATCATACCAAGCAAAACCAGGTGATCAAATTGAAGTTAAAGAATCTATGAAGAAAAACGACAAAATTGCTGAAGCATTACAAAACAATGAATCAACAGTTGAATTTGTTAAAGTAGATAAAGCTAACTTAAAAGGTCAATTTGTTAGATTACCTGAACGTCAAGAATTAAATTTAGAAATCAACGACGCTTTAATTGTTGAATGATACAACCGTTTAATTAAGTAATAATTAGACAAATCAAAAAACACCATTATAATAAACTGGTGTTTTTTTATATTTTTATAAACTAAAACCCATCACATTAAGGATGGGTTAATTTTTTTGTTTTGAGAGAAAAAATAAAATGTAAATTTGATAATAAAAGTATATATAAATGAAAAGATTTAAAAAATGCTTTTGCATTTCTTATTTGGGGGATAAATTCTTATCCCTTATTTTTATTATATATCTTATTTCCAAAATTGGAATACTTTTTTGGAAATTTTTATTTTAATTTTAATAAATAATATTTTTTCTTACCTTTTTTAACAATTATTTTATTAATTTGAATTGGATTAATACTTGCGATTTGTGCATTTTCGTCTTCAATAGCAGCATCATTAAATGAGATTGCTCTCGAATTAATAAATTCTCTTGCTTCTCTTTTTGAGGTAGCAGCCCCAACACTTATAACTGCATCAATAGCTTTTGTTGATTTTTCAAGTTCAATTGTAGGTATAGATTTAATTGCTAAATTTAACAATTCTTGATCTAGCGATAATAAATTACCTTCAAAAAAAGCTTGCGTTAATTTAATTGCTTTTTCTAATTCTGCTTGGCCATGTACAAATCTTGTTATTTCTTCTGCTAGTGTTTTTTGCATTATTCTTAAATGCGGTGCTTCTTTGTGTTTTGTTTCTAATGCTAGTATTTCTTCTTTAGATAAGAAAGTTAAAAATTTTAACATTTTAATACAATCATTATCATCTTGATTAATTCAAAATTGATAAAAATCATAAACACTTGTTTTACTTGAATCTAGTCAAACTGCTCCAGACTCAGTTTTGCCAAATTTCTGTCCATCTGATTTTGTTAATAATGGAATTGTAAAGCCAGATGCTTGCGTATTGGCAGAACCCACTTTTGTGGAAATATAATCAGTTCCACTTGTTATGTTACCTCATTGATCACTTCCCCCAATTTGAACTTTGCAATTATGATTAATATATAAATTATAAAAATCATAAGCTTGTAACATTGTGTATGAAAATTCTGTTACAGATAAACCTGTACTAATTCTAGTTGCAATTGATTCTTTGTTTAATAAATAACTTATATTAAAATCTTTTCCTACATCTCTTAAAAAATCAATAAGAGACATTTTCCCTAATCAATCAGCATTATTAGCAAAAGTTACATCAGGTATTATTTTTAATAACTGATTTTGAATTGCATCAGCATGGTATTTAACTTGTTCATCTGATTGCAATTTTCTCTCATCCGCTTTGAATGAAGGATCTCCAATCATTCCTGTTCCACCGCCAATTAAGCCAATTGCTTGAAAACCAGCATCATCAAATCTTTTAAGTGTAACTATCATCATTAAATGCCCTACATGTAATGAGTCAGCAGTTGGATCAAATCCACAATAAACAGCTGCCCCTTCTTGTTGCGCTTTTAATAATCTTTCTTCGTTTGTTATTTGTTTAATTAGACCACGTCATTCTAATTCTTTAATTATGTTCATAAAAAACCCCTTTATTTTATTTTTTGCAATCTTTTAGAATAAATGTTTTTTCTTCCAAATTTTGCTTGTTCTTTTCCATTAATAATAACAGCATCTCCTGTAAAGTTATTATCTATTTTTGCTAAATAACCACCAACACCATATATGTCGACTGGTACTTTATTTTTTTCGAATTCTTGTATTTTTTCAGCAGTTAAACCTGATGAAACAATTATTTTCACATGATTATGCCCCGCTTCATTTAGTGCATTTCTAACTTCTTTAATTAAATACTCATTAACGCCATATAAATTTGCATCTTTAGGGTATTTATTTTTATTTTCTTCTAAATATTTATCAATTAAATTACCTGAAGTGTCTATTCTTATTGCTCATAATTTTTCTTTAAAGTAATTAGCAACTTTTACTGCATCTCTAACACAGTCATTATTGTAATCAATTAAAGATAATAAATTATTATTTGGGAAATTATTGTAAAAAGCTTGAGTTGCTTTTATTATATCACCATCAAATGCTTGAATTAAAGCATGCGGCATTGTTCCTGAAGGTTTAAGTACAGCTGCATCATCGATTAATTCAATAGATGCTTCTGTAACAAAAAGTTTAATTCCTCCAACTCATGATGAATATCCGTCGCTTGCTAAAGTTAAATATGAATCAGCTCTGTCCATCATGTTTAAAATTGTTTTACCATTTGCTGCTTCTACTATTTTTTTACTATTTGTTGCTATACATGAATTTCTTGCAAGAATTCCATCTATCATTCCTTCTAATCATCCAAATGAAGCATAATTACCTTCAATTTTTAGAACTGGTTCATGGGCATCAATAATATCTCCATCTTTTAATGATCAAATTTTTAATTCGCTATAATTTGGGCATGCAAATTCCAATAATTGTAGGACTTCGCTAATTCCTGATAAAACTATATTGTCTTTTCTTTGGAAAAATTGCATGGTTACAACTGAATTGGGTAAATCATTTTGAATTATTTTACTTGTTTTTTTGAAATAGTCAGCAATGTAATAACCTGACTTTATTCTTGGATCAAAACTATATTTTTTCATAAATTATTAACCTAAAAATGCTTTTCCTAAATTGCTGCGATAACTTTCATCTAATTCAATAATTCCTTCTTCATTAAATTTGTTTGACTGTAATTGAAGTTCTCTAGCACTACATAGCATTCCTTCAGAAACATATCCTCTAAGTTTTCCTTTAACTATTTGCATTCCACTTGGCATTCAACTTCCATCAGTAGCAACAACTACATATATGTTTTCTCTAGCATTTTTAGCTCCGCAAACAATTTTTAGCACTTCCGTGCTTATATCAACCTCGCAAGAGCTTAAATGAGTATCAGGTATTTTGTTACATTTGATAATTTTACCAACAATAAAATGAGGCAAATTTTCTGTTTTAACTATGTCTTTTAATTCGGTGCTAATATACTCATAAATTTCGTCATTATTTAATATGTAATTTTTTTCAATTTTGATTTTCACATCAAAAATATTGATACCTACTATATCATTTTTATTTTTTAAGATTGCAATATTTGCGTGCTTCTCTGTTGTTGTTATTGGCTTATTATCAAAACTTAATAACAAGCAATTAAATTGTTTATTAAAAAACACTCCCATTTTTTTATTCATTATATCCACCCCTATTTTATTAATTTTAATAATATTATATAATTAACTTATTAAAAAAGCACTTTGAGGAGATTATAAATATGAAAATAGCAATTTTAACAGACTCATCTTTCGATGGAAATCTGAAAAGCTTTAAGGACTTATACCAAGTCCCACTCTTAATTGTAGAAGAAAATGGCACAACACATTTTAGTGACGATTCTTTGGATGAAAACTTATTTTATGATCTTTTAGAAAAGCAAGTTTTAAAAACAGCACAAACAACACCAGGAGAAATGATTAAAATATGAGATCAATTACTAAAAGAATATGATCAAATTATATTTCTACCATTGTCAAAAGGATTAAGCGGTCAATTTAACACTTATAGAATGTTAAGTGAAACTGAAGAAGAATATAAAGGTAAAGTTTTTGTTTGTGATACAAATGGTGTAAGTATAATTAACCAAGAATTTGTAAAAAGAGTTGCATTTTGAATTGCTCAAAATAAAAAAGGGTTTGAGATTATGGAGTTAGTTTCCAAAACTAATGAAGATTTTATTAGTTACATAATTCCAAAATCTTTAGATATCCTAAAACGTGGAGGAAGAATTAGCCCTGCAGCTGCAAGTTTAGCTAAAATGTTAAAAATAGTTCCGATACTTAGATACGACGGACAAATTGATAAAGAAGCTACAGCTAGAACTTTTAAAAAAGCAATTAATGAAGCATTAGATCTAATTAAGAAAAATGCAAAAGGAGTTAAAACAATTGATATCTCATATTCAAGAATGAACTCCGAAACTCTAGCTGAGGCAATTAAGATAATTGAAGAAAAAGGTTTTACAATTAATTTAAGTTCACAAATTACAAGTGTTATAGCAGCACACACAGGTAAAGAAACAATAGCAATAGCTGCATGAAAGAAATAGAGGGCATTATGAAAATAGTTATTTTATTAGATAGTTCAGGTACAAATTCATCTGAAAAAATTAAAGGTAAAGCAATTGATGTTTTACCATTACACTTTACTTTCCCAAATGGAACTGACATGTTAGACATTCCTGCTGAAGTTGAAAAGAGAGAAATAATCAAGTTAATTTCAGAAGGAGTTGACATTAAAACAAGTCAAGCAAGTCCTGGTGAAGTTGAAAATAAATATGACGAGCTTTTAGAAAAATATGATCATGTATATCATATTCCAATTACAGGAAATCTTTCAAGTATGTTACAAACAGCAATGATGGTTTCAAGAGATGAAAAATATGAAGGAAAAGTAACAGTTTATGAAAACTTAAATATTGCTGCTCAAGCAATTGAACAAACAGCATTGTACATTTCAAATCTTTTGGATAAAGGTGAAATTAGTACACCTGAAGAAATAACAAGTGCAATTAATGAATATGAGAAATCAATGTATATTGCAATAGTACCTGGAGATTTAAAAAGATTAACAAGTGGTGGAAGAGGAAAAAAAGCTGTAACAACTGTTTTAAACATACTTAAAACAAAAGTTTTAATAAAATGAGAAGCTGAACCCAAAAAAGAAGCAATAGGTAGAACAATAAACTCAATAATGGAAAAAATTGTAAAAGTTTACTCAAGCACTTATTCAAATGGTTATGAAATGGTTTTTGTTAGAACAGCATTGACTTCTAAAAAAATATATGAAGCAGCAAGAAATGTTTTAATTGAGAACAAAGTAAATTTTTCAGAAGAATTAATACCTAATATTTATACAGCACATGCTGGTGTTGATACAATTGGATTTATAATTACAAAAAAAATAGGCTAAGCCTATTTTTTTACTTATTGGCAGAGGTAACAAGACTCGAACTCGTGACACTCGGTTTTGGAGACCGATGTTCTACCATCTGAACTATACCTCTAAAAAAGCGCATAATTGCGCTGGTTTTCATATGGCAGGGGCAGCAAGACTCGAACTCGCGACACTCGGTTTTGAAGACCGATGTTCTGCCAACTGAACTATGCCCCTAAAAAATTAAACACTTAATTATTATAAATAAAAAAGGTTTACATTTCAATCTTAATAAATGTTATTTTGTTTTTGTTTGGCATTGCTCGCAAATAACATGTAACTCAATTTTTACATGTTCCAAATGTTTATTTCTATCATTTAGTAATTTTTCAAATTCATTAAAATTAATATTGTTCAATTTATCTACTGATACATGTTTAATATCACCACATTCATCACATTTAATATGCGCTGATTTATTAGTTGATAGCTCATACCAAATATTTTTGCCATCAAACGTATTTGATGAAATTGAGTGTTCCTTTAGTAAAAGATCAATTGTATTATAGATACTTGCCAAATTAACATTGCCCAAAAGTTTTTCAAGCTTCAATGTTAACTGTTGAATATTTATATGTTCTGAAATAATAATGAGTTTAATTATGTTAGATCTAATTTCTGTTATCTTAATTGATTTTAATTTCAAATTGTCTATGATTTCATCATATTTTTTTTGTTGAACTTTATTTAACTTTAACATAGTTGCTATTTTGTTAATTCTGCAATAACATTTTCTAAATCTTTAATTGTTTTGATTTCTAATAATTTGTCATCTGGAACGAAAATTGAAAGACGTTCTTCTAAAACCGTAATCATATCCATCAAATCCAATGAATCTAATCCAATTTTTGAAAATTGTGTTTCAGAAGTTATATTTCCTTTTGCACCCTTACTTTTTAATTCTTTAATAATTTCGTTATGTATATTCATTTTTTATCACCTAAAAAAATTATAACATTTATTATTCTTTATCTAACTTGTAATATCACTTATAACTAGTAAATTCATTGCTTAATTTTATAACTATTTTATTTTTCTCAAAAATAAAGTCTATATTCCCCATAAATTTTTGACTTTGCAATTTTAAAAGAAATATACATTTGAACATATCTTCATCAATATTTCCATTTCTGCTTATAAATTGTCTTCATTCATTTTCAGTAAATTCTACTTTTTTTAATTCATTCGAATTTTCTTTAACTTTAAATAGTTGCATTTCTTTAACTGCAAAAAATAAAGTTGTTCCGCCTGAAATAACTAAAATGAATATACATATTGACTTAAAATATTTCATATTCTTTTATTACCTTTATTAAATCTTCAGAGTTTAAAAAAATCATAATTTTCCAAAACTCTTCATCAAATTTATACTTTGTAAATTTACTTTCATCTATTATAAACTTAAAATTTTCAGAGAATTTGTAATTAGCATAAGATTTTATTTTACTCTCTAATTTTATTTCTTTCCCAAAAACTTCTAATATGATTTCTAAGTTTTGATCTTTGGTTCATATAAATGGGTTTAGATAAAGCCCTTCATCACCAGAAGTTAAGTCTACGATTTTAGTATCCTCATTTAAACTAGAATTACCTTTGTATTTTACCTTGTAATTGTCTGAATAAGATTCAGTTACTATATTTAAACTTCCTTTATAAAACTTTTTAAAATCGCTTTCTTCGTTAAGTTTAATTTGACTAATTTTAACTGCTGGAAAAATAGTGTTATTTTTAACTTGTTCTATTTCTTCTATAATTCTATTATCGATTCCAATATTATTAATTTCTTTTTGTATGTACTTTATTTCTAATTGAACTAAATCCGTATGTCTTTTGTTTACTGACAATTCATTTTTTAAAATTGAAATTTTAGAAAATAATAAAGTCTTGGAATTAAATGTTTTTTTCTTATTAAAAAGATCATAATATGAAAGATAAGAAATTAAAGACATATTAATCTTTAAATCTTCTCTTGCATACAAAAGATTAAGATTTATTTCACCTTTTGATTTATAACTTACTGCGTTGTAATCATGACTAAATCCAAAGTTAAATGTTGATTTTTCTTTTTTAATTTCACTATATGGGATTTCATACTCTATAAACATTTTATTTTGATTATTAATTATATAATTTTTTGAAACAGTATTTACTGGCTTTATTTCTTTTAAATCATTAGTATAAAGCTTAAAATCAAGATTTGATATGTTATATATTTCTTCATACATTGAATCTTTATTCATATCGGGATTTAAATTTAATGAAACTAACATTTTGAAATATGTGCTTTTACTTACAGTATAAGGTTTATTTATAAATAAAATTTCTGGTGCAATAAATGATTGATTACTTATTGATAAAAAAGTATTAACTACTATTTCATCATTTAAATTATTATTCTGTATTTGCATTATTCTACCTCCTACTTATAATTAAGGTAAAAAACAAAAAATAAGACGCAATATAGGGATACCAAAATAGTAAGTATTAATTAAATGTAGACTTTAATCTACATTTTTTTGGTATATCTATAAAAAATTTATTTAGTTCTATACCAGGAAAATAATGAAGGATTTTAGAGTGCTACCAAGATAGTAATTATTAATTAGAACAAAGTTTTTTTATAATAACTTATATTTTAAAAAAAGCATCTTATAAAACTAATAAAAAACTTTGAGGATTGTTTTATTTTTCGTAAAGTAATGCCAAAAATTTTAAAGTTTTTTGTTTATAATTATATGATACAACTAAAAAATATATTAATAAAATTAAAAGTTATTCTTGTTGTTACATGTGTTATTAAAGATTAACAAATCATTGATTATAGTTATAATAATCATTATAAAAACAAAATATTAAGGCATATTGAAATTAATGCCATAAATAAAGCTGTCAAAAAGTTGATATTGTTGATACAGATGAAGTTTAGTTTCTTGAAAATATAAGATGAAGGAGAATTAAGAAAATGGAACAAAAAATAAGAGAATATTGAGAGAAATTTAAACTTGATACAAATGCTGATAAAGATTTAAATTTTACAGAAGACTTTTGTTTTGGTTATGATGAAAGAACTTATAAGGAACTACTTAAATTAGTTCTAGAAGGAACAAAAAGAGCTACTTCATCAGCACTTTTTCAATATGAAAAGGATAATGAAAAAGAACCAAAGGTAGGTGATTATGCAATAGTAACTGATTCATTGCGTAATCCAAAATGTATCATTAAAACAACTAATGTAAGATATATAAAATTCAATGAAATGACTTATGATATTTGTAAACTAGAAGGTGAAGATGAAAATATTGAATCTTGAAAAGAAGAACATAGAAAATTTTTTACAAGTGTTTTTAAAAGATATAATTTAAATTTCACAGAAGACATGGATATACTTTTTGAAGAATTTGAAGTTGTTTATAGATAGATTCTTTTATATTTATAAACAACATTTTTGCTTAAGTTATTTTTTATGTAAAAGATTACATTTAATATTTTTTTAATTGAACAAAAAACAAAAAAAGACGCAATATAGGGATACCAAAAAAAGTAAGTATTAAATAAGGCACAAATTGTAGCTATACAAAAAAATGTAGATTGAAGTCTACATTTTAATTATTACTTACTTTTTTGGCAGCACTCTACAAGCATCTTATTATTTTTTTAATTAAGCAATGGCTTCTTTTGCTTTTTGGTAAGTTGCATCTAAAGCTTCACAAGATTTTTTAAATGCCTCTTTTTCAGCATCTGATAAATCTCACTCAATGATTGTTTCTCATCCTTTTGCTCCTAAAATAGCTGGCACTCCTGTGTAGAATCCTTTTTGTCCATATTCTCCATTTAATTTTGCACCAACCATGAAAGTAGTTTTTTCATCTCTTAAAATTGCTGCTGAAATTGCTGCTAAACATACACCAATTCCGTAGTATGTTGCGCCTTTACGTTCAATAATTTCATAGGCCATTCTAATAGCTCTTGTTCAGCATTCTTTTAGATCAGCTTCAGTAATTTTTCCTTCAGTTAAATATTTACTAATTGGTTGTCCCATAACTGTTGCTTTTGAATAAGCAGCAACTGATGAATCTCCATGTTCTCCCATAATGTAAGCATTAACTGATTTTGGAGCTACATTTAATTTTTCAGCAACTAATCTTCTTAATCTAGCTGAGTCAAGAGTTGTTCCTGCACCAACTACTGAATGCTCTTCATAACCTGTTACTTGTTGGTAAACTGTAGTTAAAACATCACAAGGATTTGAAGCAATAACAGTCACTCCATTGAAACCAGATGCTTTAATTGATTCTGCAATCCCCTTCATAATTTTTGAGTTATCTGCAATCAATTCTAATCTTGTTTCTCCAGGTCTTTGTGGACGTCCTGCAGTAATAACAATTAAGTCAGCATCTCCACAATCTTTATATGTTCCAGCTTTAATTGTAAATGGTTTATCTAAAACAGCCATTGTATCTTGAATATCAATAGCGTTCCCTTCAGCTGCTTTTGTATTAACATCAATTAAAACATACTCTTCAGCTAAACCTTGATTTACTGCTGAGTAGATAAATGACATTCCAACAGCACCAGTACCTACTAATACAACTTTATTTGAAGTTTTTTTCATATTATTTTCCTCTTATAAAAATCTCTCTACAAAATTATTATAGACTTTAAGAAATAAAATTTTAAGTGTTTTTATGAGAAAGTTCAATTTAGTTATACTAAAGAAAATAAAAAAATGTTGCTCGTAAAATAAGCAACACTTTTGTTTAAATATTAGTATTCAGATTTGTGATATTCTTCAGCAATTTGCATTACTTCATCAATTCCAGTTAAACCTGTTCCTGCAGGAATTAAATTTCCTAACATAATATTTTCTTTTAGACCTTCTAGTTTATCTTCTCTACCTTTAATAATTGCATCAGTTAATACACGTGCAGTATCTTGGAATGAAGCTGATGATAATCAAGATTCAGATTTCAATGGAGCTTTTTTAATACCTAAAATTTGATTTTTAGCAACCGGAGGAACTTTTCCTTCACGGATACATTGAGTAACTACTTCTTTGAATTTTTGTTGAGTTACAATTTCACCTTGTAGTAAGTGTGACTCACCACTTTGGATAACTTTAACTTTGTTTAGCATTTGTTTTACAATGATTTCAATATATTTATCTGAAATTTCAATCCCTTGTAAACGGTAAACTTTTTGAACTTCTTTTAAGATGTAGTTTTGTACAGCTGTTGTTCCAGCAACTTCTAATAGATCATGTAAATTAATTGAACCTTCAGTAAGTTTTTTACCTGGTTTAACTTCATCTCCTTTAGAAACTCTTAATACAGCGTTATACATTGTTTTGTATTGTTTTTCAATTTGTGTTCCGTTAATTTCTTCAAGAACAACAATTGTATTAATGCCATTTTTATTAATAATTTCTGAAACAACTCCAGCTTTTTCAGCAATAATTGCAACTGAACCTTTTTGAGTTGTAACGTCAAGTAATTCTTTAATACGAGGAAGACCTTGAGTAATATCAGCATCCCCTGCAACCCCTCCGGTATGGAAAGTACGCATAGTAAGTTGTGTTCCTGGTTCTCCAATTGATTGAGCTGCAATAACTCCAACTGGTTCTCCAATTTTAACTAATGATGCTGTTGCTAAGTTACGTCCATAACATCTTTGACATACACCTTTTTGGTTATCACATGTTAATACTGAACGAATTGTTACTTTTGTTATTCCAGCTGCAATGATTGCTTCTGCTTCATTTGATTCAATTAAAGTATCTTTAGCAATAACTACATTACCTTTAGCATCTTTAATATCGTTAAACGAATAACGTCCAACAATTCTGTCTTTTAATGGAACAATAATGTTGTTATGTTTTGTATCAATAACTGATTCAATTTCAAATCCTTTATTTGCCTTACAGTCTTCGTTAACTACAACAATTTCTTGTGAAACGTCAACTAAACGACGAGTTAAATATCCTGAATCGGCAGTTTTTAAGGCTAAGTCTGCCATCCCTTTACGAGCACCATGAGTTGAAACGAAGTATTCTGAAACTGATAGACCTTCACGGAATGATGATTTAATTGGAATTTCTTTAATATCACCTTTTGTATCGTTCATAAGTCCACGCATACCTACAAGTTGAGTAAAGTTAGACACGTTACCACGGGCACCTGAATCCGCCATCACAAAGACTGGGTTTTTAACATCTTGTTTTAAAACAACTTCTAATCTTTTTTGAATATCATCTTTTACATCAGATCAAACTTCAATAACACGGTGTTTTTTCTCTTCTTGAGTTAGCATACCTTCATTATAGAAACTTGTAATTTCCGCAACTTTTTGATCAGCTTCTGCAAATTCTTCATATTTGTGTTTAAAGGCAACAACGTCACCAGCTGAAATAGTTGTTCCAGATTTTGTAGAATATTTGAATCCTAAATCTTTCATTTTATCTAACATTTCAGCAGTCTTTCTTGCACCAAATTCATTAAAGTATTTTTCAATAATTAATGATAATTCTTTTTTCTTGATTGGAGCAACAACAGTGTAATTTTCAATAACACTATTAATGTCTTGTGAAAAATCAAATATGAAAGAGTTTACAGCTTCAACTGCATTGTAAATATTTGGTGA
The DNA here is from genome assembly GCF_002290085.1 of Mesoplasma chauliocola. NCBI lineage: Bacteria > Bacillati > Mycoplasmatota > Mollicutes > Entomoplasmatales > Entomoplasmataceae > Mesoplasma > Mesoplasma chauliocola. The sequence continues at coordinate 738,538 of NZ_CP023173.1, forward strand.
GTTAATTCATGGGAATGAATCATCAAATATTTGGTTGAATAAAATTTTACCAACAGTTGTTAATAAGTATCCTTTTCTTTGTTCATCATTAAATTTTTGAATTGGCAATGCATCAACTGCAATTCCAATTACAGCATTAATCGAAACCATTCCTGTATCAAATGCATTAATTGCTTCATTTATATCTGCAAAAATAGTTCCTTCACCATTTTGACCTTTTTCTTCGAAGGTTGCGTAGTAGTTACCTAGAATAATATCTTGTCCTGGAGTAACAATAGCTTTACCATCTTTTGGTCCCAAAATAGCATTTGACCCTAACATTAAAGCTCTAGCTTCTGCAACAGCTTCTTTTGTAATTGGAACGTGAACAGCCATTTGATCTCCATCAAAGTCGGCGTTGAAAGCAGTAGTTACAAGCGGGTGAAGACGAATTGCTTTACCTTTAACTAATTTTGGCTCAAACGCTTGAATCCCAAGTCTGTGAAGTGTAGGAGCACGGTTCAATAGAACTGGTCTATCTTTTATTACATGCTCTAATGCTTCTCAAATTTTTGGATCATTTTGTAAGATCATTTTTTCAGCAACTTTTACGTTATCTGCATATTCATGTTCTTGTAATCATTGAATTACAAATGGTTTAAATAATGTTAAAGCCATTTCACGAGGAATTCCTGCTTGATACATTTTTAAGTCTGGTCCAATAGCAATAACTGAACGACCTGAGTAGTCAACACGTTTTCCAAGTAAGTTTTGACGGAAACGACCTTGTTTTCCTTTAAGAACACTTGTTAAAGATTTTAATGGACGTTTGTCTTTTCCTTGAATTGGACGTGGCTTACGTTCATTATCTAAAAGTGCATCAACAGCTTCTTGTAACATACGCTTTTCGTTGTTAATAATAATTGATGGTGCACCCATTTCTTTAACTTTCATTAAACGTTCATTTCTAATGATAATACGGCGGTATAAATCATTAATTTCTGAAGTTGTAAATCTTCCTCCATCTAATTGAATAATTGGACGGATATCTGGTGGAATGACAGGTAATACACGCAATACCATTCATTCAGGTTTTTGTTTTGAACGCTTTAATGATTCTAAGATATCTAATCTTTTTAATAATTTTGAGTTATCAGCATTTGGTCCAATAGCGTCTAAAGTATTTTTTGTTAATTGGATTTCTTTTTCTAAATCAATTTGTTTCAATAATTCTTCAATAGCAGCAGCTCCAATACCAAATTTTGCATCAGTGTACTTTGAAATCAATGCTGTTGCTTCATCAATTGAAAATGGAATAGTTGGATTATTTAATTCTTCTAATAATCTTTCAGCTTTTAAAGTATCTCTATGAGCTGGATCATTAATTAATTCAATAATTTCTTCAATAGCTGGTCTTAATTTACTACGAGTTTTTTGTGATTTTGAAACACCTAAATCTAGTACTTCTTTAGCTACGAAATGTTTTGATGTTCCTGGGTCTAAAACAATATGTGAAACGAAGTAAACAACTTCTTCTAATTCTTTAGATTTTAAGTCTAATAATGACGCAATTCTTGATGGAGAAACTTTTACCATTCAAATATGAGTAACAGGTTCTGCTAATTCAATATGCCCCATTCTTTCACGACGCACAATTGACTCAGTTAACTCAACTCCACATTTTTCACATTTTTTCCCTTTATTCATAGGGTTAGCTTTTTTAAATTTTCCACAAAAACATTCATAGTTTTTAGTTGGCCCAAAGATTTTTTCATCAAATAAACCATCTTTTTCAGCTTTTAATGTTTTATAGTTAATTGTTTCAGGCTTAGTAACTTCTCCATGTGATCATGAACGAATAGTATCAGCACTAGCTAATTCAATTTTAATTACTTTATTATTTTTGTTTTCCATTTTGCCCTCCTATTCTTGTTCAAATGAAAGGTTAATTTCACTTTCATCTACTTCTTCAAAACTATCTAAGTCTTCGATTTCAACAAGTGAAATTGATTCTTCGAAAGTTAATTTATCTACTGATGCATGTTTGATATCTTCATCATTGATTGAATCTACATCATCATCATAAGCATTAATTTGAGATTTGTTTCCTTTTTCATCTAATAGATAAATATCAAATCCTAATCCCATAATTTCTTTTGAAAGAACGTTAAATGATTCAGGTGTTCCAGGTGTAGGAATTTGTCTTGATCTAACGATTGCTTCATAAGTTTTTGTACGACCTTTTAAGTCATCTGATTTAATAGTTAAGATTTCTCTTAGAGTGTGCGCAGCACCATAGGCTTCTAAGGCTCAAACTTCCATTTCTCCAAAACGTTGTCCTCCGTTTTGTGCTTTTCCACCAAGAGGTTGTTGAGTAATTAATGAGTAAGGTCCAACACTTCTTGCATGTAACTTGTCATCAACCATGTGTGAAAGTTTTAACATGTACATAACTCCAACTGAGATTGGTTTATCAATTATTTCACCTGTTTGACCATCAATTAATTTAACTTTACCGTAATTTTCCATTCCAGCTTCAGCCATAATTTCATCTAAGTCATTACTGTTAACTCCTTCAAAAACTGGAGTTGCAATTTTAACCCCTAATTTTTTAGCAGCCATTCCTAAGTGAATTTCTAAGATTTGACCAATGTTCATACGTGAAGGTATCCCTTGAGGGTTCAATAGAATATCAACTGGTGTTCCGTCTTCTAAGTGAGGCATGTCTTCAACTGGTAACACTTTTGAGATAATCCCTTTGTTACCGTGACGTCCTGACATTTTATCCCCTTCTTGGATTTTACGTTTTTGAACTATGTAAACTTTAATAACTTCTAATACATCTGCTGGTAAATCAATACCATCTGGATTTGCTGCTGATTTAGCTTTAAATCTTTGAACAGATTGAACAATTCCTTCTCCACCATTTGGAACTTTTAATGAGTTATCTTTAACTGATCTTGATTTTTCTCCAAAGATAGCATGTAATAATTTATCTTCTGGTGATAATTGAGTTTGTCCTTTTGGAGTTACTTTACCAACTAAAATATCTCCTGTTTTAACTTCAGTTCCAATAGCAACAATTCCTTCACTATCTAAGTATTTTTTAGCATTATCACTAATGTTTGGAATTTCTGCTGTAATTTCTTCAGCACCTTGTTTTGTATTACGAACTTCTAAAACATATTCATCAATATGTACTGAGGTAAATTTATCTTCCATGATAACTCTTTCAGACATAACAATAGCATCTTCGAAGTTGTAACCATTATATGTAGTAAATGCAACAACAACGTTTTGCCCTAAAGCTAATTCTCCATTATCAACAGAAGGCCCATCAGCAATAATTTGCCCTTTTTCGATTGAATCCCCAACTTTAACGATTGGTTTTTGAACAATTGAACTTCCGTTATTTGAACGTTCAAAGTTTGCTAAAGTATATGTTTTAATTCCTGATTTTGATTCAACAGTAATTTGTTTTGCATCAACGTATTTAACAATACCATTTTCAACTGCAACAATACATACTCCTGAGTCTCTTGCTGCTTCAAATTCAATTCCTGTTCCTACAAATGGTGATTCAGGTACGATTGTAGGTACTGCTTGACGTTGCATGTTAGCACCCATAAGCGCACGGTTAGCATCATCGTTTTCCAAGAATGGAATTGCTGATGTTGCAACTGAAACAATTTGTTTAGGAGAAACGTCAATAAATTGAACTTCTTCCACTCTAGCAATGTAATCATCACCTTTGTAGCGAGAAACAACAGTTTCGTCTAAAATTTTTCCATTTTCATCTTTTGTAACGTTTGATTGAGAAATAATGTATTCTTTTTCTTCATCAGCTGATAAGTATTCATGTTCTGCTTGGATAACACTATCAATTACTTTTAAGTATGGTGTTCGAATAAATCCTAATTCATCAACGATTGCATAAGTTGATAAGTTGTTAATCAATCCAATGTTTGGTCCCTCTGGAGTTTCAATAGGACAGATTCTTCCATAGTGAGAAGGGTGAACGTCACGCACTTCTAAGCTGGCACGGTCTCTTGATAATCCCCCAGGTCCTAAAGCAGTTAATCTACGTTTATTTGTTAATTCTGCTAATGGGTTAATTTGATCCATAAATTGTGATAATTGAGATAAATTAAAGAACTCACCAATAACTGCTGTTAATGGTTTTGCATTAATAATTGTTGAAACTTTAACTTTGTATAAATCACTTGTTGAGAGTTTTTCTTTAACATTTTTATCAATACGAGTTAATCCCATTCTAAATTGATTTTGTAATAATTCACCAACTGTTCTAACACGACGGTTAGCTAAGTTGTCAATATCATCATATTCACCAATGTTATATTCCAATCCTAGCAAGTATGAAACTGTAGCTACGATATCAACAACTGTAATATGTTCTTCTTTTGAATTAGAAGTAATACCAACTAATGTAAATGTTTCATCTTTTGCATTGTTATCTTTGTAAACTTTAACTTTTTGAATTTTACGTGATCCTGGGATGTCTTCTCTATATTCAATTGAAGAAACCATTACGTCTTCTTGTGATAATGCATCTGAAACTTCTTTAATATTTGCTTTTGAAACTTCTGTATTTTTGGCAATTAAAACTGTTCCCCTTGCATCAACAATATCTTCAGCCAATATTCTTCCAATTAAACGATTTTTAACTGATAATTTTTGTTGCAATTTAAATCTTCCGGCTTTTGTTAAATCATATTTTCTACGGTCAAATAATAATCCATTAATGTATTTAGATGCTCCATCTGAAGTAGCTGTTTCACCTTGTCTAATTTTTTTATAAATTTCTTGAACGTGTTGTGCTCAGTCAGCATATGTATCACCTGTATCATTGTCATTTTTCAATGTTTCAACAATAACTGTATCTTTATCAAAAATATTTAGGATTGTATCTCTGTCTAAACCTAATATTTTCAAGAATGAAGTTGCAGTTGTTTTTCTTGATTTATCAATCTTTACAAACAATGAATTTGTTGTTTCTGCTGTTTTTTTAGTATCTGTTTCAAATTCTAATCATGTACCACGACTTGGAATAATATCTCCATTATAAATATTCTCCCCTGTTTTGTTGTTAATTTCAGTTTTAAAATATGATCCTGGAGATCTAACTAATTGAGAAACAATAACTTTTTGTGAACCATTAATAACAAATGTTCCAGAGTCAGTCATTAATGGGAAATCACCAAAGAATACTTGGCCTCATTTTCTAACAATTACATCAGCTACAATAATGTCTTCTTTTTCTTCCAAAATTGTTATTTGGAATAAGTCATTTTTTTCTGTACCTTTTAATTTCGCTTCAAAGAAATAAATGTTTTCTGTATTTTTAACTAAAGTAACATTTTTAGACTCTGTTTTACTAGAAATTCAATTAGTTAATATTTTCTTAACATCTTTTTCTACAATTTCTTCAAATTCTTTTGAAATATCTTCAGTCTTTGTAAACATTAACTGTAAGTCTACATAAATTGGTGCATCATAAATTTTTGATTGTTCTTTTGCTTTTGCGGGAGATATTTTAGCTTCTTTAATTTCTCATCCTTCTAAGAAAAGAGAAGCACTCATATCATTTGAACTCATTGCAAAGAATTCATTTAAAACTTCATCAATACCTTTTGTTTTGAATCATTCAAAAGTTTTTGTTTGAATTTCAATTAAGTTTGGCAATTCTAGATTACCTGAAACTTTTCTATAATCACGTCTTTCAACGCCACGGTTTATTTTTTTAATTTTATATGCCATGTTGTTTCCTTTCATTTTATTTTAAAATGTATTTATATTTATTTAGTTGTTTATCAACAACTGTATAGTTTGTCTCATTTTTGGTTGTTTTTAAAATATTTGCGCCTTTGAGATTTTCTAAAGCATTTTTAATTTCTTGTTTCTTAATTGTTGTTGAATTATTGATTCTTAACTTATCTGTAATTTTAGTAATTGAAATTTCTTTAGTTCTTTCAGTTAGTATTGCAGTCAAGACAATATATTCATAATCAGTTGGGAAGAATGCTGAACGCTTTGCATAGTCTTCATCAATTCAGCTGTAAATCAAACTTAATAAAAAATTGCTTTTAACAGATTCTTTAATTTTGCTTTTAATAAAATCTATTGCTTCGCTAAGATTAAAACCTTGGAGAGCAGCTTCATTAATTTTTAGAATCATATCTTCTCATTGATTTGCTAAATCAAAAATTCTTAATTGTTTATCTTCTTTATACCCATCTTTGTGTAAAAATCAAAGACTCATTAATATAGCTAAACTAATGTTAAATTTTTGATAAGGTTGAATAATTAAAATCTGTAAGAAAATAATTATTGCTTTTGTAAAACCATCAAAAGAATTTCCTGGTACATCATTTATAAACTTAAATACTTCTTTTAACTCATCATCAATCGAATTAAAATCAATATCAATATTTGTAATCATCTTATTATTATCTACACGATAATAATTAGTTTTTTTGTCTAAATTGAATTCTGTATTTCTAAAAAGGATGTGAATTAATAATTCAAAGTTATCTTCATTAATTTCAAAATTTGGCTTTTTAACAAGTCTAATTGCTTCAATTAAATTTAAAGCTAATTTCTCTTTTTTAGTCTTGGGTTTATATCCATTTTCAATTTTTCTAATCATATTGTGTATTGAAATCAATGATGTTCCTTCTGCTAGCGATTCTAAGAACATTAGTGAAGCAATGTTATTAGTTAGAGCTAAGCTTTTAAGAAGGCTATTGTTTGGAGTTGTGTATGCTTCAAAGTAATTTGTTAAATACATATCACTTTGAAGTTCTTTCATTGGTTCAAAATTCATTTTTTGCCCTATTGATAAAGGGAAGTTAACAGAAAAAAGAAATTGCTCTTCTTGAATTCTTTCAATTTCAGAGACAATCTTTTTATTAAGAAAATAATTCAGACTCATTAAAACTTCCTCCCAATATTTCTTTGCAAAAAATTGAGAATAGTAGAAGCTCTTAACTAACTAAACTACACTCGATTAATATATTATATAGAAAAGTGTTCAAAAAATCAAATATTCACTAAATACTTTGCCTATTTTTTATTAAAAAAATAAAGAGAATAGATTATATATTTGTATATAATTAACTTAAAAGAAAAAATGGAAATTTAAATAAAATGAAAAAAACTATTAATGAAATTAATAATCTTTTAAACAATAAATATTTTTCTGGTGCTGTTATAAAAATTGAAAAGAATGGAAAAGTATTACTAAATAAAGCCTTCGGATTAAATAATATTGAAAAGAATGAAAAAATGAAAGTTGAAACGATTTTTCCTATTTATTCAATGACAAAACCAATAATTGTTTTAGCTACCTTTTTACTTATTCAAGAACATAAATTATCTCTTGATACAAAAGTTTGTGAATTTTACTCAAATTTTAATGAAGAAATAACAATAAGACATTTGTTAAATATGACATCAGGAATTTCTTATAGCTGAAATAGCACTAGTCATGAAAATGAAATGATTAAGATTGAACATGATATTGAATCAGACAAATATAATTTAGATGAAATTATTGAAAAAATAAATAATATTCCAATTTCATGTAAACCAGGTTCAGAGTGAATATATGGAATGAACATTGATATCTTAGGTGGAATAATTGAAAAAATAACTAATACTAAATTAAATGCATTTTTAGAAAAGAGAGTATTTAATCCTTTAAAAATGTTTGATACAGATTTTAAAGTTAAAGATTTAAAAAGAAAAGCAATAAAATATGATCTTATTGAAGAGAACAAAAATAATGTATTAAAAGCAAATGAAAATTATCACTGAATGATGCCTGAAAAACTTGATAGCATTCCTAATTGCTGTTTGGGAGGTTCTGGTCTTTTTAGCACATCAGAAGATTACAATAAATTTTTGAATTTTATGCTAAGTGGAAAAATAAAAAACAAGGTAATTTTGCAAAAAAAATATATTAAAGAAATAACTAAAAATCAATTAGAACATATTGAAAATGCTAAAATTTGAGATTTAAATGAAGATTATCAATATGGTTATGGTGTTAGAGTAAGAATAAGAAATAAAATAGCCCCTTTAACAGAAGTTGGAGAATGAGGTTGAGGCGGAATTTTAGGTACATCAAGTTTTGTTGATCCCAAAAATAAAATTGTTATGTCTTTTATGGTTTCAGTTTATCCTGGCAATAATACATTAACTTACAACAAAATTACTAAAGCAATTTATGAAGATCTTAAAACTAATAATTTAATATAAAAAAACTACTTTTCAAAATGAAAGGTAGTTTTTAAATTTTTATTCTTTTAAATAAATATTATTTGTATTCTACTGATGCTCCAGCTTCAATTAATTGAGCTTTAATTGCGTCAGCATCTTCGATTTTAACGTTTTCTTTAATAGCTACTGGTAATGTTCCATCAACTAATTTTTTAGCGTCCATTAATCCTAATCCAGTTACTTCTTTAACTACTTTAATAACTGCAACTTTTTGTCCACCTGCATTTGTTAACATAATTGAAACTTCTGAAGGTGCTGAATCAGCAGCAGCTGGTCCTGCAGCAACAGCAACACCTGCTGATGCAACAACATCAAAGTGTTCTTCGATTGCTTTAACTAATTCGTTTAATTCTGTTAATTTCATTTCTTCTAATGCTTTAATAATATCTTCTTTTGTGATTGCCATAATTTTGGTCTCCTTTTATTTATGATTTTTATTTGCTATTAATACTTGGGTTTGTATTAGTCTTTTTTTGTATCAGCAACAGCATTAATTACAGCCATAACTTGACGTAATGGGTAAATTAAGCTTGATGCAAACATTGAGTATAAATCTTCTTTTGATGGTAGAGTAGCAATTTCTGTAATTGCTGCAGTATCCATAGCTGCGCCTTCATAAATTCCGGCTTTTAATTTTAATGCTTCGTTTTCTTTAGCAAATTTAGCAACTAATTTAGCAGCTCCAATTGCATCTTCGTTTGAGAAAATGAAAACATTTTGTTGAGTTAAATATTCGTTTAATTCTGTTAAATTTAATTCTTCAACGGCTCTTCTAACAAGTGAGTCTTTATAAACTTTAACTTCAATACCTTGTTTTAGAGCTTGAACTCTTAAATTTGACATTTGTTCAACTGATAAGTGTTTGTATTCTGCAATAGCAACACCTTGAGCTGATTGAATTTTAGAAACAATCTCAGCAACGATTTCTGCTTTTTTAGCATGTGCAGGTCTATTTGTTGACATTCGTATTCCTCCTATTTTCTTATTTTAAAACAAAACCCTCGGTTCTTAATACAAGGACCAAGGGAAACGTAAAATACATTTTTTAAATTAATGTTTTGATTTATTTAATAAATGTTTATGTAATCCTCGGTAACAAATTAAGGGAATATCCCAGTTACTGTCTTTGGTATTAATAGCCATAATTAATAATATCATATACATTGCTTAATTCAATAATTAAACTTAAACTTCAACATCATCATTTCTTTTAATAATATCTCTATCAGTTTCATTCGGTGCAAAAACCCCATCTTTTTGACGTTTTTTATATCACTCAAACTGACCCTCATAAGGGTGTAGTTCCCTTACTTTATTGCTTAGTTCTAAGTAAATATCATCATCCATTTTATTTCAATTATATTTAAATATTTTTCTATTTGACTTAAATTCGTCAATTTCATTTTGCATTCCTAAAACAGTCATTCCATCAATAACATGTTTTCCGTTAAAACTTCCAAATCTTATTTCTCTATTTCTATGTTTTGCTCCAAATAAACCGATTAATACAAAGAATAGAGCAAAGATCAAGAGAATTCCAGCTTGTTGTATTATATATAGAGTATCTGCCGAATTAAATCCATTTTCTCCAACTCCATAAACAATTGATCCTAATCCATGAAGTATATATGTAAACTCTGCAACAAAACTTAACTTATGGAAAAATTCAAATTGCATAAATGAAGGGAATGTACCTCAACCAGATGAAATATTAACAACCAAGTAAATTATTATTAATAGTTTTGAAACTGTTTCATCTTTAATCAAGAACCAGAATCCTTGAATTGTTAATACAAAGATTAAATCAACAAATAATAATCATAATCATACAGAAAACATTGCTGCTGAACCAATCGCTATTCAACCCGTACAAGATAATGCAATGGTTAAAGCTGTAACTTGTACTATTCCTGTAACAATCATTAACATTGTTTTAGAAACATATCATTTTCCCGTTTTTAGTTTTTTAGTTCTGCGTGCTCTGTCATAAATAAATGTTTGCATAAATGTTCCAACAAACAAACCAATAACGATAAAGAATTCACCAATACCTATACCATATATTCCATTTTGTAATCCAGCTATTTCAATGTTTACAATTTCATATTTATCAAATAGCTTACTTTTAATTAATTTAAATATATTTGATGACAAATCATTTAAAAACATTGTTTGATTTGTAAAACCATTTGCTTTTGCGAATTCATCCATATTTGAATGAAATTCAGCTAATTCTACAGCGTTTCTGTTTAGTTTATTGATTGATGAAGCAAAAACTTCATATGGCTTAATTATACTTAAATTAAATCCCAGTTTTTCTTTCATAATTGCATTTATTTTTGGTAAATATGTTTGAAAATTAAATGGTTTGAAGTTATTTATTCCGGCTACCATAACTTTTATCGCTGCTTCTGTTTTTGTATCCAATTTTAAAAGACTCAAATGGTCAATATTGATTCACATTTTTTGAGTATCAGTTAAAGGATTAATACCGTGCATTATGTCAAATAAATATTTATTTAAAATATGTGAATTATCATTCAAAATTTGTAAAACACCAGGTATTTTAGAAGTACTTAAGTCAAATTTTAAAATTTTTGCTAATTCAATAATTTTAGGACTACTTATTAAATTTGAAATTAAATTTGTAAATATTCCATTTGTATTTTTTGATGCATCTTTTGAAAAACTAACTTCTTCGGTGATATCTCCAAAAACTGTATTTTCAGAACTAATAGCTTTAATTGCTGAATCTTCTAAATTTTTAATATTTTTAGCATCACTAATAACATATTGTTTTCCTTTTTGAATCTCAATTGAAGATTCAACCTGTGAATCAAACCCTAATGATTTTTCAACAATCTGTTCTTCCTCAGGAATATATGTTATGTGTTGATAAAATTGTTTAGTTACCATCATAGTCATAAGTGAAGGTATATTTTCACCTAAGAAATTTTCAATTGCTGAAACTATCAATGCTGATTTCATTTCAATCATGCTATTTAAGTAATACCCAAAAATAAAGTTTCTTTCAAAGGTTGTTCAAATATCAAGATTTGCTTTGTTTGCTTGAGGAGCAGACCCATTATTAAATATTGAACCAAATTGTTGAATTAAGTATTCACCAAATCCTTTTTCTATTTTAGCTTGAACAAAATATTTTTTTCCTTTTCATTGTTTAGAAATCTCATTTTGAGATGACACATATCTAATATTTGTAAAAGCAATATCTTGTTTTAATTCTGGAGATGAAAATACATAATCTTCATCTTTTATATTAGAATCAGTTTTTGGATTTAAAACTGATTTAATTATTTCTCAAGTATTAAATTGAAAAATGTGTGAAGTAATATCACTATCTGAATTAATAGCAATTTTACCTGTGTTTGTATATAAAAATTTGTTTGCTCTATCATAAGACATTTCAATTGCGTTTTCTTTGCTTATTGATGAATCAATAGATTTAAAATTTTGATCAGTTAAAACACCTATTTTAAAGTCAAAATTTTCAATGTCATTATTTCTATATACTCAGACTGTGTTGTCTTCGTTTAAAATAGCAACAGGCGCCTTTCCTAAATTTGCTGTTGGGTTTCAAAATGCAAGTAAACATGTGACCCCATACAAAATAGGTATTAATCCAATACCTATGAATTTAGAAATCCTTTTAATCGAAGACATAACTCGAGATGTAAATTCATCTCTGAATCCTTTGATAATACTTATCATATGTCTCCTTTTTAATAAATGAACTGCAATTAGTTCATATATATAAGATATCACTTTAAATAAAAAAAATAACTCAAAAGTAACTAAGAATTATTTTATTTTAATATTATTGAATTTAAATATTCCAAATAGATAAACTAAAAATGCTATAAAAATCATTAAAATTGGTTTTCATAAAACTGCAAAAGCAGATTGACCCATTGTTTGTGGCATTATAACCATTAAGTAAATTGATCCACCAAAAGTCATTGCGCAAGTTATCAAGCTTAACACCATTAATGTTCAAAATATTTTATTGCTATATATTCTTTTGTAATTAGGATCTTTTAATCTTAATTTTATAATTGCACAGTCAAGTAAAATTTTTAATGTACTTGTAGCTAATGCAAATGAAGATATAATTTCAGATATTGAACTAAATAAAATGTAAAATACTGCAACTAATCCTAATAATATAATTGCCATATAAGGTTGATTAGTTTTCTTATGGACTTTACCAAAAATTGAATGAACATCTCCAGTTTCAGATAGTTTATGAATTAATCTTGACTGGAAAAATAATAATGAATTAACTGAACCTATAAATAAGAATATTGCGAATATATTAAATGTTAATACAGCCCATCTATGTTCAGCAAAAATTGTTGAAGTTGTTCCCTCTGGGTCAATCCCATTTGTTGCTAAAGATAACAATGCAATTCCATAACAAACATAAATTACTAATACAATTAAAACAGCACTAATAATTACCAATGGAACTGTTTTCTTCGGATTTTCAATTTCTTCAGTTATATAAGTTGGAAACTCATGACCTGAATATGCAAAACCAGTATATGTAATAGCAGGTATAAGCATTGCAGAAGAAATATATGCTTTCCCCAATTCTTTATTCATTTCTGTATTAGATAACAATCCATCTTTTGAACCATACATTATAGCTAATGTAAACACCAATATTATTGGTAAAGTTTTAACAAATAAGAAAAATATTTGAGTATATTTATTACTATTTTTAATCATAATTTGAATTCCAGCTAATACTACCAAAATAAAAATTGCTAAAACTTTTTGCAATGTCTCAACTCCAACATTTTTTGGGTCAAGTTCTAAAATTTGTGTAATCATTGAACTCATTGCTGAACAACAGCTTGCCAATGAAGTTGCTGAGACAAATAGAATTAACACTCATCCAAATCAGAATGCTAATATTCTTCAATTACACTTTCTAATTCAACTATAACCACTTCCACTTTCTCCATAGCCTATTGACGGTTCAATAACTATAAATGCATCAGGCAAAACAATTAATGCACCAAATACTCAAGCTAAAATCATTAATAGCGGGTTGCTTTCTGCTAAAAAGAAAACCATATTAAACGAAATAATAATACTTGACCCAACAATAGCTGCTAGTGTAGATGCTAAAACTGTTCAAAAACCATATTTTCTATTAAGTTTCATTTTTTTCTCTCTTTCTTGAAAATTCTAAAGTTTTATGAATGTAATCTTTATTATAGTCAACGACTGTGTTTACATGTTCTGAACCATCTGGAGTTCATATTTCACTTACTTTTTGTTTTTCATATTTAATTTTTTTCAAAAATACTGACTCGCTCATTTCATAAGGTATAAAAGTATCACCTTTAGCATGAATGAAAAAAATAGGAATTTTTTTTGCTTTGTTCATATTTTTTTCTAAGTTATATTTTCTTTGTGGTGTTTTTGTTTCCTTACTAAATTTATGAGTAAACAAAAAACCTATTTTTCACCATGGCACATGGAATAAGTTGTTTTCAATATAGTATCTGTATTGCAATTTAATACTATTAAATCCACAATCAGCAACTATTCAATTTATTTTTTCCTTATTACTACCTTTTTGAGCATATAAAACACTTGTTGAAGCGCCCATGCTATTCCCTATAAGTCCAATTGATTCAGCAGCATTTTCATTTTTTAAATAAAGTATTATTTCATCTAACATTTCAATTGATGAATAACCTATATCGGTTTTTTTGCCATAACTCAAACCATGAGCAAAAGCATCAAAAGTTAAAATATTATAACCCTGCTTTCAATAATGATGAACTAATCTTAATGCTAAATATTTATTTTCAGTTCATCCATGCAAACCTATAACTCATTTATTAGAGTTATTTGTTTTTGCAACTAAACAACTAATATTTCCTTTTTTTGAATTTAAATCAACTTTTTCAATTTCATTTTTAGTAAAAGTATTATTTAAATATTTTAGTTTTTTATTTTCTAAATCTTCATAATATAACTCTATTGAATTAAATTCAATATTTGACTTTGTCAAGCCCTTTCGATAGTAGTTATAGCAAAACTCTTTATATTCTAAATAATGATTCCTTGACATACTACAAACTTTTTTAAAATTTATTAAACTTAAAAAAATAGTTTTAAACGAATATTTATATTTGTTTATTTTTTTCAAAATTTACCTCAATTTTCAAACTTATAATAAAAAAATTATACATTACAAAAATAAAAAAATTCCAAAAAATTTTACTTTTTTGAAATTTTTTATTTATTTAAATTCAATCATCATTTTTATATGTTCAATTCCATCGTCATCATAAACGTCTGACGCTTCTATAAATCCAAAACTCTTATAAAAATTTAAAAGTCTGTATTGAGCACTTATTTTTATGTTCATTTGAGGATAATTTGCCTTTATTCATTTAGTTGCATTAAATAAAAGATCTTTACCATAACTTAAACCTCTGAACTTAATAGGTGTTAAGACTCTTCCAAAAGTAATAGTCTGATCATCCAATTTAAAGATTCTTAAGTATGCAACAATTTCATCTTCTTGATTTTTTATCATCATGTGAGTAGCAATCAAGTCATTTTCATCAATATCACAAGCTAATCATTCTTGTTCAACAACAAAAACTTCGCTTCTATTTTTAAATATTTCTCATATTTCTTTATTATTTAATTCGTCGTATTTTTTAAATTCTATTTTCAAAGTTTATTCTCCTTTTTGTTTTAATAATAGATTAACAAAAAAACAGCTAATGCTGTTTTAATTAGTTAATTTCAACTTTAATACCAGGACCCATTGTTGTAGAAACTGTAATGTTAATGATGTAATCACCTTTAACAGTCTGAGGTTTAACTCTTTTTATTTCATTTAGTATTGTAGTAAAGTTTTCTTTTAATTGTTCTGCAGTAAATGATGCTTTTCCAATAATTGTGTGGATGTTTCCTTCTTTATCTGCACGGTATTCAATTTTACCTTTTTTAATCTCATCAATTGCTTTTGCAACATCCATTGTAACTGTTCCAGTTTTAGGGTTTGGCATTAATCCTTTTGGTCCTAAAACTTTCCCAATCGCTCCTAATTTAGCCATCATTTCTGGTGTAGCAACAATAACGTCAAATTCAAATCAATTTTCTTTTTGAATTTTTGTAATTAATTCTTCTCCACCAACAAAGTCTGCACCTGCATCTTGAGCTTCTTTAACTTTAGTATTTGTTAAAACTAAAACTTTTTGAGTTTTACCTGTTCCAGCTGGTAACACTAATGCTCCACGGATTTGTTGATCTGCTTTTCTTGGATCAATATTTAAGTTAAATGATAATTCGACAGTTGAATCAAACTTAGTTGTTGAAGTTTCTTTAGCCAACTTAATAGCTTCGTCAATTGAGTAAACTCTTTGTTTGTCTACTAAACCCTTAACGCTTTTCATTCTTTTTGAAATTTTAGCCATTATTTAGTTTCCTCCATACCAGTAATTTTGATTCCCATGTTTTTTGCTGTACCTGCAATAATTTTCATTGCAGCTTCAACATCATTTGCATTTAAATCAACTAATTTGTATTCAGCAATTTCTCTAATTTTGTCAGCTGAAATAGTAGCAACTGTTTGAGTTTTTGCATTACTTGCACCTTTTTCAATTCCTGCTGCTTTTTTTAATAAAATAGCTGCTGGTGTTGTTTTTAGTATAAAGTCAAATGACTTGTCATCATATGCTGTAATAACTACAGGAACAACGTCTCCTGCACGATCTTTAGTAGCATCGTTAAATTGTTTTGTAAATTCAGGCATGTTAATACCTAATGAAGCTAATTCTGCTCCTGGTTTTGCTTGCATTGCCATAAATTCTAATTTGGCAATACGTGTAATTCTTTTAGCCACGGGCTTATCCTCCTAATTTCTGTTAGTCGGCTGCTTTTACTCGCTGTGGTCCATATGAAGCGAACTTCTCCCACAATAAAAATCAGTCATTTTTAATTATACCTTGTTTTTAATAAATTTTTAATATTATAAATTGAAAAAGAAAAAATAGTGCCCTCAAGCACTTCTCGAATAATTCTTTAGATATTTGTGAATAAATATATTTTATAAATAAATTTGACAAATAACTAGGCGTTTTGCCATACAATTCAGAGTCTAGACTTGGATTTATAAAGTATCATCTATTTTAGCAATTGTTTCCTTTCTTAATGTTTATCTTTGAAAAGGTCCACCCCCCGCTATCTCATCATTAATTATTTGATTTTTTAGAAAAGCATTTGCTTTATTGATAACTGATCTTAAAAATTATTATTAACTTCATTAGGTGATGTTAAGTTGCTAATAGTTTTAGAAGAAAGCATCATGTAATAAAGCTCATCTAAATAATCTTTAAATGTACTATAAAACTTTCTCTATCAAAATCATCTTCATAATATTCAAGAATATAACGCTCTTTGTAATCAAGTAAAAGCATTTTTTGAGGAATTTTTTCACTAGAAGTTTAAATATCAAGTTAAAATATAATGAAATTCAACTTTTGAAAAAATTCGGCATACTCTTCTTATGAATCATCTACTGACAGTTTAACGCAATTCTTATAATCATGAATATCAATACTTTTATTTGTAATTAAATAATAATTCAACAACAAAATCATTATACATCTGAAAAGTTAAGGAATTAATTTCTTCAATAAATTTTAAGTCTTTAATATTATTTTTGGTAGTTCTAATCATGAACCTACTCTATATTTATATTTATCCAAAAGATGCATAATTTTGTTTACTAGAGCATCAATGGCATTATCATTTAATACTAATTTTTCTTTAAAATCTAATTTTTTCTACCTATCTATTAATGTCTGTTCGAACTAAAATTTCTGTTACTCAAAGTGAAAGTCCCTTGCTACTAAAAATAGCAATTAAAAATGTTACAAAAATAACAGGTGGTATGAAAGATAATGCCATTAATATTCAGTACGAAATTTTTTTAACTTTTGAAATTGGTTCATAGACATTTAAAAGAATTTGACCCACATCCTTTTATTTTTTAGTAATAACCCACTGATGCAACTGCGTTAATGATTAGAGTTAATAATCTACTTATTGGTTTTAAATTATAATTTTGCATATTTTTTTATTATTTTTTATAACTTAATCATTGCAAAAAAAGCATTTTATAGAGATACCAAAATAGCAAGTATTAAATAAGATATTAGAAAAGATGCGAAATTGCCTCCTTTCTTGTTTTTATTTAATTAACAAATCTTAAAAGTATATTTTTTATATACAAAAAATAACTTAAGTAAAATGCCGAAGCTATTTTAAATTGCTTATTTGTTTTTTAGCAAAAAAACAAGGAATTTTCATTTTATATATAGTTTACTTTAATGAAAAAAGGAATCTTAACTTTCAAGTTTAAATAATTTCACCAATTTAAAAAAAATGCCCTTATTCAATATAAAGTGTGTTGCGCAGAATGACAAGCTATAAACACATCTAATTGAAGAAACTTCATTAGTTAAGGCTGAGCAATTTGAAATATTAATAAGTTATTTTATTTATAGATTATTTTGATATTTATAAATAAAAACTTCAGCACAAAAAAACAAATATATTATAAACAAAATATAACATGATAATATCAAATTAAACTTTTATAAAGTGTTGTGTGCTCTTCGTAATTTGAATTTAACAAAAATACAAAAAAGACTCAAATGAGTCTTTAATTATATCTTTTTAATAAATTAACTAATTAGTTAAAGTATTTGTTTGATAGGTTGAATGCGAATTGGTTTTCTACAGACAATGCAGGAATAGTTAATTCAACATTAGTCCCTTTAACTTTTTCTGAGTTTGCAACAACTGCAATAGTTATTGTTCCGTTTTGACCTGCAGTTGCAGCATTAATTGTAATTGTTACATCAGTATTTAAAACTAATTTATCTGCGTCATTAGTTAAATCTAATTTAGTGTTTAATGCATCAAGTACATCTTGTTGAGATGTTGTATTTGATATTTCCAATTCTTCTTCAGTGAAAGTTATATTTGAAATATCTTTTCTTGTATTTTGTGGATTTGAAACAGTGAATGTAACATCAATTGAGCCTTGATTGTAAACTTTACTTTCAGCATTAACAATTACTGTTGCACCTTCTGTAGTAATATTTGTAATTTCAATTTCATTTGTTTTTAAGTTTGAATTAACTGATTCAGTTTTTAGAACACCTAAAACTTGATCTTTAGAAGGAACTTTAGCCGCTTCTTGTAAATCAATATTTCCTAAAGATGTTATAGATAAATCTGTTGCTAAATCAACTTTATCAACTTGTGGATTTGAAACAGTGAATGTAACATCAATTGAGCCTTGATTGTAAACTTTACTTTCAGCATTAACAATTACTGTTGCACCTTCTGTAGTAATATTTGTAATTTCAATTTCACTTGTTTTTAAGTTTGAATTAACTGATTCAGTTTTTAGAACACCTAAAACTTGATCTTTAGAAGGAACTTTAGCCGCTTCTTGTAAATCAATATTTCCTAAAGATGTTATAGATAAATCTGTTGCTAAATCAACTTTATCAACTTGTGGATTTGAAACAGTGAATGTAACATCAATTGAGCCTTGATTGTAAACTTTACTTTCAGCATTAACAATTACTGTTGCACCTTCTGTAGTAATATTTGTAATTTCAATTTCATTTGTTTTTAAGTTTGAATTAACTGATTCAGTTTTTAGAACACCTAAAACTTGATCTTTAGAAGGAACTTTAGCCGCTTCTTGTAAATCAATATTTCCTAAAGATGTTATAGATAAATCTGTTGCTAAATCAACTTTATCAACTTGTGGATTTGAAACAGTGAATGTAACATCAATTGAGCCTTGATTGTAAACTTTACTTTCAGCATTAACAATTACTGTTGCACCTTCTGTAGTAATATTTGTAATTTCAATTTCACTTGTTTTTAAGTTTGAATTAACTGATTCAGTTTTTAGAACACCTAAAACTTGATCTTTAGAAGGAACTTTAGCCGCTTCTTGTAAATCAATATTTCCTAAAGATGTTATAGATAAATCTGTTGCTAAATCAACTTTATCAACTTGTGGATTTGAAACAGTGAATGTAACATCAATTGAGCCTTGATTGTAAACTTTACTTTCAGCATTAACAATTACTGTTGCACCTTCTGTAGTAATATTTGTAATTTCAATTTCATTTGTTTTTAAGTTTGAATTAACTGATTCAGTTTTTAGAACACCTAAAACTTGATCTTTAGAAGGAACTTTAGCCGCTTCTTGTAAATCAATATTTCCTAAAGATGTTATAGATAAATCTGTTGCTAAATCAACTTTATCAACTTGTGGATTTGAAACAGTGAATGTAACATCAATTGAGCCTTGATTGTAAACTTTACTTTCAGCATTAACAATTACTGTTGCACCTTCTGTAGTAATATTTGTAATTTCAATTTCACTTGTTTTTAAGTTTGAATTAACTGATTCAGTTTTTAGAACACCTAAAACTTGATCTTTAGAAGGAACTTTAGCCGCTTCTTGTAAATCAATATTTCCTAAAGATGTTATAGATAAATCTGTTGCTAAATCAACTTTATCAACTTGTGGATTTGAAACAGTGAATGTAACATCAATTGAGCCTTGATTGTAAACTTTACTTTCAGCATTAACAATTACTGTTGCACCTTCTGTAGTAATATTTGTAATTTCAATTTCATTTGTTTTTAAGTTTGAATTAACTGATTCAGTTTTTAGAACACCTAAAACTTGATCTTTAGAAGGAACTTTAGCCGCTTCTTGTAAATCAATATTTCCTAAAGATGTTATAGATAAATCTGTTGCTAAATCAACTTTATCAACTTGTGGATTTGAAACAGTGAATGTAACATCAATTGAGCCTTGATTGTAAACTTTACTTTCAGCATTAACAATTACTGTTGCACCTTCTGTAGTAATATTTGTAATTTCAATTTCACTTGTTTTTAAGTTTGAATTAACTGATTCAGTTTTTAGAACACCTAAAACTTGATCTTTAGAAGGAACTTTAGCCGCTTCTTGTAAATCAATATTTCCTAAAGATGTTATAGATAAATCTGTTGCTAAATCAATTAAAGGTACCGGTAAAACTTTTACAGTAAAAGTAACTTCAACACCTGCTGCGGATGTATCTTTATATTCTGAATCTTGTCCAGCTTTAATTATGGCTGACTTTGAATCATTTGATAAAGTTCCCTCAACATTTAAACCTGTTGTAACTAAACCTAAATTTTTTTCAACTAACGCATCTAAAATATTTTGCTCTGACAATGTTGCATCATGAGCTACTTCAATCTCTTCTAACGCTTTTGTTTTAATAACAGATGATAATTCTTCTCTATCATCAGCAACAGTTACTTTAATAGCAATATCAGTTTTACCATCTCAGCTATCTAGAATATATCCATCATCTGCAAGAACTGTAACTTCCAAAGTTTTATCTTCTGAATTTTTTAATACTGATTTTTCAATTGCTGTAATTGATTTAATTCCTGCAATTGTTTTTGCTTGAACTTTATGAATAGCTGCTTGTAAAGTTGCAAACTCTTGATCTTTAACTTCGTTTTCCAATGCAGCTACAACTTCATCTTTATTAATTGGAGTATCTTTTTTACCAATTGATAAAGTTATACTTGTTTTACCATCTTTAATATCATCAGCTAAAACATAACCAGTTTTTGCTTCAACAACAACATTAAATGTAACATTGCTATATCCACGAGTAACTGCTGTAGCATCTTTAATACTAAATTTTTCACTTGTTAAGCCTTTAATTGCTTCAACAGCTTTTTCATTTGTTTCATAATGTTTATCATCAGCACTTAAAGTTGATAATAATTGATCAACATCAGCTTTTGCTACTGCAATATCTGCTTTACCAATTGATAAAGTTATACTTGTTTTACCATCTTTAATATCATCAGCTAAAACATAACCAGTTTTTGCTTCAACAACAACATTAAACAACTGATCTTTGTATTCACGTATTTGATCTGTGCTTGTTTTTGGTGTTGCGCTAACAACTTTAAATTCATCAGTATCAACAGCTTTAATTGCTGCAATTGCTTTTTCATTTGTTTCATATTGAGCTTTGTTTAATTTTGCTAATTCAGCATCAACATTTGATTTAACAACTTTAACATCTTCAACTCCTGTTTGAGTGTTAAAAGTAATTCCTTCAACTTTACCTGTATAAACTATTGAATCAGTTTTTGGTTCAACAATAACATTATAATTAACTGTTGTAATAGCCTTAACTACTGTAATTGTTAACTTGATTTCATCAGTTTTTAATGTTGGATTTGCTTTTAATAAAGTGCTAATGTCTTAATTCAGTATTCGTCTTGAACTAATACTTACTTTTTGTTTTTCATAATCTATGTCAACGCCAAATTATAAATTTTAAACTTATTCAATTTAAAAAAAACATAAAAATATATACCACCCCTACTAATCATTTTAATATGTTGTTATTTTTCATAAAAATCAAAAAGGAATTTATGATTTAAAAAAAAAGTCACATTTTGGATATTCTCAAAGGTTTTATATACTTTTTTTCTTGCTGTCTATACAATAAAATGCAGCAACTACATACTTGCGATCAGTTAATCTATTGTGCTTCATGAATCTTTTACAGTTTCTTTATTTTCAAACAAAGAAATAATATCTTCTTTGTATTGTGCTTCTACAATTTGTTGTTTTTGTTGTTGTTTAACATCTTTACATAAATATTTTTGTTTATGAAATATTTTGAAAATAAACCTTGGTTTTCTGCAATAAGTTTATTTACTTTTTTATAAAAGCGGTTTTATTTAGTTTAAAAAGATTTCATATTACTTTTAAAGTAGAATTTGATATATTATTTATAATAATAATTTAAAATTCATTAAAATCATTATTGAGATTCAAATTTATATTTTCAAATAATAATATTTTTTTAATACTTACTAATTAACTTGTTATTTATTTCATTTTTATAATTTCTTTTTAACTCTTTGTAAACATTTTTTAAGTAGACCTCAATATTTTTACCAGATTTTTCAATAACATCAAGTTCACTTTGAATATAATTAAAATCATTAGTCAAATTAAATAAATGTCAATTTTTGTATTTATCATTTGATTTTTTAATAATGTTTATAATTTCTTCGCTAATAATTTTAGCAATTTTTGTTTCAGGAAAAGAAAGTTCTAAAACCAATTTATTATTCAATTTACTTTTTGAATTTAAATAAAATATTCCAGTCTCAAGATTTACAAAGTCGATCATATTATTGCTTAGTTCTTTTGGTATAACTTTTTTTGGAATAGTATATATAATTTGATTTTGTTTGTTAATTTTTCATGAAAATTCTTTTTCTGAAATCAGTCAGATCTGTTTAAATTTTTTATCTTCAAATTCAAATTTATTATTAAATATTACAAAATTATTAATTTTATTAATTCTAAGTACATCTCTACTAATTTCTGGTTTATATTTTTCAATAAATTTTATATCTATATTTTTGTTTTCATCAAAAGTTAAAGTATGTTTAAAATAATGACTAAATAATACATTAGCAAAATTTAATAAAAAGTTATTTGAATTTAATATGTTATTAAAGAAAAATATTTTACTAGTAAATTTAATGTTATTTTTATGCAAATCTCAATAAACTTCAACATCCAACATGTAATATTTTTTATCTAATTCTTGATTAGAGATTTTGTATTTTAAAGTTCTATTCCAATTTGCAGAAGAATAGCTATTTTCAATAACTGAATTTGGGATTGAAAAATATTCTTGATCTCCTATATAAAATTTCTTATCAGCAAAGCCTATTTCAATAAGAATGCTTTTAGTAAACAAATAAAACAAATTTCCACCCCATTTTTACTTTTTTATTTTAACAAAAAAAAGTTTGCCGAAGCAAACTTTAAACACTTTAAATTATTTTGATTGTAATCAGTTTGTAATTTCTAAAGCTAATGGTTGTCTTCCCATTAAACATCATATAGCCATTAAGATTCATCCAAAAATAATGAATCCAGTTAATAGCATATAGATTTGGAAGTAAATTAATCCACTTCCTCTAGTGTCAGCTTTAGGTGTTTTGAAAATTAATTGTCCTACTTGAGGAACTTTACATAATCATAAAATTAAAGGTAAAATTCCTATTGTTATAACTGCTAAAAATAAGTTAATAGCTGTTGATAAAGCTCTTTTCAAAATATCTAATAATCTTGCTTTCATATTATTCTATCCTTTCTTTCTCTATAGTCCAAGTAAAATTATACAACAATAGTGGTATAAATTACAAATTTTAACTTCTTTTAGTATTTTCCCTGTGCTAAGCTTGCATTTCCTCCACCCTTTGGTGAAACGGGCAATTCTTTAAATATTTTGATAGCTGGGTAGCTTTCTTGCAATGATTCACTTACACCAACTACAACAAAATTTCCTTCAGTATTTTCTGAAGTTAAAATAATAATTAATTCATTAAATTTATTTTTAAATTCATCAACTAATGTTTTCATATCCTTAATGTTTAGTCCATCAACTCTTTCATTAATTTCCAATAAATTTTGGCTATTTAGTTTTGGTTCAAAATTCTTAAATTTTTCTAATTTTTTAGCTGTAATTATTTCATCAAATCTTTTGTCAAAAGATTTTTGACAATTTTTTAATTCATCTATAATTAGTTTTAATCTTATAATAGACTCTTTTGAAATAGATTCATTTTTTGCCTTTAGAAATAAACTCTCCAAATCTTCATCTTTTAATATTGTTTTGACAGATAGGTATTTATTTTCAATTTCACTAATTATTAAATTTAATTTGTTAAATTCTAAATTTAAATACTCAGTAATAGCTTTTTTAGAAGTTAAACATTTAATTCTATAAACTCCACTACCTTTTGACTCTAAACCTGTTATCATGAAATCTTCAATCTGAACTGTATTATCTACGTGAGTACCCCCACAAAGTTCACTTGAAAAATCACCAAATTTCACAACTCTAACAACCTCATCATATTTTTCTGTAAAAAATGCTAACGCTCCATATTTATTAACTGCATCTTGCATTGAACAGAAATGAACTTCACGTTCAATTTCTTCTTTAATTTTTTTATTAACTAAATCTTCAGCTTTATTTAATTCCTCACGACTAATTGAATTATTGTAGGTAAAGTCCATTCGTAATCCATGCTCATCATTGTAAGACCCAGATTGCATTACAGTTTCGCCTAATATTTCTCTTAAAGCAGAATGAATTAAGTGGGTTCCTGAATGATTCTTCATTGTATAAGTTCTTTTTTCTTTGTTTACTATTGCATCAATAGTGTCACCTATTTTTATTGAACCTTCTAATTGAATTTTGTGAATGTGCTGATGGTTTGGGCCTTGCTGAGTATCAATTACCTCAGCTCTTGTTTGGCTATTAGTTAAATAACCTGTATCCGCTGCTTGACCACCCTTTTCAGCATAAAATGGAGTTTTATCTAAAATTACATAAACCTCACTATCAACAGCTTGTGTTAATATTTCTTCATCAGTGAAAATGTAAACTATCTTTGCATCTTTATGTTCAGTCTCTTCTCAACCTGTAAATTCTGATTTAACATTAATTTTTGTAAAAATCTCATTTTGTTTATCTCAAGCTTTTAAATCTTTTCTAGCTCCACGAGCTTGTTGTTTTGCTTGTTCTAATAATAAATTAAATTCATCAATTTCAACTTTTACGTTTCTGTCTTCTGCAATTTCAATTGTCTGCTCAATTGGGTATCCGTATGATTCAAATAAAAGTAGAGCATTTTTACCTGTTACTTTTTGGTCTGTTTCAATCATCTTATTCAAAGCTTCATAACCCTTTGATAAAGTTTTTAGGAATTTTTCTTCTTCATTTAATATTGTTATTTCAATCAAGTTTTGTTTTTCCAATAAGTAAGGGTAAAATTCCTTCATAGATTCAATGACTTGAATTACAAGTTTATTTAAAAATGGGCCATTGATGCCTAATTCCATTCCCTTCATTAAAGCACGGCGAATTAAACGGCGAATTATGTAACCTCTGTCTTTATTCCCCGGAAATACCCCGTCAGCTATGGCAAAAGAAGTTGCTCTAACGTGATCTGCAATAACTTTAAAAGCTGTATTTACTTTTGTTTGATGTTTATTTTCATTAAAGTAATTTTCAATTGAATATTTAAACTTTGAACTGCATAATTTTTGAATTTCCTCAATAGTTGGTCAGAAAATATCTGTTTCAAAGTTTGTTGGTGTTTCTTGAAAAATTGACGCAATTCTTTCTAAACCAGCACCAGTATCTATATTTTTTCTTGGTAATTCAGAATAATTGTCAAAACCATCATTATTAAATTGTGAAAATACTATATTTCATATTTCGATGTATCTATCATTTTCAATATCATCTGATAATAATCTAGGGCCAATATTTTCCTTATCCCATTTTTCACCACGGTCAAAAAAGATTTCAGTATTAGGTCCACATGGTCCTTGACCAACATCTCAAAAGTTTGTATCTCTGCTTAATCTAAAAATATGATCCTCTTTAATTCCTATAACGTTAATTCAATGTTCGTAAGCTTCAACATCTTCATCAAAAACTGTAATATAAAGCTTTTCAACAGGAATATCAAATCATTCTTTACTTGTTAATAATTCTCAAGCAAAAGAAATTGCTTCTTTTTTAAAATAGTCACCTATTGAAAAATTACCTAACATTTCAAACATCGTATGGTGACGTGCAGTTACTCCTACATTTTCAATATCATTTGTTCTAATTGCTTTTTGTGAATTAGTAAGTCTTGGTGCGGGAGGAGTTTTTCTACCATCAAAATATGGTTTCAATGTTGCCACACCTGAATTGATTCATAATAATGATGGATCTTCAACAGGTATTAAGCTTACAGGTTCTAAAAAATAATGTTTTTTTTGTTTAAAAAAATCTAATCACATTTTTCTTATTTCATTTGTTGTTAATTTTTTCATTTAAATATCAGTCCTTTAATTCTAATTATAACCTTTAACAAAATTAAAGAGAAAAGATTTCTAACATATTTTTGATAAAATATATTTATGTGTTCTTATTCTGGAAAGGAAAGCAATAACTATGAAATTAAATGACAAAAATAAAAAAAGATTAATATTAATTGATTTGGATGGCACAACACTTAAAGATGACCACTTAACTATAAATCCAATTACAAAAAATGCTTTGCAAGATGCTATTAAGGAGGGACATACTGTTTGTATATGCACAGGTAGAGCTTTAAAGGATACTTTACATATATATAACGAACTTGAACTTGATAGTTTGCTTGTTACTTTAGATGGTGGTCACATTTCTGACCCTGTACATAAAAACTTTAAAAGAATTGTTTTACCAATTAGTGAAGAAATAATGAAAGAAATTTTAGTGCATAAAGTTTTGAAAAATAAAATTGAAAATGTTATTGTTGAATATTACCATTCAAATATGATTCAAAATGCATCTGACAATTTTTTTGTTGCTGACTCAAATGCTGAAGGACCTCTTGAAGGAAATATTTTAACTGATTGAAAAGGTCCATGCAGTAATATAATTGTTAAATTAAATACTAACTTAGATTTTTACAATGTTGTTAATACTTTAAATTCAGAATTTGGAAATTCTGTAATGGTTAAATCAAATTTAATTTATGGAATTGAAAATATAGGGGAAAAGCCTATTTTAATAATTACAAATAAATTTGTTAATAAAGGTTTTGCAGCAGAAATGGTTGCACAATACTACAATAAAGATATCAAAGATGTTATTGCATTTGGCGATCAAATGAATGATTATGAAATGATTAAAATTGTTGGGCATGGAGTTGCTCTTTCAAGTGGTAATCCAAAATTAAAAGAAATTGCTTGGGGTATAACTGAACTTTCAAATGAAGATGGTGGAGTTGGAGATACTCTTAAAAAACTTTTGAAGAAATAATAAAAAAATTGGGTTTTCCCAATTTTTTTACGCTTTTTAAATTTAAGGTTAAACTACTTAGGATAAGCTATTTTTAATTATCTTTATCGATCTTTCTTTTTTGATTTTAAGCATTAAAATTAATCCTGCCAAAACACCAACAATTCCACCAATAACGATTAAAATCATTGAATATTGATATGCCAATTGATAATTAAATACACCAGGTATTTCAGTTTCAACTTTATGCTTATTTAAGAAAAATGAGTTTAATTGTCAGAATCATGCATCAGGTGAGAAAGCAATTACAGAAACTAAACCAACAGCAGTAGCATAATGTTTTTGATCAATACCAATTTCATAAATTGTTGCTCATCTATTTGTAACTAGCCCTCAACAAATTGCGCCCAAACACAAGAAGAATGAATAAACTATAACTTGAATTAATATTTTTATTCCTTTTGATTGATTCTGAAAACCTCCTATTTTAAATCCTGGCAAAAATATTATTGTTGTCATAATAAATGAACATATAATGCATCCTATAACTAAAAATTTTATATATTTTCCTGATTTATCTGCAATCTTACCTGCAGGTGCTGAAAAGAATAATCTAAACAAGTAAGTCCTTAGAAGCCCACCAACAAATGTAACACTTGCACTTATTAATAACGCACTATTCATAAAAGGGATTAAAACACTTAATCCTTGTTGATACATATATACGCCCATTACTAAAAAAGCAACTAAATAAACTTTATAGTTTTTTAAAACTTTACCAACTTCTTTTAAATTAAAATCTTTACTAATAGTTTCATTTTTCTTTTCTTTAATAAAGAAAATAAGTAAGAAAACATCAAGAACTATTAGTGAACTAAATAGATAGCACATTATAGAGAAAGCCATAGTTGAACTATTTTGCTTATTTACAAAGAATGGAGTTAATATTGTGAATATAGCAAATCCTATTGCCACAAATATTGTTCCTATTAATCCATTTAGACTACCATGAATACCATTTAAAATTCCATTCTCTTCTGGTTTTCCTTGTTGAGATAATAATTTTCACAAAGGAGCTCAAAAAATAATTTTTGCAAATGCTCAAATAACATAAATTATTAGAACCTGTGTAAAGCGACTAGACTGTCCAATTGGGTTTAAAACTGCTACATTATTTTCAACGTCAAAAATAATTCCACCACCTGCTGTTAAACCAACACTACCATACCAAGTTCCTGTTATTCCAAAAGCTGCAAGACCAGCTATTGTTAACCATTTAAGACTTACTTTGTCAGCAATAACACTACCAAAAAAATAAATACAAAGTGAAACATAACCATAAACTGCTGAAGCTTGTGCTAATTGTGCAGGATTTATTCCTAAATTTAATGCTATAACTTCAGTATTTATAACATTTTTTAAGTATGAAGGAAAAATAAAAACTAAAACATCAGCTGTTGCTAATATAGATATTATTCATAGCCTTTTATTTTTTCAAAACTGTTTTTGTTTTACTTCCATTTCTTTCTTTTTCCTTTTTAGTTGCATATAATAGAATTGCTCCAGAAACCATAGCAATTAAGCCAAAAGCAAGAATTATAACAATGCTTATTTGGTTAGCTAATTTATTATCTGCATAGCCAGCTTCAGTTCCTAAATTTTTTAATAAAATTGAATCAATTTGTCAGAATCAAGCGTCTGCTGAAAATGCGATCAATGAAATAAAACCAACAGCCATTCCATAATCTTTTTGACTAATATTAATTACATAAATTGTTGCTCACCTGTTTGTTACTAACGCTCAACAAGTTATCCCTAAACCAAGGTACATTGTAACTACAGCTATTTGAACAACTGTTTTATAGCCTTTAGACATGTTAGTAAAACTATTTTGTCCAAACCCCGGAACAACTACGGCAATCAAACATAAAACTGATGCAACTGCTAAACCTATTATTATAAATAAAATGTATTTTTGACTTTTATCAGCCATTTTTCCAAACCAAGCTGAAAAGAAAAATCTAAATAAATATGTTCTCATAATCCCAAATACTACAACTAGAGCTGCTGTTATTAATAAAACATCTTGCATATAAGTTACAAAAATAGATAATCCACTTTGGTATAAATAAACACCTAGTATTAATATAGAAACTAACCATATTTTTCAATTACCTAAAATATTCTTAAAACTTTTCAATGAGAAATCACTTTCACCATCAGTTTTTAGGGTTTTGTCTTCTGGTACAAACATCCATATTAAAATACAGTTCAATATTATAAAACCTGTAAAAACAAAAACTAATGTTGAAAATGCTCAATTTCCTAATGTGTCTTTTCAAATAGTTCCAAATAAGAAAAAAACTAAATATGCAATTGCAATAATAATAGTTCCTGTTAATCCGTTTAAGCTACCATGAATACCGTTCAGTTTTCCATTTTCTTCTGGTTTTCCTTGTTCAGATAACAATTTTCATAACGCTGCTCAAAATATGAAACATGTTACAAAGCTTCATAATGCAAAAATAAGGTAAACTTGAATTACTTTTGCTGTCACAATAAATGGAATAAATCCATATCACAAACAGATTACTCCAATTGAGCCCAATCCAATTAATGTTAATTTTTTTAGACTAATTTTATCTGCTAATCATCCACCAATGAAATAGCTCGGTAATGAGACATAACCATATATTGAGTTTGCTTGTGAGAACTGTGATGGTAAAATACCCAATGAATCAGCTATAACAACTGATGACATAACATTTTTTAAATAAAAGGGCACAGCCATAACCAAAACATCAGCCATTGCTAAAATCGCAATAATGTAAAATGTTTTTTTACTAATACCCATTATAGTATTATTCTTTTTAAAGATAAAAATCACTTCATTTCTATGCAAATTTAATCATTAGATCTTTTTTATCACTAATGAAAGAATTTACTCTTTTTTCATACATGCTCCAAATTATTCTGGCATCTTTATCATTTTTAAAAGTTCAAACATTCATAGGTAAGTTTATTTTTTTAACTATTTCTTTTGAACCTTTACTTTTTAAATTTCCAACATATGGATGAAGATAATCAAATTTTTTAATTAACTTAAAATCTACTTTTTTAACATATTCTGTCAAATAACCTTTTTTAAACTTATTTTCATCTAAACTAGATATAAATTTTAAAGCTTCATACCCAAATGAAGAAACAACAATTTCTGCTTTTGTTTTTGATCTTAATTTTTCTAGTCCTTTTTTTATAATTTCAAATTCTTCTTTTGTATTTCTATCAGGTTTAATTTCCACATTTATAAAATCATATTTGCTTGAAATTTTTTCAACAAAATCATCAACAAATAAAGGTGGTAATTTTTCAGGATTTTTTTTAAAATATTTCATTTGTTTTATTTCGCTAAATGTCATACTTTTAACAGTTTTATCTAAATTTCCTATTCTTTTAAAATTGTGGTCATGAAAAATTATAATTTGTTTATCTTTTGTTAAGCGGATATCAAATTCAACTGCTTTACAAGTTTTCAATGCATCAGTAAAGTCAATCATTCGATTTTCTCTTCCTGGAGCTCTGAAACCTCTATGTGCTACTAAAAACATATTTGTTTCCTTTCAAAAAATTAATAAAAATTTGTATATAAAAATCTTTGCATTTACAAATTTAGAATACCACAATAATAATTAATTTCCAAATTTGTTTATTTACTTTGGAAATTATTTGATAGATAATATTTGTGTCCCCTTGGACATATGGAAGGAATATTGACATTTTATGAATTGATATACATTAATATTAACTGAGCTTTTAGGTACAGCAATACTTATTATTTTAGGTAATGGCATTGTTGCAAATGTTGTTCTTAAAGGCACAAAAGGTAATAATAGTGGATTAATGCCAATTACATTTGGTTGAGCTATGGCTGTTACTGTAGGAGCTTTAATTGCAAACGCATTAGGCGGAGTAGCTCACTTTAATCCTACTGTTACTGTTGCTTTAGCTATCGCTGATAAATCAGGAAAGTTAGGTTTTGGAAATTACACAGGAATAGCACCAATTGGTATGTTTGTCCTAGTTCTAATATTTCAATTTATTGGAGCTATTATTGGGCAGTTAATTGTTAATTTTGTTTATTACAAACATATTCAAAAAACTTTACAATCTGGTTCAATAGAAGATCAACTAAGTGTACTAGCAATGCATTCAACTGCTCCAACTGAAAGAAATTGAATATTTAATTTCGCAATGGAATTTGTTGGAACAGCAGTATTAATTTTAGCTATTTTATCATTTGGTAAATTTATTGGAGGTAATGGACTACCTTCATACTATGCACCTGTTTTAGTTGGTATGGTAATTTTAGCTATTGGTCTTTCTTTAGGTGGAACAACAGGTTATGCGATAAATCCATTTCGTGATTTAGCACCAAGGCTTGTTCATCAATTGATGCCATTTAAAAATAAAGGATCATCAGACTGAAAATATGCATGAATTCCAGTGGTTGCTCCATTAGCAGCGGGAATAATTGTTGGGGCTTTCTTTTTAATATAGTAAGATAGGTATAAAATATGAAAAAATATGATATTTGTATAATTGGAGCAGGTTTAATAGGTTCATCTATTGCACGTGAGCTTGCCAAGTACAATAAAAAAATTGTTGTTTTAGAATCCAATTTAAAAGTTGGTATGGAAACAACAACAGGAAACTCAGGATTGGTTCATGGTGGTTTTGATCCAACTCCTGGAAAACTTAATGCTAAGCTTAATGTTTTGGGCAAAAAAAGATATGAAGATTGAATAAAAGAAATGGAATTTCCTTATTTAAGGATTGATTCACTAATTGTTGGATTTGATGACTTAGATTTACAACATATAAATATGCTTTATCAAAGAGGTTTAACAAATGGTCTTGACCCAAAAGAAATGAAGATTTTAAATAAAGAACAAGTTTTAAAAAAAGAACCAAATATTTCTCAAGAAGTTAAAGCTGCTCTTCTTTGCAATTCATCAATTGCAGTTGATCCTGTTGCTTTAACTGAAACTCTTATGAAAAATGCTATTAAAAATGGAGTTGAACTAAAGTTAAATTCAAAAGTTATAAGCATTAAAAAGGATAAAAATATTTATCAAATAAAAACTGCAAATAATGATCTTATAAAATCAACAATTGTAATAAATGTCGCTGGACATTATGCTGATGTTATAAGTAAAATGGCAGGTCATGATGAATTTGATTTGGTTACAAAAAGAGGCGAATATAGAATCTTAGAAAAAACAGAATTTGGAATTGTTAACTCAGTTGTATTTATGGTTCCTACAATACATGGCAAAGGAGTTATTGTTGCTCCTACATTAGATGGGCATGTTCTTGTTGGTCCTACAAGTGAAGATTTTGTTCCAAAAAATGAAACAAGATTAATAACTAAAGAAAAATATGACTTGATTGGAGATATTGGAAAAAAAATAATTCCTTCAATCAATATGAATAAGACTTGTATGAGTATTTCTGGAAGTAGACCTATTGAACCTAAAACTGATGATTTTTGAATAAAGCCTTCAAAAAAAGATGAATTTTTTATAAATGTTGCTGGAATGAAATCTCCTGGGTTGTCTTCAGCACCTGCAATTGCAGATTTAGTTATTCATTTAGTGAAAAATAAAATGAAATTAGAAATTAATAATAAATGAGACCCAAATGAAAAGAATCCATTAATTTACAAAAATTAAAAAGGAGTTAAAAAATGGAAAAATATATTATTACTTTAGATGAAGGTACAACTAGTGCAAGGTCACTTATAACCAATTATAAAGGGGAAATTATTGCAGTTGATCAAATGGAATTTACTCAACATTTTCCAAAAGAAGGATGAGTTGAACACGATGCTATAGAAATTTGAAATACTCAAAGAACAACTTTAATTCAAGTTTTAAATAAATCAGGAATTAGTCCTTCACAAATAGAATCGATTGGTATTACAAATCAAAGAGAAACTGTTGTTGTATGGAATAGAGAATCAGGTCTACCAATTTATAATGCAATTGTGTGGCAAGACCAAAGAACAGCTGATTATTGTGAAAAATTTGGAAGAAAAGAATTAGATTTAATTAAAGATAGAACAGGACTTATAATAAACCCTTACTTCTCTGGAACAAAGGTTAAGTGAATTTTAGATAATGTTAAAGGGGCAAGGAAACTAGCAGAAGAAGGAAAGTTAATGTTTGGTACAATTAACACTTGATTAATTTACCGTTTAACTGGTGGGGAGGTTTTTGTAACAGACCACACAAATGCTCAAAGAACATTATTTTATAATATTGATACTAATGACTGAGATGATGAACTTTTAAGATTATTTGATGTTCCTAGAAATATGTTGCCAGAAATTAAAACTTGCTCTGAAGTTTATGGAAAGACTTTTAAAGGTCTACTTTCAAAAAATGATGACACTCAATTTAAAATTGCTTCATCAATTGGAGATCAACAATCGGCATTATTTGGACAACTTTGCCTTTCTCCTGGAGAAACCAAAGTTACATATGGTACAGGTTGCTTTATTCTAATGAATACAGGTGATGCAAAAGTTATATCTACTCATGGTCTTTTAACAACAATTGGTGTTTCAATTGGAGATAAGATAACATATGCGCTTGAAGGTTCTGTAATGGTTGCAGGAGCTGCAGTTCAATGGCTTAGAGATAATTTAAGAATTGTTTACAACGCAATTGAAACTGAATGATATGCAGCCCAAGTAAATGACGACAGAAGGGTTTATGTTGTTCCTTCATTTACAGGATTAGGTTCACCATATTGAGATTCATACTCTCGTGGAGCAATTTTTGGTCTTGATAGAGGTACAAAAAGAGAGCATTTAGTTAGGGCAACTTTAGAAGCCATTGCATATCAAGCGAATGATGTTGTTAGTGCAATGCAAAAAGATATTAAAAAGCCTTTGACAGAAATAAAAGTTGATGGTGGAGCTAGTCAAAATAAATTTATGATGCAATTTCAAGCTGACATAAGTAGAGCTAAAGTTATCAAACCAACTAATGTTGAAACAACAGCGATGGGAGCAGCATATCTTGCAGGTCTAGCTGTTGGATACTGAAAATCAATTGAAGAAATCAAGCAAAACTATGAAATTGATTTTGAATTAAACTCAACAATATCAAAACAACAGTCAGACAAACTAATTAGAGGGTGAAATAGTGCTGTTTCAAGAACATTTGGATGAATTAAAGAAATCGAATAAGCAAAAAAACTTAAGTTAATAAATGACTATATTTTTGCAGGTATACAAACGTTTTTTTATTGACAACAGGTCATTTCATTCGTGAAATGACCTGTTGTTTTCTTTAAATAAGCAGGTCGTTATTTAGATTTATCTCTAATTCTAGTGTGTTGTAACAATTTATATAGTTTTCTATAATTTACTTAATTTTAGTAAAATCTTTTTGTTGAAGTACTTCTGGTGTTTTTTATTTTAAACTATAAAAAGAGTATTTAACAAGCTGCATTATATAATGATAGTGTAGGATTTGATAGCGAGATAATTAAGTTATTTTTTTAGCAAATTTTTGTTCTAAAATTTATACATTTTGATATCTTTTGTTATAATTAATAACTTTAGTTTTAGTTCAATGGTGAGATTTCTTTTGGATTTTTTCAAGTAGCTTTGTATATTTTATTTTCATTTATTTTTGAAATGCTATGTAAAACAATAAAACGAGATGAAACATCTTTTAAAATAGATATCCTTTGTTACATGTGATATATGAAATTCTGTAAATTATAATTCATCTTATTTGAAATTATTTCAATTTCTATTAACTATATTTTTAAATTTACAATTTATAATTTTAAATTCTTTTGCTTTTTAGCAAACTTCATAATTTTATATTCGAGTATAAATTTAAAAGTTTCATATATCTTTAAGCCTTAGAGTAACTAGTATTAGTAAAACTATTTTAAAGCGCTATTTGAATTTTTGGATATCCATGCTTTGCAGTATTTTCCTCAGAAATACTTTGAACTTCATTTGCAAAAGTTTTGCCAAATTTAATTTTAAATTTTGGCATTGCTTTTTTAATTGATAAATAATATGTTCTCCTTGTTATTTTTTTATTTTCTCTCATCAACTTATCAAACTTTTTTCAAATATTGCGCTACATAATTGCCTGTTTAAGTTATTTTTTTAGCAAGCTATTTTTTATCTTTTAAATCAAGAAATCTAAAAGAAGGTTTAGGTTTTTAGCATTTAGTCTACAGTTTGACTTTCTAAATCTAAAAGAAAGTAAATTCCATAAACTAAATAACTTTTCAATTGCCAATAAGAAACTTCATATTTTTTTTAAAACTTTTAAAGGTTATTTTGATTTCTAAAATGCTCTTTCACTATATTTTCTTTTTCTTAAATTTTAGCAATTTTATTTATTTCACTTAATATTTGATATGAAAAAAATCTCATTGTATACATTTTAAATGATAATTTCTTTCTTTTATCATTTTGTATACTTAGAGAATTATATCCAATTTTATTAAAACAAGTCTTTTTATTTATTACTTACTTTTTTAGTAGTAGACTAAGACTATTTTTATAATTCTTTAGTTTTCATAAAATTTTGGAATCAGTAAAATGATTTCTTTTTAAATCTATTACCTGTTCCATTGTGATAATCATCATAATCAACATAAATAATTCCATAACGTTTTGACATTTCATTAGTTGAAGCAGACACTACATCAATAGGAGTTCACATTGTGTAACCAAACACATCAACACCATCCTTGATTGCTTCACTAATTTGTTCAAAGTGTTTACTCAAATATTCAATTCGATAATCGTCTTCAACAGTATTTTTAGAATTCAGATTTTCTAATACACCTATACCATTTTCTGAAATAAATAAGGGTTTCTGATATCTATCTCACATTTGGTTTAAAGAGACTCTTAAACCAATAGGATCAATTTGTCATCCTCATTCTGTTGCTTCTAGGAATGGATTTTTTCCACCAGTTGAAACATTACCTGATGCCTTGTCATTTCCTTGAACAGCAACAGTAGCAGACATGTAATAGCTAAATGAAATAAAATCAACAGTATTGTTTTTTAAAAATTTTTCATCATTATTTTCCATTTTGATATTTATGTTATTTTCAGCAAAATATCTTTTAATGTAAGTAGGGTATTCACCTTTAGCAACTACATCATAAAAAAATCAACGAGACAATTGTTGTGATTTTAAGTTTGCCATTTCATTTATAGGGTTACAGTCTAGTGAGTAAGTTGTTATGTTTGCAACCATACACCCAAATTTAGTTTCTGGCTTACACATCTTTTTACCTAATTCAATAACTTTTGCTTGTGCAATAAATTGATGGTGTAGTCCTTGATAAGCTGCTTGATCTCTTTCATTTTTACTTTTAAAATCTGATTCAAAAACTCCTAGACCAACTTCTGTACTTCAAATTGCAACATTAATTTCATTAAAAGGTAATCAAAAATCTACAACATTATCAAACTCTTTAAATAAAGTTTCAGCATACTTAACAAATAGATCTATCACTATTCTATTTGTTCAGCCACCGTATTTTTTTGTAATTTCATAAGGTGTATCAAAGTGGTGCATAGTTACCATTACTTTAATTCCTGCTTTTTTGCATTCTTCAAAAACATTTCTATAAAAATCTATACCTGATTGATTTGGTTTTTCATCATCACCATATGGAAATATTCTTGATCACGCAATTGACATTCTATAAATGCCCATTCCTGCTTCTTTAAATAATACAATATCTTCTTTATATCTGTGATAAAAATCTATTCCAAATCTTTTTGGGTAATGTAAATTTTCCTTGTTTTCAATAGCTTTTAAGTAATCGTCTTTTGTATTCCCCCCAAAATGAATAGCAGTTCTATCCTTAATTGGAGTAAAAGGTTTCATTTCTAGCATTGTTAAGGTTTTGCCACCTTCATTATATGCTCCTTCTACTTGAGATGCTGCGGTTGCGCCACCTCATAAAAAATCGTCTTTAATAAATTTCATATTTTCACTTCCTTTTATACTCTGATTCTCTCAAAATGCAATTTGCTTTAATAGAAGCGAATTAAAAAATGAAACAACTTTGAAAAATAAAAAGTTATTTTCAAGTTATTTCATTTTAACTCAATATATCAAATAACATTTTCATAATAGAGAAAATCATTAAAATTATTAGTAACCATTTTATATATCTTTCATTTTTTATTATTTTTTTAGCAAAAAAACTAATAAACATTGCTATACCTACTGCAAATGATAATGGAAGGATATATTTCATGGCAAATTCACTATCTTTAAATTTTTCATAATTTGTTGCTATTGAAAAAGTGCTGGAAACCATTATTAGTGAATGAGAAATTGGTGCAGCTTCTTTCATTGATAATGAAAAAATTAATATTAATGCAGGCATTAATATGGGCCCACCCCCCATGCCAGTTAAGGATGTAATTATTCCGCCAATAAAAGAAATCATACCTAAAAAAATTCAATTAATTCTTTTATCATTAAAATTATTAATTCTTATTTTAAATTTTGAACGGTTATTTTTATTACACTCAAAACTTTTTTTATTTTTTAAAAATAAATCTTGACTGATTAAAACTATACAAACAATAGACAAAAATATAACAATAATAATTTGTGAAACTATTTGATCCATTTTTGAATTAATAAAATTTCCCAAAAATATTGCAGGAAGAGAAAAACAACAACCAACTAAAATAACTAATGGATTAACACTTTTTCTTGCTAATTCTATTAAAACATTTATTAGAGCTCCAATTAGAACTAACCAAGTTGATAAAAACTTTATATTTTCGTTTGATTGATCTTTTAAAACTAACATGAATAGAGGAATAAATAAAACCCCTCCACCAACTCCTGATAAAGAACCTAATATTGAAATTGTTGCAACAGCAAAGAATAAAAGAAAAATCATTCTTTAATCCTTTACACATCTAAAACTTATATTGCTAGATGTTGATAGTGGTTTTGTACCATTTCTTGAGCCAAACTCGTATCTTTTGCAATAAGTATCATGGCATAAAAATGATCCACCTTTAAGTGCTTTTGAAATAGAATAATTATTCATATTTCTTTCTCAAATAGTTTTACTAGGTTGATTAAATTCTTCAATTTCTAATCATCTTTCATTAGCACATCACTCTCAAACATTTCCTTGCATTTGAAACATATTATTATTAGCTGATTTAATTGCTTTAACTTCTCATGGGCCTACATTTTTATTGCTTTTTTCAGGAAAAACTCCTTCAAAAATATTAAAGCCAATATTAGGAAATTCTGATTTTAAAAAAGCATAATCTCATTCAGCCTCTGTTGGCAATCTTTTATTTGCTCATTTACAATAATTGACAGCATCTTCGTAGGAAACATGAACAACAGGCAAATTTTCAATTTCATGTAACTGATTATTTCTTCCAAGAGGTGTTCTCCAATTTGCTCCTTTTACTTTTACTCATCAAAACATCTTTTCATGCCTTTCATTTTTAGAAATTTCAGCTTCTGTTAACTGTAAATGAAATACAAATGAAAAACCATTTTTTTCAGCTGTTGTAATATATCCAGTTTCTTTGATAAATAATGAAAATTCTTTATTTGTAACTGATGTTTCATCAATTAAAAACGAATTGACTTTAACTTTTTTTAAAGGGAATTCTAGATCGGTTGGAAAACCATTTTTCTTTGGATTGCCCATTGTAAAATAACCTGATTCAAACTTAACCATTTTTATTTTAACCCCAATCTTTCAAATTCTGATTGTGGTGCTTCATATTTTTCCATTTCAATAATTAATTTTTTTATCATTTCATTTTCAATATCCGGATTTTTAAGTGGATTCATTTGTTTTTTATCATTTTCCATATCAAATAATAAATTACCTAATAAATCACTTCTTAAATAATTTGATTTTTGAACTTCAAATATTGGTAAATAATCTGAATACTTGTTTCCAGGGATTTGCTTAATTGTTTTTAGTTCTTCTATAGAAAAGAAACCTCTCATATTCGTAAATGTCGTTGTTTGAACTGTTAACTTTTTATTTTTTTCTTCATTTTCAGACCCTCTCATGTATATATATTTTCCATCATAAATACATATATGTCCTCCGTTAATACCAAAAAGTATATTTTGCGATTTTTCATTTTCTTTTTGAACTTCTTTTTCTATTACTTTTAACAAAGATTTTCCATCTATATCTCTTTTACAATTAATATTAAAAAAGTCTAATAAAGTTGGTGCAATATCAATTGTTTGCGAAATTGTGTCAACCTTTTCAATATTTCTAACGTTAGGCACATTTATCATAAAAGGTGTATGGATTATTTCATCATACATAGGCATAATATTTTTTCCGATTCAGTCATGTTCGCCTAAAAGAAAACCATGATCAGTATTCAAAATTATTAAAGTATCTTCAAACATATTATTTTTTTCCAGTTCATCTATAAGATCACCAAGATGATTATCAACCATTGAAATCAAAGCAGCGTATTCTTTTCTCATTTGTGATATCTGAGATCTTTCTTCATCAGTTTTAACTGCAGTATATTTTGGAAAATAAGGTAAATTATCTATTTGAACCGATTCATAAATTTTTCTATATTTTTCTGGAACATAAAATGGTTCATGCGGATCAAAACATTCAATTTGCAGTAATCAGTTATCCTTTTTGTTATATTTTCTTATAAATTCTACTCCTGCATTTATAGTTTTTACTGTTGAAAATTCACTTTCATCAATTTGTTGAAATCTATTTGCAAAATGTTGCACAACAGAATCACCTTTTTTGTTAAGAACATTGTTATTATCAACTATA
This sequence comes from Mesoplasma chauliocola, assembly GCF_002290085.1. Classification (NCBI taxonomy): domain Bacteria; kingdom Bacillati; phylum Mycoplasmatota; class Mollicutes; order Entomoplasmatales; family Entomoplasmataceae; genus Mesoplasma; species Mesoplasma chauliocola. The sequence continues at coordinate 778,695 of NZ_CP023173.1, forward strand.
TTAGCAAATTCTCTAGGCATTCATCTATCGCCTTCTTGACCCCTAAATCCATCCCAAGTTGTATATCTATTATGATATGTTCCACCACCGTCTTCTCAATAGTGAGAGTGATCAGTAACTAAGTGAGTGTAAATACCGTTTTTATTTAGTTCCTCAAAAACAGAAAAGTCAAAATATTCTAAAGGACCTCATCCTCTATGCATAAAATTGTATTTTCCTGTATGCATCTCTCTTCTTGCTGGCATGCAAGGCATGCTACCTCCATAAAAATTATTAAATGTTATCATTTTCTTAGATAATTTCTTAAAATTCGGTGCATGCACTCATTCATTTCCGTACATTGGCATAAAATCTTTAGCAAGTGTGTCAAACATAATAATTATAGCTTTCATATTTTCCCTCCATATACAAAAAAACCTATTTGGTTTTTTTGTGTAATATTTTATTTATTTCTTTTTTATTTAATGTTTCTTTTTTTGATTCTATATCTAAAGAAATGTAAAGTGAATTAATTGAATTAAATAAATTATTTTTTATGTTGATTTTTAATTCATCAGGCAATTTTTTAAATTCAATTTTATTTATTTTAGTTTCTGCAGCCAAAATAAAATTATTAATTTCAACTTTTTCTATATTTATTTCTTTTTCTATTTCTTTAATTTTGGTTCTTAAATCATTTAAAGCAGTTTCATCATTTAATAAATTTATTTTATCTAATAAAGACTGCAATTTATCTTTATCAAATTTATCTATATTTTTATTAAATTTATTAGATAATTTTAGTCTTTTTTCATTTCTTTTACTTAATATTTTACTAATTTTAATTTCATATTTATTAGCTTCTTGATATTTAGTTTCTAAATTTTTAATTTTGGAAATATTATTTTTGTCAAATAAATTAAATAATTCTTCTATTTTTTCAAATGTTTTTTCATCAACATCAAAAATTTGTTTTTGGCTAATTTTTTTGTAAAACTTCATTTGTTTTTTTATAGTTGATTTTTCATTTATTCTTGTTTCTGTAAATAAAATTGCTAATGTAATACCAATTGATATAGTAACTACTCATGCTAAAAGATAGACTATAAGTGAAGAAACATCTGCATTTGGACCTAAGGCATTAATAGCTGAAAAAATTCCTGTTCCACCTTGTCGATAATATTCAGCACCTATTATTCCTAAGAACCATGCTCCTATTGCTGTTGAGAAACAACCTAAAAAGAATGATTTACCATTTGGTATATTAACTCCATACATCATAGGCTCACTTATTCCAAAAACAGATGCTGGAATAGCACTATATATTGTTGATTTTAATTTTGGATCTTTAGTTTTAATAAGAGTACCAATACCAACACCTAATTGACCACATGCACTTAAGAAAATTACTCCCATAATTGGTATTGAAATATACACATTTGATGGGTCTAAAATTCAAGGCATTTGAATAATCATAATTAGTGACACGTGAGCGCCAGTTATTACTAACATTGGTCATAATAATCCGAATATAAATTTATCTAATCCAAAAGGCACCTTTATTAACAATCCCACCATTTGTCCTAAGAAGGTCTCAATTAAACCAAACAATGGACCAAATATAAAGAACATTAAACTTGAAGACACAGCTAATATTGCAGTCGGAACTAAAATAAACGCATTTGAGGGTATGTATTTTAAACTAATTTTTTCAACTTTAGTTATTATATAACCTGCCATAATACCAGATAGCATTGAAGTTGGAAGTCCACCAATTTTTAGTCATACAACGGGAATTGGAGAAGAAGGTTCTACAAAACTTTTTGTTGATCATAGAACAACTTGTCATGGACCTATTCCTGTTATAACCCCTTCAGGATTAACTTGAACAACTCCTCTATAAAGTAATGGAGCCGATAATATAAGTCCTACCATCAGACCATAAATTCCATTACCCCCAAAATATTTTGTTGAATTATAAGCTATGAAAATGAATATTAAAGAACCTGTTGTTAATGATAACGTGAAAAGGAAAACTTCAAAAATTGTGTAGTTTGCAAACAATGAAGAAGTTGTAACAACATTAATTGCACCAGTCATTTCTAAAATTGCTTTTAAAGCGGTAATTAACGCTGGACCCATAAATACAGGCAACATCGGTAAAATAATTCCCTTAATCATAGACATAAATTGTTGTCCAAAACTTTTTTCTACTACTTTTGTTTTAAAATCTGTATCAGATTCAACTTTAATAGGATTTGAAGAGTATTTGTCAAAAGCGCTTCTAACATTATTTACTTCATTACCAAAAATTATTTGAAGTTCTTGGCCAGATCAATTAATTCCCTTTACCATTTCTAATTTTTTAATATTTTTTTCATCAATTAAATCTTTCATTTTTATATCAAAACGTAATCTTGTTATGCAATTATAATACTTATTATAATTTTCTTTTCCACCAACTAAATCATAAATTTTATTAGCTAGAATTTCATATTTACTTCTTGTGTCAAGTCCACGCTTTAATGCATCTTCTAAAATAATTGGCTTTTGTTTGTTATCATTAGTATCCGAATTTGTTTCAATAATAATAGTACAAATTAATTCACCTTTTTTAAAAGTTCCTTCTTTAAGGCTTATTTCTGAAATTTCACCTTCAAACACAATTAAAGTTTCTGTTGAAATTCCTTTGTCTTTTAAAAATTTTAAATCTACGTCAAAAATTTTATCGCCCTTAAAAAGTATTTGATCAGGTTTTAAACTTGTTTTAAAAGGTTCACCATTTAAATTGACTGTTTCAAGTCCACAATGGATTAGCACACCAATACCATCAATATCAAAACCATATGCATGTTTCGTATCAAAAATCATAGCAGTCTTTGCTTTATCAAATGGCAAAACAAAATTTCCTTTTTTTGGCTTAATTAGAATTCCTTCTCCAAGCATTTTTTGTGAAAAGGTTGGGTCCGAACATTTATCAATACTAAAAACTTCACAATCAACTGGAGCATAAATTTTTATTTCCATATTTTTTATTCCTTTCTAGAATATTTTCCAATATAAAAGTTAAAAATAACTTCGCTTTAAAGAAAACGAAAGTTATTTCAAAAAAAAGAAAGTAATTTTTTAAAGTAATTTTTTATATAACTCAAGTATGAACATTTCAACAGCAACATTTCTTTGAACAAAGTGGGAATTGTTAAATTCAAAATTTAATTCTATAATTCCGTCTAGCTTATAAGTAACTTTGCTTTTTTGTCTTTCAGATATAAAAAGAAAATTTTTAACATTTTGCTGATCATTGTTTTTGTTTAAAGAGTTTAGACAATCAATTAAAAAATCTGAGTCATGCCCTGATACAAAAGCAATATTTAATTGATCGATTTGTTTATTAAGTTTACCTGATATAAAATTAATATTATGATTAACAAGAATAACATTATAGCCTAATGTTATTAAAGTTTCATATAAAAATCTTGAACTCAATTCTAATTGATAACTATGATAAATGTTAATTCTTTTAGATTTTTTAATTTCCCTTGATAATGTTTCGATAAATTTTTCATTTAAATTTATTCAATTTATAATAGAATCAAATAAATTTGTTCTTTTAAATTTTTCATTTAAATTATGAAAACTATTATAATCTTGTTTAAAGAAGAATATCATTTCTCTATACCCTGAAAAACCTAAATATTGAGCAAATTTCGTAATTGAACTTTCGCTCGTAAAGCACTCTACTGCTAAATCTTTTTGCTTTTTAAAATCGCCTGTTTTAATTGATGCCCATATAGCCTTGGCAATTAATTTATATGAAGAATTTGAATAATCTTTTTGTAGCTGTTCAACTTTTTTATAAATTGATTCCATTTTTAAACCTTGCTCTTTGCTTCCTTACTTAAATATTACATCAAAAGTTAGAAAACAAGAAAATAAAAGTACACCAAAAAATAGTGTACTTTAAAAATTTATTATTTTCACAAAACTTATAATAAACTCGATAACATCATGTATCATTATTCAATTTTGAATTTTCTGCTATGTTAAAAATAGGATTTTTTGAGAATTTATTATTTGCGTCAAACTTTCTATGCAGCTTAATTTTGTCAATACTCATTTACATAAATTGAGCATTCTCACTAATGCCACCACCTATTGTTAATAAATCAAAATCTAATAACTAATGAAAATTGATTATTGTTTTTGCAATGGTTGATGTTCATTGATCAACCAACTCAATAACAATGGAATCATTTTGATTATATTTTTCAGATAATTCTTTTTCGCTAATTTTCCTATTTATTTTTGCTATTTTTTTGTACTTTATAATTAAAGTTCCCAACCCAGTATCAAGGGCATATGCAGAGTTGTTATCTTTATTCTAAACATTCCTGATGCTTGACAGGGACAGGCCTCCAATTTGCTTCCTTTATACAGATTTTTATTAATAATTAGTCTGCGTTCAAGAGCTGAGCCAATTGTAATATGAATCAAATTTATTAAATTTGCGTTATCTTTTTCAATAATTTCTTCAATGAATTTAATAGTACAAATTAATTCACCCTGTTTATAATTTCCTTCTTTAAAAGACTTAATTTGAATTTGTTTATCAAAAGTAATAGGTGTTTCAGCGGAAATGTTTTTTTCTTTTAAATATTTAAGATTAACATCAAAAAGTTCATCACATAGTCTTAATTTTTTATCAAGTTCTAATTTTGTTTTAAATGTTCTACCACCTAATCTAACATTTTCCAGACCACAATGGATGAGAACATTTATACCTTCAATATGAAAACCATAGGAATGTTTTGTTTCAAAAATCATAATAGTTTTGGCTTCAATAAAAGGTGAAATAAATTTATTTTTTTCGGTAAAATAAGTAAACCTTCACCCAACATTTTTGTGAGAATGTTCGATCTGAAAATTTATCAATATTAACAATTTCACAATCAATAGTTGCATAAAATTTTAATTTCACATTTTTAATTCTTTTCTAGAATATTTCCTAATAATAACTATTGAAAAATCTCTTTTGAATTATTTTTGAAAAAATTTCTTTTTTGGAAAGTTTTGAAGTATATTTAGTTTTTATAATACTTTAAATACAAATAAAAAAATTGCCGTAAGGCAATTTTAAAGTTTATTAGTTATTATTTAACTGAAATAACAGTTCCGGCACCAATAGTTCTTCCACCTTCACGGATTGAGAATTTAGTTCCATCTTCAACAGCAATTGGTTTAATTAATTCAATTGTCATTTCAACGTTATCTCCAGGCATAACCATGTCTGTACCAGCTGGTAAAGTTACTTCTCCAGTAACATCAGTTGTACGGAAGTAGAATTGAGGACGGTATTTGTTAAAGAATGGTTTATGACGTCCACCTTCTTCAGTAGTTAAAGCATAAACTGATGCTTCTAATTTAGTATGAGGTTTAATAGTTCCAGTTTTAGCTAAAACTTGTCCACGTTCAATACCTTCTCTATCAACACCACGTAATAATGCTCCAACGTTGTCTCCAGCTTCAGCAAAATCTAATAATTTTCTGAACATTTCTAATCCAGTAACAACACATTTTTTAGCTTCTTCAACTAATCCAACGATTTCAACTTCTTCGTTAACTTTAATTGTTCCACGTTCTACACGACCAGTAGCAACAGTTCCACGACCTGTAATTGTGAAAACGTCTTCAACTGGCATTAAGAATGTTTTATCTGAGTCACGAGTAGGTGTTGGGATGTATTCATCAACAGCTGCCATTAATTCTTCAATAGCTGCAACTCATTTTGCTTCTCCATTTAATGCTCCTAAAGCTGAACCACGAATAACTGGTGCTCCGTCTCCATCGAAGTCATAAGCAGATAATAAATCTCTAACTTCCATTTCAACTAAGTCAATCATTTCTTCATCATCAACCATGTCACATTTGTTTAAGAAAACAACAATTTTTGGAACTCCAACTTGTCTTGATAATAAGATATGTTCACGAGTTTGAGGCATAGGTCCATCAGTTGCAGCAACAACTAAGATTCCACCATCCATTTGAGCGGCACCAGTAATCATGTTTTTAACATAATCGGCGTGTCCTGGACAATCTACGTGTGCGTAGTGTCTGTTTTCTGTTTTATATTCAACGTGTGAAGTATTAATTGTAATTCCACGTTCTCTTTCTTCTGGAGCGTTATCGATATTTGCGTAATCTTTGAATTCTGCTCCACCTTTATCTGCTAAAACTTTAGTAATAGCAGCAGTTAATGTAGTTTTACCGTGGTCAACGTGTCCAATAGTACCAATGTTAACGTGAGGTAAACTACGGTCAAAAGCTTCTTTTGCCATTTTTAATTTCTCCTTTATATAAATATAGCGATATTAGATTTACTTTCTAGTATCTTTACCGCCCCCGTAGGGGCGTTTTTTATTCTTTTAATTAAGAATATTTTAACTTTTTACAACAATAAGTGCAATTATATATTACTACTTACCTGATTTTTTAATAATTTCTTCTGCAATAGATCTTGGAGCTTCAGCATAGTGACTGAAAATCATTGTATAGTTTCCACGCCCTTGTGTGAATGATCTTAATTCTGTTGCATATCCGAACATTTCTGTTAGAGGAACTTTAGATTTAATTGTTTGTGCGTTTCCTCTTTGTTCTGATCCTTCAATTAATCCACGTTTTGATGAAATGTTACCCATTACATCTCCATAGTATTCATCTGGAACAGTTACTTCAACATTCATGATTGGTTCTAAAATAACTGGATTCATTTTTTTACATGCTTCTTTTAGAGCAAATGATGCAGCAATTTTGTAAGCCATTTCGTTTGAGTCAACGTCGTGCATTGATCCATCAACAATTGTTGCCTTAACATCAATCATTGGGTATCCAGCAACAACCCCATTTTGTAATGCGTTCTCTAATCCAACACGCGCAGCGTTAATGTATTCTTTAGAAACACGTCCTCCAGTAATTTTGTCAATTCATTCAAATCCTTTGTCAGCATTTGGTTCAAACTCAATAACAACGTGTCCATATGATCCACGTCCTCCTGATTGTTTAACATATTTACCTTCAGCTTTAGCTGGTAACTTAATTGTTTCACGGTATGATACTTGAGGTGCTCCAACGTTTGTTTCAACTTTGAACTCACGTTTCATACGGTCAACAATAATGTCTAAGTGTAATTCACCCATTCCAGCAATAATTGTTTGGCCTGTTTCTTCATCTGTATAAGTTCTGAAAGTTGGATCTTCTTCTGCTAATTTAGATAATGCTAATCCCATTTTTTCTTGATCAGCTTTTGTTTTTGGTTCTAAAGCTAATTGGATAACTGGTTCTGGGAAAACCATTGATTCTAAGATGATTTCATGTTTTTCATCTACTAAAGTATCACCTGTTGTAGTATTTTTTAATCCAACAGCAGCTGCAATATCTCCAGCATAAACTTCTTCGATTTCGTTACGATTGTTTGCGTGCATTTGTAAAATACGTCCTACACGTTCTTTTTCACCTTTTGTTGAGTTTAATACATAACTACCTTTTGATAAGATACCTGAGTAAACTCTAAAGAATGTTAATTTTCCAACAAATGGGTCAGTCATAACTTTGAAAGCTAAAGCTGAGAATGGTTCGTTGTCATTTGCATGTCTTTCTGCTTCTTCACCATTTGGTAAAATTCCTTTAATTGAAGGAACATCAATTGGTGATGGTAAATAATCAACAACAGCATCTAATAATAATTTAACACCTTTATTTTTGAAAGCTGAACCTGCTAATACTGGGAAAAAATCTGCACCAATAACCCCTTTACGGATTGCTTGTTTTAATTCTGAAATAGTGATTTCTGCACCATCTAAGAATTTCATCATTAATTCTTCATCGTATTCAACAGCTGCTTCAACTAATTCAGCTCTTAGCATTTCTGCTTGATCTTTTAAATCAGCTGGAATTTCAATTTCTTTAGCTATTTCTTCTGCTTTTCCATCAAATTCGTAAGCTTTCATTTCAACTAAATCGATTAATCCTGTAAAGTTATCTTCAGCACCGATTGGTAATTGAATTGGAGCAGCTTTTGCTCCTAAACGGTCCCCGATTGATTTAACTGAATACATGAAATCTGCACCAGTTTTGTCCATTTTGTTAACAAAAACAATACGTGGAACTCTATAAGTAGTTGCTTGTCTTCAAACTGTTTCAGTTTGAGGTTCAACTCCTGATTGTCCATCAAGAACTGCAACAGCTCCGTCAAGAACACGTAATGAACGTTCAACTTCAACTGTGAAGTCAACGTGACCCGGAGTATCAATTATGTTAAAACGGTTATTTTTTCAGAATGCAGTTGTTGCAGCTGAAGTAATTGTAATACCACGTTCTTGCTCTTGTGCCATTCAGTCCATTTGTGAAGCTCCTTCATGAGTTTCACCAATTTTATGAATCTTACCTGTGTGGAATAAAATACGTTCTGTAGTAGTAGTTTTTCCAGCATCAATGTGAGCCATAATTCCAAGGTTACGAGTATTTTCTAAACTAAATTCTCTTGGCATAATTTTGCCTCCTATCTAAATAAAATATTGTTGAATCTTATCAACGGTAGTGTGCGAATGCCTTATTTGCTTCTGCCATTTTATGTGTGTCTTCACGTTTTTTAACTGATCCACCCATGTTGTTTGAAGCATCTATAATTTCATTAGCTAATTTAACTGTCATAACTTTTTCGTTTCTTAATCTTGCATAGTTAATTAATCAACGTAAAGCTAAAGTTACTTGTCTTTCATCTGAAACTTCAACAGGAACTTGATAGTTTGCTCCACCAATACGACGAACTTTTAATTCTAAGTGTGGTTTGATATTTTCGATTGCTTTGTTAAATACTTCAATTGGTTCTTCACCAGTTTTTTCTTTGATAATGTCAAATGCATCATAAATAATTGTTTGAGCTGTTCCTCTCTTACCATCTAACATAATTTTGTTGATAGCACGAGTAACTAATTTTGAGTTATAAATTGGATCTGCTAAAACATCTCTTTTTTCTGCTCTATTCTTACGCATAGTTTTGACTCCTTTCTTAATTTTTATTTTTGTGATACTTATTTGTGGTTCATTTCACGGTAATTCTAAATTTAATTAGATTTATTTTTTAGGTCTTTTTGCTCCGTATAATGAACGAGATTGTTTACGGTTGTTAACTGCTTGAGTATCTAATGTCCCACGAATAATGTGGTAACGTACCCCTGGTAAGTCTTTTACACGCCCCCCACGAATTAAAACAACTGAGTGTTCTTGTAGGTTATGTCCTTCTCCTGGGATATATGCATTAACTTCCATTCCATTTGTTAATCTAACACGAGCGTATTTACGTAACGCAGAGTTGGGTTTTTTAGGTGTCATTGTAGCAACACGAGTACATACCCCTCTTTTTTGAGGTGCTGAGACTTTAGTTACTTTCTTTTTCAATGAGTTTACCCCTCTGTTTAAAGCAGGAGCTTTAGTTTTTCAAGTTTTAGCTTTACGATTTGTTTTAACTAATTGGTTGATTGTTGGCATTGTATTTCCTCCTTTCACAATTCCGTGTGTGTTGAACTCACATAAATAAATTATACACTCTATGATACAAAAGTTCAAATGTTTTCGCAAAGTGTACATTTTATATTAATTTAATTGATTCAATAAGCATAATTATTATATTTTCTTTTGATTTTAATTCTAAAGTTAGCTTGTCTCTATTCTTTGTTTTTCTTAAAGAATTTATTAGATCAATCAAATACTCTTCTTTATTCTTTTTTGTTAATTTTGAATATTCTTCTGAATTGAAATTTGCAATAATTTTGGTTAAATCTGAAGAATTAGTTATAACAAAATCCTTATTTTCTTGATATGCTACAACAAATATTTTTTGAATATTTTCCTCAATGATATTATTTAATAAATTAGTATTGCTAACAAATGCCTTTACAATTTTTTCATAAAAATCACTTTCAATAATTAATTGCTTTAGTACATCTTCTACAGCTATTAAATTGTATTCAACACACTTTAGTAGCAACCTTCTCATTTCTTCTAATTGAGCTATATTTTCAATTTTATTGTTAACAATTCAAAAGTTTTTGACATCATTATCAAATGAAAACAAATTCAATGTTTTAAAGGCAAAATAAGTTTTATTTATATTTTGATATATTATTTGTTCAAAATTCATTTATCCTCCTTACAATAATGGCGCCATTACATTATATATTTTAACAACTGCTCTTTTTAAAATAGGTAAATCCTTGTTAGGAATAAACTTGTATTCAAATGATTTTTTCATGTCATTTAACATTTTCTTAGAAACTATTGTGTTTGTATCTTTTGATTTAATTAAAGCCATTGTTTGTTGATCACAAAATAAAGCTCTATAATCTAAGTTTGAGCTTCCACTAAATACAATCTCATCATCAAATACATATGATTTTTCATGAACAAAAGTATCATTCATAGAGTAAATTTTGACTCCATTCTCAAACATTTTCTTAGTTCAATGTTTAGATACTTCCAATAACAAAAATTTGTCTGACTTTCCTGGCAATAAAACTCTAACATCAAGACCTGTTGAGGCAGCGTTACAAAGTGCATTAATTATTTCAGGCGGTGGAATAAAATAAGGTGATTTAATTCAAATTCTATTTTGTGCAGAATGAATTAAATTTAGCATAACTTCAAGACACATAGGACTTTCATGATTTGGGCCATCAGAAATAATTTGAATGAAATCTGGTGTTTTTATGTTTTCATGATTAAATGAACCAACTTTTAATTCTAATTTTTCGATTTTTCTTTCCTTTTTAGTCATATAAAAATTTCAATCTCTTTTAAAAATTAACTCAATTTCTTGAACTGCTTCTCCAATTATTTTAATTGCTGAATCATTTCAAAAGCCAAAGGTTCCACTTTTATTAATGTATTCATCAGAAATATTGATTCCACCAATATAGCCAATTTTTCCATCAATTGAAATGTCTTTTCTATGATCACGATAATTTGCATTTCACTTAACAAATGGGAAATGTATTGGTGAATAAGCTACCAAGTGGGCACCCTCTTGAATTAATCTTTTTTTGCTTTTTGTAAATTTACCATAGCAACCTAGAAAATCATAAATTATATAAACTCTTATACCTTCTTCAATTTTCTTAATTAATAAGTCAGTTATCTTTTCCAAAACCTCTCCCTCAGCTATTATGTAGCAATTTATTAATATGTACTCTTTTGCCTGATTTATATCATTTAAAAGATTTGAAAAATAAATATTTCCTGAAGCAAGATACTTAATTAGTGTATTTGAATAAATACTTTCTCTTTGTTTTTCAAAGCTCATCATAAATGCTCTTTTAAATTCTGGGTTCTCTTTTTCAATTGATTTTAAATTTACAAGGTCATACTGGGTTTTAGGTTGCAATAAACTTGCAGTATTTTTATTATATAAATAATTTTTGTTTTTTCTATATTTATAAACTCTTCCTAAAAATGCATACGAAACTATCCCAAAGAATGGTGCTAAAACTATAAACAGCATTCATCTTATTCTAGTTTCAATTCTTCTTTTTCTATTACATAAAACTATTATTGCTCATACACAAGAAAATAAGTGCGTTAAAGAAATAAACAATATAAAAGGTAGGGGTGTAGGTACAAAAATATTTAACAATATGTTTATTGCTACATAAAATGCTGCACCAATTCCAAAAATTGCTATAAGAGATGCACTAGCTAAAAACGGTTTTTTCATAATTAACCTCCCTCCTTGAAACTAAAACTTTTACTTTTAACTTTTAGTCATCTGTTAATTTTTGCAATTAACGTATTAAAATGAAATTCATTAACTTCTTTTGTAAAATCACACAATGCTTCATTAACTCTTAATTTAAATAATAAGTTATTAAAAGTATTATTTTTTTGTTCTATATCAGTTTCAAAATATGTAATAACATAAAGCGATAGTAAATATCCATAAGCATAAAATATTTGTTTTTTTTCTTCGGTAATTTTTGAAAATAGCAAACCTATTTCTTGGTAAAAAAAATTTCTTCTCTTATTCAATATTTCATCATTAAAACTTGAAAATTCTTTTACCTGATTAAAAATCTCTTTTTCAAAATTAATTTTTTCAAAAGCAAATTCTGAATGATCTAATGTTAAATTTTCAATTATCTTTGAAAGCTTAATTTTTTCTATTTGCGATTTTTTAGTTTCAATTTGTTCTAAGCCTTGGTAAAGGATTCTTGAATAAAGTGTTATGTAAATCATTTCTTTAACAAAGTTTTTACGATTTTTACCTTCAAAAATAACAATATTTAAATAAACTTTTAACAATATATTTTCTTTTGTAAAAGAAGCAAAATCTTTGGCTTCCTTATCGGTTAAACCATGTTCTTTTAATCATTTATTAATGTGTTTTTTACGTGATTTAATAAAATGCTTATGTGCTTTAATTCCTTTTGTCATTTTGAACATACAATCCTCTTCTTTTTTATTTTAATTATATTCTTTTAAATTAAAAAAACACAATTAGGAAATTATATCCAATTGTGTTTTTAATTAAATTATTTTTGTCTTGATAAAAGTGGGAACATGTATTTTTTGTCTTTTAATCCCGTTGTTATTTCTTTTAGATAAAGGCATGAATGTATATCTAGTCCTGTTCTTACAAAAGAATCTGTTTTTGTAATGTGTAGCCCTTCTCTAATGTCAGGCATAAACCCAAAATCAACTCTTTTAATTCCTCTTGGAACTATTATGTTTAATATTTCATTAACATCAACATTATGTGATGAAAATGAAGCTATGAAATCAAATATTCCATCTTCAATTCTAAAACATACAACTGTTTCTAAAGATGGGATGTATCATAAATCATTTTCAAAATATTTTTGAATATTATGAAATTTAACAAGGCTATCACCTTTTGTATCAAGTATGCTTGATTGTTTGCTTGAATGTAGCAAAGCTTCTTTAACCAATTCAAAATCATGACTTACACTTAAATCTAATTTAATTAGTTTTGATGATTCTGTTTGTTCCTTTTCATTTCAAGGAATAAAAAATAAATATTCCTGTCTTCTTTCAAATCCAGATTTTTTTAAAATTTCTTCATCTTTAACCCCACAATAAGAAATTAAGATATCAACTAGATTTGAATATTTATATATCGCTGCTTCTATTAAAATTTCTTCCAAATTTTCGTTTTGATACGCTTCTTTAATAAAAAAGTTACCTATTTGAACTGCACTGCATTTTTCTCCACTAATAAAAACATTAAATTTTAAGATTCCTAATGCCGCTATTATTTCATTTTTTTCATTAACTATTGTAATTGGAGAAAAGTTTTCCAATTGTTTATCCTTAAATAGCCATTTTTCAAAATTATTGTTTGGCGATCTTTTAATTAAATTATTTAAATCTTGATTAAAATGTTTATTATCTTTATGATCAAAAACAATATCATAGGTGTCTTTCATACAAATGCCCCCTTTATTCTATAAATTACTTTTTTATTATATACCACTTTAGTGTTAAAAAGAAATGTAAAAAACATTAAAAACACTAAAAGAACACTATGTTTTTATCGAAATTTCATTTATGACAATATCGTTTAAAGGATTAAAGACAAATGCTTTTGATATTTTGATTAATGAGTTATTTTCAATTAATTTTTTTTGAAGCATTGCTTCATATTTATATTTAAGTTCAAAAGGTGATTTACTAAACTTAAATATGCATAAAAATCACTCTTTTTCAGATTTAACAATTAAGTCGATTTGCCCAAAATAATTAACCTCATTTGATTCCAAATTTGCTAAAACAACATTTGTGATAATATAGTTTATTTTATGCTTATATATAAATTTATTTAAATCGTATACTACAGATTTTGCTAGCTTTTTTGCTATTTTATGTTCTTCATCATTTCCATCAAATTTTATAGTACTTGAATTTCTTTTGTCTAAAGAATTTATGATTAATTTTTTTGCTATTTTATTTCTTGCGAAAATTTCATTTAAAATTTTTGAAGATGGGTTTTGAATAAAAGGGAATTTTTCTTGACATAATTTGTCAATTGAGTCCATTGTAAATTCACCTTCTTCATTTACAAAATAATTTAAATTAAAATTATTATCTTCAATTTCTATTTCTTTAGCCAATTTTATTTTCGTTACGCTTTCATCAAGTATTAAATAATCTGATAAATCATTAATTGAATATTTTTCTTTTATCTTATTCATTTTTTTGTTAAAGAATTATATATTTTTGATGGATTTAAATCAGTGGGTTCTATATCAAAAAACAACTTAATGTTTTGATCAAAATTTTTTAATTCTTCTTCCTTATTTATTGGTTTTAAGCCATGCTTATTAACACTTGTTGAAAATATTGGCCCAGTTTTATTGATTATTTTTTTTATATCTTTTCTTTTTACAAATCTAACAGCAATAGTTTTAAATTCTAGACTAGTTTCAAAAATCACTGTTGTTCGCGAATCTAATAAAATTTTTTTATCTTCTTTGCTAATCTTTTTAATTTGAAGTTTTTTTAATTGTTGAAAATTTGAAACCAAAGTTATCAATGGCTTTTCATGCTTTATATTTTTAATTTGATTTATTTTGATTTCATTATCTTTGCTAATTTTTGCTGATAATCCATAAATAGTGTCTGTTGGTATTATCACAATTTTATTTGCTTTTATATCTTCAATACATTCATTAATTATTTCTTTTTTTAGCATTTTTATTTATCCTTATTCTAGTTGCAAGTTTTTTTGAAAATATAATTTGTGCACCTACACGTTTTTTAAAAATAGTTGTTCTTAAAATATTATTTCCTATAATTAAGAATGATGAAATCATAATGCTAAATAATATAATTGATTCTGTTATGACATTAACAGTGTCTTCTCATCCAAATTTTAAGGTTTGATTTATCTGATCTAAATAATAATCGTTTTTAATAAATTCAAAATCCCTTTCACCCATTATTTCTTTAACTCTTAAAACAAAGTCTTGACCCAAATTTGTATTATCGTTTATTGATGTTGAATTTCAAGCTTCAACTAAATTTCCTACTTGAATTTTTGAAACAATTATCAAGCATGTAAGAATCAAAAGGTTTATATAAATAATGAAGTATTGTGTAATAAACAAGTTTTGAGATTTATTTTCCCCCCTGATTGAAACAGAGACAAAATACATAAAAGTTGCCATTGTTGTTCCTAGACCAATTATAGGCAATGAACAATATACAAAATAATTATTTTGATATTTTAACAATTGATTAAATTCGTCACCAAACATTGTTTCAGAAAGATTATATCTTTTTAATAATTCTGGCAAAACGTGAATTGTTCTTGTTAACATAGCTGTTTTAGTTGTATCAAATGAAATCATAATTACATATATAAATTGAGGTAAAATAATGCATATTGCAGCAAATATAGTTCAATTTGAAATGTTTTTATCAGAATTTTTAAATATTTTTTTCAAAAAAGAATTAATTTTATTTTCGCTTAAATCTTTTTTTCTCTTATTTAAATAGTCTATATATTTATTGATATTCAAATTTTCACCTTCAACAAGCATTGCATTTTGAATACTTAATGAAAGCATAAAAATTATAATAATTTGAATAAATAAAATTCATCAAATTGCGTCTTCTGAAGCTCATATGTAGCTTTGGCTTTTATTTTTTGTAAATTGCTCTGAAACAAATATTATAATCTCAGGGACATTTGTATTCATTTTGCTTCTTTGTTCAATTAGGGATTCAAATGTGTAAAACTCTTGAAATTTTGAAAACTCATATTGCCCAATTGAAAATAACAACGCAGTTAAAACAGCACTAGCAATTATTACAATTCAATAACTATTTTTAATTTTATTATTTATTCCATTACCAGTTAAAAACGGTTTTAATAAAATTAAACCTAAAATTGTTAGGGCAAAAAAACCTCAGCCCAAGCAAACTGGTAAAACTATTTGAATTTTCGCTGGTAAATCTAAATAAACTTTTAATTCATTTCAATTATCAAAATAAACTTTTAAATTTATATCAGTAAAAACGATCCAACTAAATATATATGAAGGTATCATAATAACTACAAAAATAAACATACTAAAAACTGCAACTTTATATAAGTGTGCATTTTTTTCTTGAACCTCTGCCATATTATTTTTGATAGCAAAATTTAATCTAAATTTACTTTTAAAATCAACCTTCTCCAAGACTATTTCTCCCTATTTGTAATTATTAAATTTCTTCAATTGCCAAAATGATCTTTATTAAATATTCAATTATATTTTAAACCTAATTTATCATTAAGTAATAGTTCTAAATTATTTTTTTGTTGCCACCCTATTTCAAGCACTACTATAAATGGTTGATCTACTTTAATTATTTTTTCAATATTTTTAATTATTTCTTCATAAAAATAAAGTCCATTATTTTTTGCGAATAAAGCTAAGTGAGGTTCATATTTCACGGTATCTCTATCAATGTTTGCATCATTTTTATCAATATATGGTGGGTTACAAGTTAAAATATTAAATTTTTGCTCTTTATTTAAAAAAACATTCATAAAATTGCTTCTTACTATTTCAACTTTATCTAGTATTTTATTTTCAATTATATTTTTATTAGCAACTTTTAAAGCAAACCTAGAAATGTCAGATAAAACTACTTTTTCAATATTATTGGAATTTTCTAAATACAAGGATATTCCTACACATCCTGACCCTGTACATAAATCCAAAACATCAAATTTCTTTTCTGGGTTATCTATTATAAATCCATTAACATAATCGACTAATTGCTCTGTTTCTATTCTTGGAATTAAAGTTCTATTGTTAGTTAAAAATTTGTGACTTCTAAATATTTTGTAGCCTAAAATATAAGCTAAAGGTTTCCCTTTAGCTACTTTTTTTGAAATTTTAAATATTTTATTTAATTCTTTGGTTGATAATTCATATTCTGGAATAAAAGGAATTTCAGAATATTCTCTTTTAATAACAAAAGAAATAATTTCATTTATATCAGATTTTCCTAGTTTAGAATTTTCTAATAAAATTTGAGTCACCTTTATAATACTATTATTTTTCATTTTCCTGAATTTGAGCTTCGACTTTTTGGCGTTGTTCATCATTCATTAGTGCAGTTATAAAATCATCAATTTTTCCTTCCATAACTTGATCTAGTTTGTTTAATGTTAAACCAACTCTATGATCAGTTACACGGTTTTGAGGATAGTTGTAGGTTCTAATTTTTTCACTTCTTGCACCTGTTCCAACAGCATTTTTACGGTTTGCATCAGCTTCTGCTTGTTGCTTCTCTAGTTCTGCCTCATAAACTCTTGCTCTTAGCATTGTCATAGCTATATCTTTGTTATCATGCTGGCTTCTTCCATCTTGAGATGCAGCAACAATACCAGTAGGAATATGTGTAATACGAACAGCTGAGTCAGTAGTATTAACATGTTGACCACCAGCTCCTGAAGAGCGATAAGTATCAATTCTTAAATCACTGTTTTTAATTTCGATTTCAACATCGCTCATTTCTGGTAAAACTGCCACCGTTGATGTTGATGTTTGAATTCTTCCCTTTGCTTCTGTTTTTGGAACCCTTTGCACACGGTGTGCTCCAGATTCAAATTTTAATTTTGAATAAACTCTATCACCTTTAACCATAAATGAAACTTGTGAAAAACCTCCAGCTTCTGAAGAACTAGCATCCATCATTGTTATTTTTCAGTTTTGTGTTTCTGCATATAATTTGTACATTCTCAAAAGATCACCTGCAAAAATATTTGCTTCATCTCCACCAGCAGCTCCACGAATTTCTACAATAACGTTTTTATCATCATTTGGATCTTTTGGTAATAACATTTCTTCAATTATTTTTATTATAGACTCTGCAGCTTCTTCATTTTCAGATAACTCCATTTTTGCCAACTCAATCATTTCTGTGTCTTTTTCATTACCCAATATTTCTTTCGCATCAGAAATTGCTTGAATTACATTTTTGTATTCTTGAAACTTTTGAACAACATCAATTAAATTTGCTCTTTCTTTATTAAGTTCCATCATTTTTTTAACATCATTCAAAATATCTTCAGACTGCAAATCTTTGTCTATTTGTTCAACTCTTTTTTGCATTGTTTCCAATGCTTCATACGTTTTTGGATTCATATATTACCCCTTTTCTATTTGATAACAATTTCTACATCTTGCTTCATAACTATCGTTACCATCAACTAAGATTAATGGTGAATTTCAGTCAGCTGGCTTACCATCAATTATTCTTTGTGTTCTATTCGCAAAATTACCACATTTTTGACAAATTGCTGTAAGTTTATCAACCATTTCAGCTAAAGGTAAAATTCGATCAACATTTTTAAATGGCTGACTTCTAAAGTCTTTATCTAAACCAGTTACAATTACTATCATTCCTCTATCAGCTAACTCTTCAATATAATCAACAATTTCTTCATCAAAAAATTGAATTTCATCAATTCCAACAACATCAACTTTTTGAGAGTTTATTACTTTTTCTAAATAATCTCTTAATTCACTTGTTGAATTAACTGGAATTGAAGGTAGTAGTGTTCCTGCATGTGATGCTACTTCATTAACTGCATATCTTGTATCAATAACAGGTTTAAAAGCTATAACATTTCTTTTTGCAAATGCGTGTCTGCGTAATCTTTTTATAAATTCTTCTGTTTTACCAGCAAACATGCACCCAGTAATTAACTCAACCCAACCCAACTGTTTTTCTTGAATTGTGTCTCTATTTGGAATCATGATTATTTAGTTTCCTTTATAATAACTGAATCTAAATCTTTAACCAATTTTGAAATGTCTTTTAATGTTTTTAATTTACATCCACTAGCAAGTTTGTGCCCACCACCATTATATTTATTAGCAATTTTATCAATTTCAAAATTTCTACTTCTGATTGAAACCTTAATTTCATCATCCAATTCAATAACTAAAACTCATATTTTAATTTCATCAATCCCACTCATTGTTCCTAATGCTGATTTAATTTCATCATATGAATAATCTCATGGTTTTTGGTCCTCTTTTGTAATGATTATATGACCTACACCATTTTTTGATAGTTGCAGTTTTGAAAACGCAAAGTTTGCATATTTTTTTCTTTTTAAATCTGAAACAAATAAAGAGTCATGGACAGCTTTTAAATTAGCGCCATTTTCTAATAATATTTTTGCTGCATTAAATGTTTTATAACTTGTATTTGGAAATAAAAATCTTCCACTGTCTGTAACTAAACCTTTGTATAAATTTGAAGCTGCATTAACATTTCATTTTAGTTTCATTGCTTCAGCTCACAAAGTTATTACTTCTGTACACGCCATTGCTGTTTCTTTAACTATTTCATTTTTTGCATATGGATCAATATTAACATGATGGTCAATTTTAAATGTTTCTTCTGCTAATTCATATCTATCAAAATCTAAACGTGCTTGAGTCGCTGTATCAACTGTAATAACTAAAGCAGATTTAATAAATTCATCAGATAAGTTTTCAGATAAAAAATCACGATTATCGTCTAATCTATCACCAGGAACAACAATTTTTTTGTTTTTGAAATTTTCAGCAATTAGGTAGGCTAAACCCATAGAACTACCTTGAGCATCTCAATCAGGTCTAATGTGTTTTAAAATTATTATGTTTTTATTTTGTTTTATTTTTTTAATTAATAGTTTGTAATTTGTATCTTTCATATTTTCTCCTTTTATATTACAGATGATATAGAACGTTCTTCAAAATAAAGAACTGTTTCAGTTTCTCTTTCAAAATTTTTATCTTTTGAATAGAAATATATTTTTGTTTTATTTCTTGTTATAGCAAAATGCATATTTTTATCATGATATTTGTTTGACTTAATAATTTTAACATTTATTGGTACTGAATTATTTTCAATGAATTCTGTAGATACTTCTAATGGATTTATAAATATAAAACCTGAATCATTAAATTTTTTTGTGTTTACATTTCATAATCTATTTTCAATGTCTATTAAATTTTCAGTTTCTTTATAAAAAGCAAAAACATTTGACTCCCCCAATTCATTTTTGCAAATTTTAACAAGATTTTTTTCAAAAAATTCTTTAGTTGATGTTTTTATCAATTCTTCATTTTTTAATCAATAAATTTTATTGTTCTTATTTAAATCATTAATTGTAAATGTTTTTGAGTGAAGAACAATAAATGAAATATCTGGATAAAATTTGTTGATTTTTTTAATTGTTTCAAACAGCATTTCATAATCTTTACTAGTTAGTAAATGTAAGAAATCCGAAATAAAGATATTCTTTTTACCTAAATTTATGGCTTTTAAAATTTTAACATAAATCATATTTAAAGAAGAAAGCTTAAAACTTCCTTTTAAGAATCATTCAAAATTTATGTCCAAATTCTTAAAGTTATTTTCCATTCATTGCTCAGCTTGTTTAACAACCGGAACAATTTGTTTTTTATAATGTTTTCTAAGTGATAAAAATTCATTTTTATTACCATATTTAATTTCACCAGTAAGAATTAATTTATGATAATCATGAACATTTGAAACTACATATTTTTTAAGTAACTCTGTTTCTGATTTAATAAAGCTAAACAAAAATTTTTTTTCAGTTTGATTTTGATCTTTAAATTTATCTCTAATAATTTTTTTTCAGTTACTTAGTTCTGAATAAATATCTTGTTGCACTTCTTTAGAAACAGAATAATTTTTATAAAATTTATCTAACTCAAATTTAAATTGAGAAGTAATTGTTCTTTTTCTAAAAATTAAAATAAGCTTTTCTAGCCTTAATTTATTAAGTCTAATATTTAAGAACTTTAATTGTTTTTCAACAATAAATTTTGTTTGCTTATATTCAAACAAACCTTTTCTTTTTCTTAACAATTTATTATTCGATTTTTTTGTATTGTATTCACAAGTACATGAGTCTCTTAACTCATTAATTACTTCAATGCTATCATATAAGACTTGAATGAATTTAAATTCCATCCTATTTAAAAATAGTTCCTTTTCAATATCATGAACAGCTTTTGATAAAACTTTTACTTGAGGTGAAAATTCTGAAAATAACTTTTCTGGCATTGACTCATTTAATTTTACTAAATTTTCATCTAATCCTGCTAAAATTTTTTCATGCGATCCATTTAAAAAATCAACAAATTTATTAATTGCTTCGTCTATATCTCTTCTCAACTTTAAATCTGATAGATCATTTTTTGAGTCTAATAATGACAAATAATCATATCTTTTTTCTGCATACTTAATTCTTGCTCTTCTTAAAAATTGAAGATCTGATAGAAGTGACAAAGCAAGAATTCATTTAGTTGGAATTAAACGTTCAAATCAACTATCTGTTTTAATATACTCAGTGTGCAATTTAATAAAGTTCTTATTAATAACATCTTCATTATCAACTTGATATCTCCCTGTCTTATTTTTTTGCTTACCCAAAATCAATTGCTTAAACGATTTATGATTTTCATAATCTAAATAAATATTTGTTACTTTCCCAGACTTAGACTCAAAATTAACTTTTTTAATTTTTTCCTTATTATTTAAGGGAATAAAATCTTCTATTTTATACGACATTATTTTCCCCTTTCTAAAAAGCAAAACATTTATTATATTTTAAATCATTTGCTTCTTTAAGTGAACAAAAAAGCCAAAATAAAAGACCGCTAACGGTCTCTTATTATTTAGTTTCTTTATTTTTTGATTTTTGATCTTCAGAATTTTTTTGAGCAGTTGCATTAATTGCTTCTTTTCTTGCAAATTTTGATTTAAATTGTTCAACACGACCTGTTGTGTTTGCAAAGTTTTGCGCACCTGAGTAGAATGGGTGACAATTTGAACAAACGTCAATTCTCATTTCTTCTCTTTTTGTAGTTCCACAAACGAATTCATTAGCACATGTTGTACAAACAAATTTTGCTTCCTCGAAGTATTTTGGTTGAATATCTTTTTTTGGCATAGATGTATCTCCTTTCACACTATGTTTTCATATAGATACTTTTTCAGTACCTAAAAATTATATAACATTTTTATAAAAAAGAACAAATAAAAAACCGCTTTCGCGATTTTCAATTAAAATCTTAAATTAAGCTTTTCCTTTACATCCGAATCATTCTGTTAATTCATTAAATGTTTCTTTTAATGCTTGGTAACCAGGATTTAATAATTTTCTTGGATCAAATCCTTTTGTTTTGTCATCTAAGTCTTTTCCAGCTTCGATGTATTTTCTTGTAGCATCTCTAAATGCTAATTGTAATTCTGTGTTAACATTAATTTTTGAAATTCCCATTGAAATAGCTTTTTCAACTTGATCTTGAGGAATTCCACTTCCACCATGCAATACCATTGGCATTTTACATGATGCTTGCAAATCTTGTAAAGTATCGAATGATAAACCTGTTCATCATTCTGGGTATTTTCCATGAATGTTTCCGATTCCAGCAGCTAACATTGAAATTCCAGTTTTTGAAATTTCTGCTGCTTGAGTTGGGTCTCCTAATTCACCGTTTCCAACAACACCATCTTCTTCTCCACCAATTGAACCAATTTCAGCTTCAACTGAAATTTCATGTTCATTTGCAAAAATTAATAATTCTTTAGTTTTTGCTAAGTTTTCTTCGTATGGTAGATGTGATCCATCAAACATAACTGATGAGTAACCAGCTAAAATACATTTTTTAGCCATTTCAATTGATTGTCCATGGTCTAAGTGTAATGCAACTGGAACAGTAATGTTTAATTCTTCTAATAATCCGTTAACCATTCCCACAACAGTGATTGGTCCACCCATATATTTAATTGCACCTTCACTTGTTCCTAAAATAACTGGTGTATTTGAAGCTTGTGCTGCTTCTAAAATTGCTTTAGTTCATTCTAAGTTGTTAATGTTAAAGTGACCGATTGCATATTTGTTTTCGTGTGCTGCTTTAACCATAGCTGTAGCATTAACTAATTTTTCATGATATAGTCTCATTTATTTATCCTCTTTCTTTTATACTTCTATAAAATTATACAACTTTATAACTTTTAAGAAAATAATTTTAAATTATCTTTTAGCAGTTCATTTAAATGTAAATGTGGTTAAAGTAAATAATGCTGTTAAAATACCCAATGAACCAACAATTGGTTGTCATGAGGCAGTAAAACTATTTACAGCTCCTTGGAAAGTGGCTGCTTGAGTTGGAATGATTCATTGATCATTGGGTAATATTTCTGTTCAACCAGTTTGACTAAATGAATACATGTATAAGAAAACTGGGTATTTGTGTGGAATAAAATAAGTAAAAATTACCATTCCTTCACTTTTAAATAAAGATTGTGTTGGAAGCATTATCCCTGATAAAAATATACTGAAAAAATATACCATCATTACTACACCTTGAATTGAACCAGATGAATTTGCAATACCTCCGAACAATGTTGCTAATGCAATTGATGTTGCACAAATTAAAATTATTGATAAAAATAAATATCCTATTTTTATTGAGTTAAAACTTGATATAAAAGTGTTTTCACTTCCTGTTCCAAGCGTTGCAATGCTTAATATTGTGTTAAAAGATAAAACAACTAAATAAAAGAATATTCCTGCTAAAAGGTAAACTAGTCAAATAGAAGCAATAAACATACTCTTTTTAACCCCTGTTATGTCTATTCTTTTTAAAAATACAGAGTTTTTTCATTCGACAATTGCTGGAGTTAATGAAGTTAAAACTGTCAAACATGGAAGAAGCGCATAATTAAATAGTGTTTTCCCTTCTTTTCCAAAAATGAAAAAAAACATTACAGAAAAAAATATAGGGACAACAAGCATAAATATAATGCTTCTTGGTTCTTTGGTAAATGACTTGTAAACAAGCGATGTTAAATTTTTAAAAATGCTTGTTTGTTTTTTTATGTCAAAACTTTTTAAACTTGCTTTCATTATTTTAGTTCTCCTTTAAAAAATAAATTCATTAAATCTCTGACTGATCCATATTTAGAAATAACAGCACTGATTTTTTTATCAAAGAATATATTTCCTTCATGAATAATAACTATTCTGTCACACAAAATTTCAACTTCCTCTGGGTGATGTGAAACCAATAACAATGTTTGCTTATTTTGTTTTACGTTATCTCTAAAGAAATCAGTAATTTTATATTGCAGTTCCATATCAAGACCTGTTGTTAATTCATCTAAAATAACAATTTTTGGGTTGTTCATAACAGAGATCATTGCATTAAATCTCTGCTTTTGACCCCCTGACAATTTTTTTAAAGGTGTTTTAATAAACTCTTTTATATCAAAAACGTCTGAAATAATTGCCTCTCATTCTTTTGTAAATTTTGGATAAATACTTTTGTAAAAAGTTAACATATCACTTGGTGTTATTCCCGCTGGTCAATCACCTGTTTGAAGTTGAATTCCAATTTCAGCTTTGATATTTTCATCCAAATTAATTTTGATTGTACCTTTATCTGGTTTATTAAATTGTGCAATCATTTCAACTAATGTAGTTTTACCACAACCATTAGCTCCCATAATTGCAATTCTTTCACCTTCTTTTATATCAAGGTTAAAATCTTTTAATACAACTTTATTTTTAAATGACTTACTTAAATTTTTAATTTCAATTATATTTTTCATGTTTTCTCCTTTTCATATAAATCTAATAATAGCACTAAAAGAAAAATAATAAAATGCAAATAATATTAAAGGTATATAATATTTTTAATTAGATTGGGGGGTTAATATGGAGATAAAAATTATTAAACCAAGCTTAAAAAATAAGAATGCAATTTTAAAAGCATTAAAAAATTTCATGCAATACCCTGAAGAAATAGAAGATAAAATTCAAGGTTCCTCAGATATTCTTTCATTTCAAACAGTCGAAGAGTGAATTGACTTTGTTAAAGAAGGAGTTGGGTTCCCAGGCTGAATGCCTTTTAAACAGTATATTGCGATTAACAACCAAAACGAAGTTATAGGTTTTATTAATTTAAGGTTAGAATTAAATGAAAACTTATTAAATTTTGGTGGCCACATTGGTTATGGTGTAGCACCACGCTATAGAAATATGGGATTAGCAACAGAAATGCTAGCACAAACATTAAAAATAGCTAAAAAAGAAGGTATTAAAGAAATACTAATAACTTGTTTAGATACAAACCCTGCTTCAGAAAAAGTTATTTTAAAAAATGGCGGAGTATATGAAAATTCAATAGAAAATGAGAACAAAATTTTCAAAAGATTCTGAATAAAATAAAAAATCTCTTTCGAGATTTTTTATTTTTTAATTCAGTAAAAAATTATTTCAATTTCACCCTCTATTATAATTTCTGAAAAATTGCTTAAAATAATTGCTGATTCACCTTTTTGAAATTTAACCCCTCCGATTGTTCCCTCGCCTTTAACAACAGTTAACTCAATTCAATATGAATCTTCATACTTTACAAAATTTGTATGCAAAGTTGATTTATAAACAAATATTGAAAAGAAATTTGAAGAAAAAACTCTTCCACTTGCATTTTTAACAACATTCAATTTATTATCAGGAAAAGTTAAATTATCAATTGACTTTTCTATCTGCAATTCCCTTTTTTTTCCTTCTTCTAATCTGTCATAATCATAAAGTCTATAAGTGACATCACTTGATCTTTGAAGTTCAAAAACCTTTACATTTGCTGTTAAAGCATGAATTTTTCCAGATGGAACAAAAATGAAATCACCTTTATTAACTTTTATGGTTTTAAGCAATTTTTTTCAATTATTATTTTCAACACATTCAATAAATTCTTCTTTATTTTGAGCAGAATGCCCGTAAATAATTTCACTATCTTTTGGGCAATCTAAAACAATTCATGATTCGGGTTTTCCCAAGTCATTTTCATTTTTAATTGCATATTCATCATTTGGATGAACTTGAACGGATAAATTTTCAGTAGGGTTTATTACTTTTGAAAGTAATGGAAACTTTTCATAGCTTTCTCTTCCAAAAAAATTTTTATTATTTTGAAAAAAATCTTTTAAAGTTATTTCTTCATCATCTAAAAAACTTAATCCGTTTGGATGAGCAGAAATAACTCAAGCCTCTCCAAATTTTTTATTGCTTGGGTTTTCATATCCCAAACTTTTTCAATCTTTTGAACCTCATATCTTTTCAGAAAAATGTGGCTTTATTTTTATTATTTTCATTTTAAATCTCTTTAAATTCTATTTTTATATTCTTCTCTATATTTTTTTCTTAAATCTATATTGCAATTTTTAATTTCATTTTCCTTAAGTTCTTTAATTTTTAAGATTTCAGAATTTAGTTTTTGTTTAAAATCTTTAAATTCTATTTTTGATAAATCTGCCTTTTCCTTTTTACTTAGACTTTTTTCCTTTAAAGTTTTAATTTCAGAATTATATTTTTCTGAAATAAATTTTATATCTTTTTTAAGTGAAGAATTTTTTATAAACTCTTTTTCTTTTTTATTAATATTCATAAAATCTTTTTTTGCTATATTAACATTTATTTTATATTGTTCATTTACTTTTTCAATTTCATTTTTAAGTATATTTATTTCTTTTTCTGTACCATTATTTTCTTTTAGTTTTTTCATTTCTTCTTTGATTTGCAATATTTTTTCATGTTTTTCTAGCTTTAATGTTTCCAAATTAATAACATGTGCTTCTTTAACAGAACCATAAGCACCAGCATCTTTCATTTGTCAAATACCGTACAATGATGTTGTAACCGCTACTCCACAAATTACAGCAATAAAGTAGTAAAGTGTCATGGGTCCATAAGGTACTGCTCCTAATATTGCAACAATTGGTCCACCATGTGCTGCTGCGTCAGTTATCATAAAGGCACCAGCAATACCACCAGCAACAGCAGATCCAAGAACATTACAAATTATTGCTCTTTTTGGGTCTCTAATTGCAAATGGTATAGCACCTTCAGAAATCCCTATTGTTCCCATTATAATCGCAGCTATTCCCATTCCTCTTTCTTCTTCTGAGTAAAATCTTTTAAATAAAATTGTTGATAATCCCATTCCTAATGGTGCTACTGGGATTGCTGCTGACATTGCGCCCATTGGTTGTTGAACCCCAGCAGTAATTAGAGCAGAACATGTAATAAAAGCAATTTTATTAACTGGTCCACCCATATCAAATCCGGCCATTGCCCCTAATATAATACCTAAACCTAAACCTACTAATATACCTATATTGCCTGAGTTATATGCTTTTTCAATTCCTGCTTGCACTTGACTCATAACATATCCTATTGGTGCTCCTAAGATATATATAAATATTAATGATATTAATATACCAGCAGTTAGTGGTATAAAGAATATTGGCATTGCTGGTGCAAGAGATTTTGGAACTTTTCAATTGTTAACTCATCTTACATAATATCCTACAACTAATCCTGCAATTATTGCTCCAATAAATCCCATAGGAGTTGCTACAGCATCCATTCCCGGAATTCAAGAAGCTAATTTAGAAGTATCATTTCCTATAAATGCTCCAACCATAGCTGGTGCTATTGCCGCTCTACCAGCAATTGAATTTGCTATAAAACCAGCTAGCACAGGAATCATTAAAGTAAATGCTGCTCCACCAATGCTATCTAAAATAGCAAGTATACCTCACTTATATTCACCATTTGGTCCAGCTGTTCCAGATTCAGGACCTCAAATTGCTTTTGCTAATCCTAATGAAAACGCTAAACAAATACCTCCCAATACTATCATTGGGATCATATATGAGATACCTGCTAAAATATGATTTAGTGGTGAATCATTTGTTGCTGCCTTTTTACCCTTTTGATTATTAAATCCTTCTGTATTATTGGATTCATAAATTTTTCCATCCTTAATACTTTTATCAATTAATTTCTTAGGGTCTTTAATTGCATCAACAACTTTTGTAGCAAATATTTTTTTACCTACAAAACGATCCATTTCAACAGAGATATCTGTTGCTAATATAATTACATCTGCCTCTTCAATTTCTTTATATGTTAATTTATTACCTACACCTTTTGATCCTTGGGTTTCAATTCTAATTTGATAGCCCATCTCTGCACCAGCTTTCAATAATTTTTCTTCAGCCATGTAAGTGTGTGCAATTCCAGTTACACAAGCTGTTATACCTACAACTTTTACTTTACTTTTTAATTTAGTTTGTTCCTTTTCATTGTTTTCTTTTAATAAAATATTTAAAACATCTAATGAACTTTTAGGATTTTGCAATTCTTTTTTAATTTCTTCATCCATAATTTTCACAGCTAGTGAGCTTAGCATTTTTAAGTGTTCTTCACCTGATGGTGTATCTGGAATAAGCAATGCTAAGATAACGTTTGTTCCTTTTCCATCAAGTGATTTTCAATCTATTTTATTTTTAAGTTTTATATAAAATATAGAAGGTTGTGTTATTTCTTTTATTCTTGCATGTGGTATAGCAAAACCATCCTCAAATCCTGTTGTTGATTGTTTTTCTCTTTGTTTAAATCCTTTAATAAGAGCTTTTTCATTACTTGTATATTTTAATTCATAAGCTTTATTAGCAATATACTCAAAAACTTCAGCTTGTGTATTCAAATCTAAATTAATAAATATATTATTTTTGTTTAATATTTTTTTATCCATATGGCCTCCTACTTAAATAGTACTCCATTTTATTCAAAAAATGAATATTTTTTCAGAACACAAAAAAATAATGGTACCCCATTACTTATTTTGCCATTTTCATTCTTCAACAACGTCTATTTCAGGTAAAATATTTTTCAACATTTCTCTAAAAATTAATTCTATTACTAAATTCATACAAGTTTTTGAAGTAAAAGAGAAAGATCTAAATTTAGCATCCGTTGATGGTATTTTTATACAAATATCAACTTCATTTTCTCATTTACTCTTAAATTCCCCAGTTAATAAAATTATTTTTATTCCTTTAATAAGAGCTTTTTCAATTATTTTTGAAATTTCATTCTTATCCGAAGAATATGATATAACAATTAATACATCAGTCTTAGTCATAAAATTTAAATTTATTAATTGTTGGTGTCAATCTAAACTTAACATTGCATATTTTCCAATTTTTGTTAATTTATGCTCAAACAAATATTTTATTGAATAATTTCCGCCAAGTGAAGCAACATTTATTTTATTTGCTTTTACTAATAAATCTGATGCCTTAATTATTTGACTATCATCAATTTTTTCTAAAGTATTTGTGATATCTAATAGCATTCTTTTTTTATTATCAAATAAATTATTTTTCTCATAATTGCTTTTAAAGTAAGTCTTAATTTCTTCATTTAATTTTTCTTTAAAAAGTTTATAATTTCCCTCTGGGTAAATTTCATTAATGAATCTAGTTGTTGTGGGTTGCGATGCTTGGCTTTTTTCAGCAAGTTGAGTTATTCCTAATGTAAACTTATTATTTTTTGTTATTTCACTAATTATAGTTTCAGCAATTCTTCTTTGTGATTTTTCCTGTTCATTACTTGCTTTATAAACTTTTTCAATTATCATAAAATTTCTCCCTTTTTATTTTAATAATATATTATTAAAAAATTATACAACTATAATAATTCTAAGAATTTTTAATTATAGCTTCAACAAATCCCTTAAATAAAGGATTGGGTTTGTTTGGTCTTGAAGTAAACTCTGGATGAAATTGGGTTGCTACAAAAAATGGGTGTGCTGGTATCTCAATCATTTCAACAAGTTTTTTATCTTCATATATTCCTGAAAATACTAAACCCTTATCTTCTAATGACTTCATATATTCGTTATTAAATTCATATCTATGTCTGTGTCTTTCAAAGACCTCATTTGCTCCATATAATTTTTCTGCAATTGTTCCTTTTTTAATAGTTGTCTTATAAAAAGCACCAAGTCTTAAAGTGCCGCCTAAGTTTTGAACATCAATTCCTCTAATGAAATCAAAGATAGGTGCTGTAGTTGCCTGATCAAATTCTGTCGAGTTTGCTGTTGAGAGATTTAATCAATCTCTCGCCATTGAAATAGTCGCTATTTGCATTCCAAGACAAATACCCAAATATGGGATATTGTTTTCTCTTGCAAATTTAGACGCCAAAATCATACCTTCAACTCCACGATCACCAAATCCACCAGGCACTAAGATACCTTTAGCGTTTTTTAATACTTCTTGGTAATTATTTTCATTAATTTTATCAGCTTGAATTCAATTAATTTTTAATTTTCTATTAAACTCATATCCCGATATTTTCAATGATTCAATAACAGATAGATAAGCATCTTGTAATTCAATATATTTTCCTACAAAAGTAACTTCAAATTCTTGTTTTGATTGATTTATTTTCTCAATAAATTTGATTCAAGCAGTCATATCAGTTTTTGTTACTTTAATTTGTAATTGTTCTAAAACAAGTGCATGAAGATTTTGATTATACATTTCTAGTGGAACTTCATAAATAGATTCCTTATCAATTGCGTCAATTACATTTGTTGTAGGTATGTTACAAAATAATGATATTTTTTCTTTAATATCTTTTGAAGAATGCTTATCAGTTCTTTGAACAATAATATCTGGTTGAATTCCTAAACTTAATAATTCTTTAACAGACATCTGAATAGGTTTTGTTTTATATTCTTTTGATGCACTTAAATATAACAACAATGCAACGTGAATAAAAACTACACTTTCTTTTCCTTGTTCCATTCTAATTTGTCTAATTGCTTCAATAAATGGCTGAGATTCGATATCACCAACTGTTCCACCAATTTCAGAAATGATAATATCTGCACCTGAAGTTTTAGCTGCTTGATAAACTTTATTTTTTATTGAATCAGTAATGTGAGGAACAACTTGTATAGTTTGGCCTCCTCAATCCCCGCGTCTTTCAGCATTAATGGTTTCAAGATATATTTTTCCAGCTGATGTTGATGACATCTTTGTCAATTTTTCATCAATAAATCTTTCATAATGCCCTAAGTCTAAATCAGTTTCCCCACCATCATCTGTAACAAAAACTTCTCCATGCTGATAAGGACTCATTGTTCCTGGGTCCACATTTAAATATGGATCAAATTTTTGCATGAACACTTTTAACCCACTTGCTTTCAATAAATTTCCTAACGAACTAGCTGTGATTCCTTTTCCTAAGCCTGAAACCACTCCACCAGTTACAAATACAAATTTTGCCATAATCTTACTCCTTCTAAAAAATAAAAAAAGTTGCTAAAACATAAAAGCTCACAACTTTTTCTTTAAATATTACATATCCTCATCTTCATCATAATAAATTGATGTAGCGTCGTCTTCTTCCTCTTCAACAAAAAGATCATCATAAATTTCTGGGTCTTCTTCGTCTTCATCTGAATTTATATTTTCTTCAGTTAAGTCTTCAGCGTCTTCATCTAAACTAATCATTTTCTTTTTAACAGGTTTTTCAACAAATTTTTTCTTAATATCTTCAATTTTTGAGTCATCACTTAATGCTCATTCGCCCTTTGGAGAAAGGGCAAATCTAACATCAAGAACTAAGTCACTATATAAATCAGCAATTGCTTCGTTTTCATCATTTTTATGATTTATAGCTTTATCTTTTATCGCGTCTCATATATCCATCAATTTGACTGGATTTTTACGTTTTTTTAAAAAAGCGTAAGCTAAATCAATGTTTGATAAATTTTCCATTTTATTCCCCCTTACTCTCTATCAAGTTTTACATAAATTCTTTTGGAAAAAAGAATTTTTTTACTATTTTCTCATCTTCAAATTGTTTTACTGTATTAGCTAATAAACTAAACTTAGTAAGTGATTTTACTGTATTGTTTTTATCAACAATATAAATTGTTTGATCTTTTCCTTCAATTACACCATCTCTATAAATATTTGGTTTCTTAGAAATTGGTTCAGTAAAGTAGTATTTAGGATCTTTACCCTGTTCTTTTAACATATTCTTAATTTCTCTAATTTTCACTTCATCAGCTTCTTTTAATTTTAAAAAATTTCTGTTAATTATTCTAGAACCTAAATCACTTAAAATATGATCATTTTCCAATTGAGAATTTTTAATAATGTCTATCATTGTAAAATCATCTAAATTTAAGTATAAATCTGTTGAAATATTTTGTCCATTAAAAATTGCACTAAAATATTTTTTTATTCTTGAATCTTTGAATTCATGACCTAATTCATTTAAATCCAGCAATCTTTTAAACCAATTTTGAAATGTTACATCAAAACCTGTTGAAAGTTGATGTTCATATACTTGTTTATACATATGATATCTACCTAATAGGTATGATTCTATAGCATGAATTGTTTTTTTGGGAAAAACTATTTTATCATCTATAATTTTTACGTTTCTGATTAAAAATTCTATATCAACAGCTGCATAGTTAACACCGCAATAATATGAGTCACGCATCAAATAATCAATTCTATCTGCATCAAGTTGACTGCTTACTAGTGAATTTAAAACCTTTACTGGGTGTTTTCCTTCTAAAATAGCAACAACATCATTTGGGTTTATTTTATGCTTTTTCAAAATTTTTGATATATTTCCACTTGGATTAGTAATTATATCAGCACTATATTGCTCATGATGTCTATTACCAATTTTTTCAAATGTGTGTGAAAATGGGCCATGACCTATATCATGCATTAAACCTGCTAATAAAACTGCTGTTCTATCTTTATGAGGTATTTTTAAAAAGTCTGGAGTTTTTAAAAATTGATTAATAATATGATAAACGCCTATACAGTGTGTAAATCTTGTGTGCGTTGCACCTGCATAAGCGTACTGAGAACCACCTAATTGTAATATGCGTCTTAGTCTTTGCATTTCAGGTGAGTTAATGATTTCCATAAAAACTTCTTCGTTGATGAATATATCACCATGCACACTATCTCTAAATACTTTTTCCATAATCAAAACCCCTACTTAATTTTAGCAATGTTTGCTAAAACCTTTTCTTTTCCTAAAAGATAAATTACATCTGCCAAAGAAGGACCGTGCTCTGAATTTGAAGCAGCTATTCTAATTGGCATAAATAACTCTTTTCCTTTTTTAGAAGTTAATTCACTTACGATTTTAATTAATTTTTTTATTTCCTCAGTTGTTCAATTAGTTAGACTGTTTATTTGATTCTTAAATTCTACAATAACTAATTCATAGTTATCAATTGTTTTTAAACCATCAATAATCTCGCTTGATAAGTCTATATCATTAAAGAATATATCTAAATGATTATTAATTTGTTCTGCAAATTCTAATTCTTTTTTAAACAATAAAAGAACTTGATTTAATCATTCGATTGATTTAGTTGAAATATTAAATCTATTTGAATCAATAAACTTTTTAGTAAAATCTAAATATTGTTCTTCATTTAAATTTTTCATATATTGAGAATTAATTCATTTCATTTTTGTCATATCAAATGTTGATGGAGATTTACTAAATCTTTTATCATCAAACATTTTGATTAATTCTTCTCTTGTTAATAGCTCTTTTTCCCCAGTCGGTGATCAACCTAATAAAGAAATATAATTGAACATAGCTTCTGGTAGATAACCCTGATTTTTATACTGTTCAATAAAGAATAATGCATTACCACTTCTTTTTGAAAGTTTTTTACCAGTTGAAT
This sequence comes from Mesoplasma chauliocola, assembly GCF_002290085.1. Taxonomy (NCBI): domain Bacteria; kingdom Bacillati; phylum Mycoplasmatota; class Mollicutes; order Entomoplasmatales; family Entomoplasmataceae; genus Mesoplasma; species Mesoplasma chauliocola. The sequence continues at coordinate 812,372 of NZ_CP023173.1, forward strand.
CAATAATTAAAGACATATGACCAAAGTTTGGAGTTTTTCAGCCAAAAGCTTCATAAATTAGAATTTGTCTTGGTGTATTTGAAATATGTTCCTCACCCCTTAAAACATGAGTGATTTCCATATCAAAATCATCGACTACAACAGCAAAATTATAAGTTGCAATTTTATTTGTTTTCAAAATAACAAAATCACCTAATTCTTTTGAATCAAATGTAATATCACCCTTAATAAAATCTTTAATGTTTAGAATTTTTTCAGGTACTAAGAATCTAATTGAAAATTCTTTTCCAACTTCAATGTTGCTGTTGATTTCTTGATTAGATAGTTTTGCACATTTCCCAGAATACTTAGTTGCAACGATTCCTTTAGCTACTTGCTCTTCATAATCTTTTTCCAATTCTTCTGTTGTGCAAAAACAACGATAAGCTTTATTTTGATTAATTAAATCATGAGCTAATTTTTCATATCTTTCAAATTTTTGAGATTGCATATACTTACCGTATTTTTCTTCTCCAGGTTTTAAGAACGACTCATCAGCAATAATGCCTAGTCAATTTAAGTTTTCAAATTGCGATTCGATTGCTCCCTCAACGTTTCTTTCTAAATCAGTGTCTTCAATCCTTACAATAAAGTCACCATCATAGTGCTTAGCAAATAAATAATTCATTAAAGCTGTTCTAGTATTTCCGATATGTAAAAAACCTGTTGGTGATGGTGCATATCTTAATCTAAATTTAGTCATATTAACTCCTTTATAACTTTAAAACTTTATTTATTTTACCAATTTATTTATTTTTTTGCTTTTTTAGTTTGTCTATTTATTTTCTTTTTTTCAGCGTTTTGAGATTTTAATTCTTTTTTACTATTGATTTTTACAATTTTATTTTCATATTTTTGAACTCTTGAATCAATCTGTTTTTGAGTAACTAATTCAGTCCCTTCTTCAAATGAGCCTTCATCCCTAGCAATTAATGTTGCTGCAAAAACTCCACCTGTAACATTTGTTGCAGTTCTACCCATATCAAATAAACCATCAATTGCTCCAAATATTGCATAAACTGGAGCAAAGTATGTTCCAAATCCAATTCCGTTTAAAACTGCTGATGTAACAACTGTAGCTGTTCCAGGAACCCCTGCAATTCCAATACTTGCAACGACTGTAGTAAATAAACCTAAAATAAAGAATGCAAAGATATTCATTGAAGCAACTTGTGCAGAACCTGTATATAAAACAGATGTAATTAATCCCGCTTGAACTCCAGCACAGGCAACTAACCCTAATGATGTAGAAAGTGGTGCTACAATACTTGTTATTTTATCTTGAACTTTCATTTCTTTTGAAAGAGTTTCCATTGTAACTGGTAATGTTGCGTTTGATGATTGAGTTGAAAATCCTTGAATTAAAGGTCTTCATGCATATTTTCATCAAGCTTTTACATTTACACCTGATACAAATAATATTAATGTCATAACACCTAACATAACAAATAATCCGATGTATCCTACCGCTAAAATCATTCCTATTGAAGCTAATGCACCAATTGCTCTTGTTGTAATAGAAGTTGTGATCATAGCCATAACAGCAAGAGGCATTATTTTCATAAATGTCATTAAAATTGACATAACAATATCTCAAGCTCTATCCATAAATCTATTTAAATTTTCCATTGACTCTGGATGTTTTTTTCTAACAAATGTTGTTGCGTATCCGATTAATGCCGCTAATACAATAACAGGTATAATTGCTGTTGCAGAAAGAGTAGCAACAAAGTTTGAAGGTATATATCCTCAAATTATGTCTGGCAATGCTTTTGCATCTGTTCTTCCTGATCCTCCAGCAATTTGTTGATCAAAATTTAACCCTTTACCTATGTTTAAAAAGTATCCAATTCAAAATGTAATTGTAAATGCAATTGCAACATTAATTAGTAAAATTGCAATGGCTTTTCCCGAAATTCTTCCTAGACCGCTTGTTCCTGGTTTTGCAACAACTCTGAATATTGCAATAAATACAACAGGTATGGTAATTAATAAAATACCATTAATAAAAATTTGCTTTAACATTGTTGCTCAAGTATTAAATTCTTCTACTCAAAGAATTCCTGATTTAACATCAGGAACAAAAGTTATTGCTCCTTCAAAAGCAGCTTTACCATTAGAATCTATAAAAATATTTCCTAAACTTAAATTTTTAATTATTTGTTCGTATCCATCTGTTCCAATTATAGAACTGATTTTAACGTAAGCTTCACCTGATTGTATGTAATAACCTGATATATCAATTCAAGTTCCATCAACTGAAGCTCATGCGGAATTTCCACTATGAGCAAATCATGAACCGCCAGGGAAACCTATAATAGCCTGAATTATGACACCAAAAATTAATCCAATTGACATACCAATTAGAATTCTATATACAAATTTAATTTTTATTTGTTTTAGTCCATATCAAAATCCACCCATTAAACCAAAGAACAATAAAATCGCTAATAGAGATTGTCATGTACTTATGCTTAAAAAGTTTTGTAGGAATGTTTCTTTAAAACTACTTAATAACATTTAAGTTACCTCTTTTCTTTTTATATTAATTTACTTAATGCAATATGAATTATGTCTGTTGTTCTAGAAAATGGTGGAGAATACGGTAAATCAATTTGCTCTAATGCTTCATCAACATTCACTCTTGCTCAAATCAAACTTACTAATCCATAAATTCTTAACACTGCTTTGTTTTTTCCAAGCATTTGCACATTGATGATTTGATTTGTATTTTCATCAACAATTATTTTTAACCATAATTCTTCTTGATCACTTACATAATTTGTGTGATCCTTGTCTTTTATTAAAATTTCTTTTGTTTTTAAATTATTTGATTCTATAAACATTCTATTTTCACCAGATCTCGCTAATTCTAAATCAAAAAATCTAATAATTGTTGTGCCTAGTGCACCAGCAAATTTGTTGCTTTTTGCTTTACTTATATTATTTGCAATTACTTTTGCTTGTTTATTTGCTACAGTCGCTAAATAAAATGTTCTTCTATTTTTATATAAATAACTCAAACTGCTACAACAATCTCCCCCAGCATAAACATTTTCAACATTAGTTTCGCAATATTCATTGACTTTAATTGCTCCGTTTGTTTCTAAATCAATAATTGTTTCTTTAAATAATTCAGTATTTGGTAAAACTCCTATACTTAAAATTACAACATCACAATCAATCACATTCCCGCTTAATGTTCTAGCACCACAAACTTTATTATCCTTATCTTTAACAAATTCTACAATTTCATCTTCTTTAATTAGTTTTATGTTTTGCTCTTTTATCTTTTCTTCAACTAATTTTGTAAACTCTTGATCTAAAAGATTTTTCAAAACTCTATCTGCTTTTTCAATAATTGTTATTTCTGCTCTACTGCTATGCTTAATGTTTTCAACCATTTCAAGACCTATTAAGCCTGAACCAATAACAAGAACCTTGCTATTATTATTAATTGCTTTTTTAATTACTATCGCGTCTTCTTTTGAATTTACAGTGAATATATTTGTTGCATCAATATTTTTAATTGATGGAATAATAGGTTTCGCCCCTACAGCAATAACCAAGTTGTCATATTTCAATTCCTTATTTTTAAAATATACTGCTTTTTTATCAAAATCTACTTTTTCAACTTTTGTGTTATTAATTACTTGTACACCTGTTTTTTGAAATTCTTCTACTGTTCTAGCAATTAAAACTTCAGGATTTTGAAAGTTGTCTCCAACATAGTAAGGAATTCCGCACGCTCCCAATGAAACATATTCCTTGTCTTGAATTACAATAATTTCAGAATTTTTATCAAGTCTATTAAGTTTAGCAGCAACTCCCATTCCAGTAGCTGAGCCTCCGATTATTATGGTTTTCATTAAAACTCCTTTTTTGATTATTTATAATTATATGCCTATTTTTAAAAAAATCACAAACTTATTTAAAACTATGTTTTATTTATTATATATAGAAAAAACGATAATTAAATTTTTTTGATTTTGTTGATATTTTTATTTTAAAAGGTTTTAATTATTCAATGAAAGAGGTTTAAGCATGGCAAAATATTTAGTATTACTTGAATCACCATCTAAAGTTGAAAAAATAAAACATTATCTAGAAAAAAACTTTACTGATGATTCTTTTGAGGTTCTTGCTAGTGGTGGGCATATTAATAGAATTGTTGATTCGGGTCCATGAGGATTAGGAATTGACCTTAAGACAATGACTCCAACATTTAAAATTGAAGCATCAAAAAAGAAAAATGTTGACGAAATAATTAAGGCAGGTAAAACTGCGGATCAAATTATTCTTGCTTCCGATCCTGACCGTGAAGGAGAAGCTATAGCTTGACACTTAGGAAATCTTTTTGAAAAACATGATAAGGATATAAAACGTATTACATTTAATGAAATTACAGAAAACGCAGTTGTAAAAGCATTTAATGAAAAAAGAGATATAGATCAAGATTTAGTAAATGCACAATTATCAAGACAAATGCTGGATAAAATAATAGGTTATATGGTATCAAGTTCTTTGCAAAAGAGTACAGGTTTGCTTAGTGCTGGTAGGGTGCAAACTCCGGCTTTAAAAATTCTTGTTGATCGAGATAAAATAATTAAATCTTTTGTTGAAACAGTTTATAAAAAAATATTTGTGATTGATGAAAAATCAAATGTTAAATTATTTTTACATAAGGACGATAATAATTTAATTGTTAATGAACAAAAAACTTATTATATTTCTGAAGATCAGGCTAAAGTTATTATAAATAACTTAGGTTCTGAATACAAATGTACAAAGTACAAAGCAAAAGAATTTGAGGTTAGAAGTTTTAAGCCTTATTCAACAGCGAGTTTACTACAAGATGGTTTTAGTAAACTAAGAATGAGTGCTGCACAAATCACTGTTGCAGCACAAAAACTTTATGAAGCGGGGCTAATAACATATATTAGAACTGACTCAAACAGATATTCAAATGACTTTGTTGCTGAAGCAAAACAATTCATTAACTCAAATTTTAAGGGTGATTTATTTAAAGAAGCTGTTTTTGTTAGAACACAAGCAAATGCTCAAGAAGCACATGAATCAATAAGACCAACAGATTTAAACCAAAGACCAGAAACTATTTCTTTGCAAATCGAAGATAAGAATATGATTAGAATTTATAATCTAATTTGATGAAATACTATAAAATCATTGATGAAAGGTCCAAGTGGTTTTTACCATAATTGAACTTTCTGAAATAATGGTTATGAATTTAAACAAAGTTGAAAAGAGGTTTTAGATCTTGGCTATAATAAGTTGGATAAATTTGAAACTGACGAAGATGTTGAACTTGATGAAAATGATGATGAAATATCAAAAGATGACGAAGCAAAGCCACCTTTTGATTTTAAAGAGAATAGTGTCTTTAATCTGGGGAAAGAATTTATCGTTACTGAAGAAGCAAAAACCGCTCCTCCAAGAATGTTTAACCAAGCAAGCCTTGTTAGAGAACTAAAAGATTTAGGAATTGGTAGACCTTCAACATATACACCAACTCTTTCAAAGCTAAAAGAACGTGAATATGCTATTCCTCATAGAGGTAAACCTTTTGAAGTTACTGACAAAGGATACCAAGCTGCTGATTTCTTGTATCAAAAATATGAGCATTTCTTTAATTTAAATTACACTGCCAAAATGGAAGAAAATCTTGATGAAGTAGCTGAAGGAAAATTTGATTATAAAGATTGAATAAAGACTATATATGAAGAATTAAGTGAATCAGTTAAAGGTCAAATTTTAGAAGCAAAAACAAGTGATATACCTTGTCCAAGATGCCATGAAGGAAGTTTAGTATTTATAAAATCTAAATTTGGTAGAGGTAAAGGTTGTTCAAATTTCACAACAACAAAATGTGGTTATAGAGAATATGAGCAAAAAGATGGTACTTGATTAGAATATGTGGCAAAGCCTAAAACTGATGAAAAACAAAGTTAGTTTTTACTAACTTTTTGTTTATTTAAAAGTTGATTCGCGAGGTAAAATGATGAACAAACAAATAGTAAATTTTAAATGTTCTGTGATGAATGATGCAAATGGCTATTTATTAGTAAATAACCAAACAAAAAAGGCAATTCTTATTGATGGTGGTTATAATAGCGAAAAGATATTAGACTTTTTGAAAAATAATGAAATACAATTAACAGACATTTTTATTACTCATTTTCACTATGATCATACTGTTGGTATTGATGAAGTTTCTTTAAAAACTCAAGCAAATTTATGAATTCATAAACTCGATTTTCCATTTTTATTAAATAATGATATGAATGGGACTCAAAAAGGAGATACAGTGAATTTTAATCAAAAATCTATCAGATTTAAAATTTTTGACAAATTCCAAACATTGACTTTGAATGACTTTAAAATAACTTTAAAGCACGTTGGGGGTCATACACCAGGATCAACATTTTATGAAGTTGATAATAATTCTGTTTTTGTTGGAGATACACTTTTTAAAAGTGGAATTGGATTTCATAAAAAAATGATTGAAAAATCAGCGAACTCAATTTTAAGAAAATTATTTGATAAGACTTGTAATGATGAAGACTTTTACAAGTCTCTAATTATGATTACTAAAAATTATTCTAATTTTACTATATACCCAGGTCATTGAGATGAATTTGAATTGCAAGACATTATTTCAAATAAAGAGCACCCAATACATAAAATAAAGCCATAAGGCTTTATTTTTTTATAAATGATTTTTCATGGTTTATTAAAAATTCTTTTCTTTCACTACCATTAGCGTATTCTCCAAATTCCCCATTACTTTTGATAATTCTGTGACAAGGTATCACTATAGCTATTTTATTCTTGCCTATAGCAGACCCCGCTGCTCTTTGTACGTCATTATTTCCTATTTTATTAGCTAGTTCTTTATAACTTATTGTTTTACCAAAATCAACTTCAAGCAAAGTACTTCAAATATTTTTTTGAAAACTAGTTCCTAGGAAATATACTGGTGTTTCAAAATAAGTTTTTTTACCTCTAAAGTATAAATCAATTTCTTTCTTTATTTTTGCACCTATTTTTGTTCTTGAGAATGTTAAGGTTGCATTTAATTGATCTGCTACTTTTTTTATTTCTTTTTCTAAATCTTCTTTATCTATAAATTCCAATAAATATAAATATCTTTTATCATTAATTGCTATCATTTCTCCTAATTGTGTATTAAAAGTGCTGGCATATAAAATTGATTTAGCTTTATCTATATTCTTAATTTCCAAGTTTGTTTTTAAATTCTTTTTAGCTTGATTTTTTTCTTTCATATAAACTTTTCCTTAATTTTTTTGCTATGACTTTATCATATATAAAAAAATTAAAATACAAAAACAAATATATTTGTATTAAGAATTTATTTTTTGATTTTTGATTTGACTCATTCTATTATCCAAAATCCCTCATTAAGTTTTGTTGGTAATATTAAATTTAGTATTATGCCTGATATTGCTGCAAGCCCTAGACCTGATAAATTAAATGATCCTAAATCAATCATTTCACCCTTAACACTTAAAACAACACCAATTATTAATACTGTTGATGAAATGAAAACATTTCTCATATTCATATAATTAGTTTTATTAGCAATTAAAACTCTTACTCCGTTTATGCTTATAAAACCAAACATAATCATTCCTACACCACCCATAACTGGAGCTGGTAACATCGCTATTGTTTGATTTACTGGGGCAATAAATGACATTATAATTGCAATGATAGCTGCAAGCCCTAAAACTCAAACTGAAGCAACTTTTGTCATACCAACAACCGCTGTATTTTCGCCATAAGTTGTGTTAGGTGGTCCTCCAACTAAACCATCAAAAATAATAGAAACTCCATCCGCTATTAAAGTTTTATGTATACCAGGGTTCTTAACAAAATCCTTTTTAGTTATATAACTCATGGCTATATGATCCCCAATATGTTCAGCCATTGCTATTATAGCTAGTGGCGATATAGCAAGTATTGCAGGTAAAATATTACTTGCTTCTTGTTTTCAAATTGTTTTAAACGAAGGGTACCATTCTCAGTTCTGAACATCTGTTATTTTTGATGTATCTAATAAAGAAGAGTTTTTTATTGAAAAATGAATTATTATACTTAACAAAAATCCAACACATATACCAATAATTACTGGTATTACTTTAGCAATTCCTTTTGCTTTCAATGTAATAAGTATTGTTGTAAAAAATGTAAATAAAGCAATAATTACAGCAATTCATTGGGGGTAATTTTGAGTTCACCCCTCTGAATTCATTATTCCTGAATTTTCCAGTGCTGATGGAGCAGCACTAATACCAATAATAATAATTAAAGGTCCTATAACAATTACAGGAAATATCTTTTCAATGAATCCTGTTCCCAAATAGTAAACCAAAATTCCAAATATTATATAAATTAATCCAGCTACCATAATCGCAATAAAAACTGAATTACCATAAGCTTGGTAATTAGCTCCAATTGCCGTCATATATGCAAATGAGCTACCTAAATACATTGGTACCTTTGCTTTTGTTAGAGCTATATAAATAAGTGTTCCAACGCCTGAACAAAATAATGCCATTGACGAATTCATAACTTCTTCTCCTGCTAGTCCATTAATAATTATTGGAACTAAAACAGTTGAGCCAAACATTGCAAACACATGTTGAATTGATAATATGAACCACTGACCAAAACTTTTTGGTTTTTCGTGTGGCTGCAAAACTAATTTAAAATCTTCACTTTTATTTTCTTGCATCTTTTTTTCCTTTCTCGTTTTTACAAAAAAAATAGTCGTCTATAAAAGACGACTATTTGACTGAAAAAAACTTTTTTTCGATTACTTGAGGTAATTTTGATTTTCTAAATTTTGTTGTTTTCATAATAACCCCCAAATAATTCTTAAAGGTAATTATAGATTTTTTAAATAAAAAAGTCTATATTCCTGTAGAATTTAATAAAATTTGTAGCTCTTTATAATTTGGGCAATAAATTTCTACAAAATTTCAAAATTCTCTAGAATGGTTAGGATATAAAATATGAGTTAATTCGTGAATAATTACATAACTTATTATTTCATCATTAAAATGTAGAAGTTTTGTATTATAAGCAATTTTTAGTTCCTTTGGTAAACAATATCCTCATTTAGCTTTCATTAACTTAACATTAACGTTTCTAAACTGAATATTCATTTTTAATCCTCAGTCAATTGTTCTTGAAATAAATCAATTTTTATAATGCTTAGCTAGTATGCTATACATTTTTTTAACTTGTTCTTCATTATCAAAATAATTTTTCATGTAAATTTTATTATTTTCAAATTTTGACCTTGTCAAATTTTCATCAATTATAATTTCAATTTCTTTATCAAATATTTTAACTCATGGATTACTTGAATTAAAATCATAAACCGAAGATAAAATATGTTGATTTTGAACTGAGACTATTTTAGATATATTTTTATAAATGATTTTTTCTACTTCTCAGTCAGGAGTGTTAAGAGGTGCACTAATTCTAACTTCCCCTTGAATAACTCTTAAAATGATATGTTTCTGTTCCTTAAATGTAATTGTATAGCTTAAGTTATTACCTTGATAAGATAATGTTTTCTTTAGTTTTAAATTAGACATTAAATTTAAAGAAACAAACATCACCATCTTGCATTACATAACTTTTACCTTCAAGACGCATTTTTCCAGATTCTTTTACTTTTTTCTCATCTCCTAATTCTAAAAGATCTTTAACATTGTAAATATCAGCTTTAATAAAGCCTCTTTCAAAATCAGTGTGAATTACACCTGCGCATTGAGGGGCAGTTCAACCTTTTTTATATTGTCAACTTCTTGCTTCTTGAGGGCCAGCTGTAAAGTAAGTCTCTAAGTCTAAAGCTTCATATGCTGCTTTAATAACTTGTTCAAGCCCTGAATATTTAACACCTAAATCATTTAAGAACTCCGCCTTTTCTTCAGGTGTTGCCTCACTTAAATCTTCTTCAATTTTTGCACATATTTTTACAACAGATGCGTTATTATTTTTAGCAAACTCTTTAACTTGTTTTACATAATTATTATCTTCAATTAATTCACTATCATTAACGTTTGCCACATAAATGAAAGTTTTAGCTGTTAAAAATTGAAAACCTTTTAAAATTTTAGTTTCTTCATCATTTAACTCCAAAGTATTTAAAAGCTTATTTTCATTTAAGCATGCTTCAGCTTTTTTAAGTACTTCCATTTCAGCAACAAGTGTTTTATCACCGCCGCGAACTTTAGGCGTAATTCTTTCAATGCGTTTCTTAATAGTAGCCTCATCAGATAACATTAATTCTAGATTAATGATTTCAATATCTCTAATTGGGTCTACGTTGCCTTCAACATGAGTTATGTCCTTATTATCAAAACATCTAACAACTTCACAAATTGCATCAGTTTCTCTAATATTTGCTAAAAACGCATTACCTAACCCTTCACCCTTTGATGCTCCCGCAATTAAACCTGCAATGTCAACAAATTCAATTGTTGTTGCCATTTTCTTTTTAGAATTAAATATTTCAAAAATTTTGTTTAATCTTTCATCTGGTACTTCAACAACTCCTACATTTGGTTCGATTGTAGCAAATGGGTAATTTGCTGCTTCTACGTTTGAATTTGTAATTGCATTAAATAAAGTTGATTTACCAACATTTGGTAATCCTACAATTCCTACTTTTAAACTCATTTCTATTCTCCTTTTTTAACTATTTCTTTTATTTGCTTGTCTAATACATTTCTTCTTAATTCAATAAAAAGATCAAATTTATCTGTGCTTCTAAATTTAAACATAGCGCCTATTCTAATAAGTTCTCATTTTATTGTTCCGCTTGGGTGTGATTTCTTGAATATAACAATATCTCCAACTTCCAATTGATTATGCATGATTTTTACTGCTTTCTTTTGCTATCTTAGCGTATTCTCTAGGAAACAATTCAGGAGTTGAACTGTATTTTTCATAAAATAAATTAATTCTTTTTCCAAAGCCTTTATCTGCAATTTGTTGTTTTGATTTAAGCTTTAATTTCATTTTTACATCTTTTGAATTTAAATCTTTAATTTCTTCTTCTGCCCTAGGACCTTTAAGGACTATTACTTGACCATTTACTTTTGCAAATCTAACTGCTAGTTCTAAAATAATATCTAAATAAGCAACTGCTCTAGAAATAACAATGTCATACTTTTCATTTTCTATTCTTGCTAATTCTTCTGCCCTTACATGTTTTGCAGTAATATTTTTTAATTGCAACTTTTTGATTACTAAATTTAAAAAGTTAACTTTTTTATTGTTTGAATCTATAAGTGTTATTTCTGTTTCAGGAAAAAATATTTTAATTACTATCCCCGGAAAACCTGGACCTGTTCCAATGTCTATAATTTTCTGATTAACTATCTTGCATTCCTTTGTAAATAACAATGAATCCAAAAAGTGTTTTTCATAAACCTCATCTTCATCAATAATTCTAGTTAAATTGTATTTTGCATTTTCTTCAACTAAAATTTCAAAATATTCGCTAAGTTTTTGCTTAATTTCTTCAGAAGGATTAATGCCTAAATTTTCGTTAAATATATTTCAATTTTTAAACATTATTTACACCTTCTTTTTCTTTTTTAACTTAAATATTATAGCACATAGTAGGGTTTTTAGTTTTGGCAAAACAAAAAGGAGTTTCCTCCTTTTTAAAAATTAAAATAAATCTTTTCTTGCTTTTAAGAAATAATCCAAACCACTGTATAAACTAAATGCTACTGCTATATACATTGGCAATAAAATTAATTGTTCTTGTCAAACCTTTATTTCAATAAAAGTAATCGAACTAGCAAAAAATAGAATTGATAAACCTGCCATTTGAAAAACTGTTTTTAACTTTCCAAAAGTTCCTGCAGATAATGTTATTTTTTTTGAGCTCAAAATCATTCTAATAAAATCAACAAATATATCTCTTAAAATTAAAACCAATGTTATTCAAACAGGAAGTATTGATCCTGACGAACTAGAAAAGTTAGCAGCAAATAAAATTAAAGTTGAATTAACTAGTAATTTATCTGCGATTGGGTCAAAGAATTTCCCAAATTCTGTCACTTGATTATTTTTTCTAGCTAGGTAACCATCTAAATAATCAGTAAAACTTGCAATAATAAATATAATTCCTGCACTCAACATAGTAGCACTTATTGAGAATATTTGATTTCCTATAGCTGTTTTATCTCAACCATATATGTTTGCAATAACTAGTATTCCAACCACTGGTACTAACAACAATCTTACTAAGGTTAAAATATTAGGTAGATTTAATTTTTGCTTTTGATTCATTTTTTAATTCCTTATGATCCTGTGCTTCTTTGGCTGCCATTCAATTGTTTACTTTCATTAAAGGGTCAATTTCGCCTTCAAAGCCATTTTTAAATGGATATTTTTTAAACATTCTTTCTTGTAATAATCATACAACAATTGTAGCAACTAAAGTAATTAAGAATATTATTGTAAATACCATTCCACCATTTTCTGTTCACTTAGTTTTTTGTCCAGCTGGGTCTAATAACTGAGGCGCTAAGAAAACTATTAATCCACAAATAGTAAAGAATAAGAAGAATACTGTTCCTATAATTGCAGCAGGCCAAAAGAATTTAACTTTGTCAACTTTTACTTTTTGAGTTTTTCTATTAATCATTGCAGATATCATAAGGATTGAAATTACTATAAAAATTAAAACCACACAAACCGAAGACATAATTCCTACGTAAAACATTGGCCCTGTTAGATATCCAGCTTCTTTTCCAGCTTCTGGTGCCACTGTACTAATTCCGTTTCAACCCCCATGTGCAGATAAGCCACCAATTAAAATTAAAGCAACATAAAATGTTCCTGATATTGCTGCTTGTGTAAATGCAGCAGTTTTGAAACTTGCTTTTCCTTCTTTTAAGTAAACTAACTTCATATTGTGATCTGATAGTAAATTTGATGTTCCAAAGTGCGTAAACATATTTATATTGAATAAACAAATAAAGAACATTATTAAATATACAACAGTATTAGCCGCTTTTTCCGCTTTTGGTGATGGATTTGTATTAAATCCTGCAAATACTGTTTTTAAAACACTTTGAACACTACCATCTCCACCTAAGAATAATGAAAATGCCATTAAAACATAAAATAAAGTTATAAATATTAGACCTGCAATAATTGCTAGCGGAACTACTTTTTTATTTTTTGCACTTTTTTGAGTATTAGCTGTGAAAATATAACCATCAAATGAAAATAAAATAGCTCCCATTCCACCCAAGTAATTCATAAATACTGGAGAAACTATTTCTCCTTGATCGTTTGGTCTTAAACCCATTCCAGGCATTGTTTTGTGATTTATTGCATAAATTATAAATCCTGCAAAAAATGCAACGATTAAAGGTATAAACTTTATAAACATAGTTAAAAATTGAATTTTTCTAGAAGCATTCGCTGAATAAACATTTACAAATGCAAATAGTACAAATAACAATAACCCAACAATTATGTAAGTGCTTAGCAATGCTGCTGGATTTGGCGTCACACCAGTGAACACAAAAAAATAAGCAATTGTTAAACTTACAAATATTGATTGGTAAGCTGGCATATAAATTGTTGTATACAGAATTGAAACAAATGATGCAAATTTTCTGTTTATAAATAATTTGCATCAATTACTTACTGTACCATTTCCTTGCTTTTCTGTTGATTTTGCAATTTCCATAAATGCAACGATTGAAATAACACAAACCATACCTATAACAAGTCATAAAACCGTTGCTATTCAAGGGCTTTTTGTTTGTGAGATCAATTCTTGATTCTTTACATAAATTCCTGAACCAATACAAATTCCAATAATTAATAAGAATAAGTACCAAAACTCATAGACTTTTGAGCTTTTATTTTTTTTCTTAAACATCTGTTTTCTCCCTTTTTATAATTTAAAGAAAATATATCAAAAAAAAACAAAAAAAGCAAACAAAAAAGGGGTTTACCCTTTTGGAAAATTATTTTCTATATATTGAGTCTGCATATGCTTTAATTACCTGTTCATTGATAATTGTTTTTGTTATAACATCGCCCTCTTTTGCAGGAACATATCCATTTGTTGTATCATTAATTGTTTTAAACAATTCAATTGAAGCACTAGTCAATGCTTCTGGAGTAAATGTTGTTGAAATTTTTTCATTAATTTCTTCTGTTAATAAGTTTTTCCCTGTTGCAGATGCTTTACCGTTAACTCAAACATCATTGCCTGTTCAATCACCGTCTGTAGCGACCTCTTCAATTGGTTTATATTCGCCTTTTTCATCAGCAACTAAAAACTTACTTTCTTCAGTATTATACATTTTATCAGCTTTAGCCATTACTGTTGTTTCTTTTCCATCAGCATCTGATACTTTAACATCTTTTCATTCAGGAGTATGAGCTAAACCTAAAATTGCAGAGTTATATAAATCTTTTTCTGCTGATGTTATAAATCTTCCGGCACTTGCTTCTTTTTCAAATGATAAAGCTTGATCTGTATCAACACCTACCATTTTTCAATTATTATCAAAACTTAGCGCATCAGCAGTTTGAGGTCCGGCCACTGCCATCATTACATTAGGTTTTGCTGCTTTAGTTGGATTTGTTATATTAGTTAATACTGTTCTTGCTTGACCTACTAAAAAACTATTTGAAAATCAATTTTCGTCTGAGTTTTTTTCAGGGTAATCATTTTGAGCTTTTCTTGCTTCTATTTTAGCAGCGTTATCTAATTCATCTTCTTTAATTCCAATTGAAGTAAGCATTTCAGCATCATCCTTTATTTCATTTCAAACATAAGTTGATGCTAAATAACCTACAATAAAATTATCAACAGAAGCTGGGTTTGAAATACCTCCGAATGCTCCTAATGAAATAGTGTTATTTGTTTTGTCATAGTTTCCTTCATTAATTGAAACAACTATACTTGCCATACCAGCATAAAATCCTGAAACATCTCCTCTAAAGTTAAAGGCTATTTGATTTTTTTGACCACCATTTTGTGAATCTAACAATATTGTTGAACCATCTTCACCCATAATTCCAGGTGCTTTATTAGCTCCTTCAACTGTATGGTGAAAACCAGGAAGAATTAAAGTTTTTGCACCATTTCTTTTAGCATTGCTATAAGCTCTAGTTAAATTTGCTTCTGTTGCTGAAGCAGGCTGAATATAAGCCGCTTTATTTTCATTTCCTAAGATTTTTTGTGAAAAATCGGAAGCAGCCTTATATGAAGATTCGTTAAACGATTTATCGTCTATTCTTCCGGCATCAGTTACTAAATAAATTTGATTATTAAATTTTTCGCTTCCACAAGCTACTACTGTTGTTGCACTTGTACCAACAACAGTTACAGACATAAGACCTAAAAGTAATTTTTTCATATTTGTTCCCCTTTAATTTTAATTGATTTGTTTATCTTAATAACAAATTAACTTTATATTTTTTCTCTTCTTTACTTATAGTCTCATAATAGGTCATGAGGCAGAAACACTAATCCTTTATATTAGTTTGTATAAGTTGATTTAATTATTAAGGAAAATACTTTTATGTAGAAGATGTTTTAAATTAATGAAATTTAAATAATTCAATCTAATACAATACAATTTTATAACATTTTTTAAAGTTTTATTGCTGTTTCAAGAGCCAATTCAACCATTTTCATAAAATTATTTTGTCTCTCTTCGGCAGTTGTTTCTTCTTTTGTTACTAAATTATCTGAAATTGTCAATAAACAGGCTGCCTGTTTATTAGCTTTGATAGCATTTGCAAAAAGCGCGAATGATTCCATTTCAACAGCATCTAGATTATTTTTTTCTGCAAAACTAAAAACATTTTCATGTCTATAAAAAACATCAGACGAATGAATTCTTCCACTTAATGTTTGTATATCAAACTCGGTTGCTGTTTTTTCAATTAAATTAAACAATTTATCACTTGAGCCTATTATTCTATTATCAATGTTTGCTGCTATTTTAGCATAATCACTATCTCCATAAGCTTCCTTAACATTGTAAATATCATATAAATTAATTTTTTCTTTGTAGCTTCCTGCTGAACCAATTCTTATTATATTTTCAACATCATAAAAATTAAATAACTCATAAGAGTAAATTCCTATACTTGGGCATCCCATACCACTACCCGCAATTGTTACTTCCTTACCTTTGTATGTTCCCGTAAAGATAAGCATGTTTCTTACTTCATTAACAAGTTTTACATCTTTCAAAAATGTTTCAGCTATTTTTTTTGCTCTTAAAGGGTCACCTGGCATAAGAACTGTTTTAGCAATTTCCCCTTTTTTTGCATTAATGTGTGGTGTCATATATTATTCCTCTTTTTTTCTATCTTAAAGTTTTATCGAATGCTATTCCTGATGCTTGTGGTGGTGAAGATCATTTAGATGCAATAATCATTACAAAAATTGACATCATAAACGGCATTGCTTTTGTTAAAGGTCTAAATTGTGAGCCTATGTCTAATCCCGTTCCAATAGCAAACATTATTGAAAATATTGCTGAGAAAAAGACAATTAAACTAACTCTTCATTGCCCAATTATCATAATGGCTAATGAAATAAAACCTAAACCCTGTACTGAACCATCAAAATTTTGTAATGTTTGTGTAATAACAAATATTGCCCCGGCAAGACCTGCAATTGCACCAGAAATTGTTATACATATAAATCTATATCTATTTACTTTAATTCCTGCTGCATCCAACGCATTTGGATTTTCACCAGCAGAAATATGTCTAGTTCCTGTTTTAGTAAAAGTAAAATATAGTCCAATAAATAAACTAAAGCAAAATGCTATTAGCATATAAGCACTTAAAAATGAAAAACCATTCATAACCTCCGGAGATATTTGGGCATTTATTGTGCTTCCATTTGATACAGCTTTTATATTAACTACAAATAATCCTATTCCTTGAGCTAATAAGTTTATTACTGTCCCTGATATTACTTGATCTGTTTTTAGTTTCAAACTCATAAAAGAGTGTAGCAATGAGAATAAAGCTCCACCAAACATAGCAATTATAAATGCAATTGTTATTATTGTTACTTTAATTGAAACAACATCAACCCCTGCATCTTTAATAAAATAAATACTTAATGTGTAAAATAGTGCACCAATTGTCATAAATCCTTCAATTCCTAAGTTTACAACTCCCGACCTTTCAGTGAACATGCCAGCAATTGCGGCTAAAGTAAATATGGCAAAGAAGGCTAAAAATAATTTAAATATTGTTTCCATACTTACTTAAAACCTCCATTTGTTTTTTAATTAATTCAACTTTTAAAATTTCTAAATTATGCTTATAATTTTCTTTGTCTGATTTCAAGTTATTCTTCTTATTTTTAAAGTCATTTTTTACTTCTTTTAAATATTTTTTTGCATTTTTTTTATTTTCTTTATATATTTTATATATTTCTTTTACATCTTTATCATGATTTTCAACTACGCTTAGTATCTCATTTTTCAGTGTTAAAACTTTAGTCTCATCATGATTATTTGCTTCAATGTCAAAAATATATGCTTCTTTTTCAGCAATTTTATCTAAAGCTAAGTAGGTTATTCTGTTATAACTTGTTATATATTTTTTTCTTAAACCCAATTTTGTTTTGTCAAAATAATTTAAAGCAAATTTTGTATTTAAGTTATTTATTTTTAATTTGTTGTCTTTTATATTATTTTTAATTTTGGAAATTTTAAATTTCTTTAGATCTTTATAGTTTAATTTTAATTCCTTAATTTCCATTTTTAGATTTAACTTATTGTCCTTAGAATTTTTTAAATCTTTTTTAAAAACTGAAATTTGCTCTTTTATTTTTTTCAATTCTTGATTTTTATAAATATTTATTATATTAATTCTTTCTGTCCATATGTCATTTTTTAACGACCTAATTTTATTACTAAATATTGGATCTTTAATTTTGTAAATAAAGTTTTTTATATATTTTGTTCCATCAAATTTTATAAATAAAGTGTACATAGTTGAGAAAAGTATAATTATTCCAAATAATAAGTCTGCAGTCTCTTTTGGAAGACCCATATATTGAGGATTTGATTGAGCTAGTTCTATCCCATCTCTAAGTAGTGTTCAAAGAATTGCAATTGGTATAATTCCAATAAAATTATTGAACGCTACTAAAGCAACCGGAATTCCTTCAAAACCAATTAAAGGTAGTATATCATTTGACAATCCTATGCTTCCCTCAATACCAAAATAATAAAAGAAGCCTGCTGCAGAAATTAAAATACCTTGAATTGCAGTTACAGCAATTATTATTTTTTTGCTATTTATACCTGCATATTTTGCAACGCTTTCTTGGTTTCCCACAATTTTATATTTATATCCTATTGTTGTTTTTTCTGTTATTATGAAAACTGAAATTATAGATATTATTGCAAATGAAATAGCAAATATTCACATATAATCACCAAACAATTTTGGAAGCGGAGGTGACATTGTTACTGATCCACCAAAACTTCCTATTGCATAAAATTTTAACAAATATCAAAAAATTCAGTTAATTATTATTGACGTTGCGACTTCATGAATATTAAACATTATTTTTAGGATACCAGTTAAAGATGAAACAAATGCTCCAAAAATAATAAACATAATAAATATTAATAGAACAGTTCCATTACTTGCATTTTGAAAGCCCGTTCCCATGGTTGAAGATAGGAAAATGTAAGATATAAGCAATCCAGCAATTGCTTGACCACTTCCACCCATGTTAAAAAGTTTTACTTTGAATCCTAAAGCTAATCCCAAACCTAGTAATAGAAATACAGAGAGTTGAATTAATGTGTTTCCTGTCGTGTCAGAATCGAAGATTGGGCTAAATAAACTGTAAAAGATAAACCCTATCCCATCCATACCTAGCATATACAGAAAGATAATACCAACTATTAAACCTACAGCAATAGATATTGACGATGCTTTAACATAAGACATCTTGGTTTTAAAAGTTGTTGATCTAACATAGGCAACTTGCTTTGTCTTGAATTTTCAAATTGAAACTTTATTCATTTGTTATCCCTCCCGCTGAAACCATCATTTTTCCTACGATTTCTCTTGTTGCTTCTTTTCCTGATACTTCTCCAACTTTACTTCCTGAATTTAAAACCACTATTCTATCTGATAGAGATAAAATTTCAGATAACTCATATGAAATTAAAATTATTGTTTTTCCTTCATCTCTTGCTTTTAAAATTTCAGCATGAATAAATTCAATTGAACCAATATCCAATCCTCTTGTCGGTTGGAAAATAATAATGAAATCATTTTCTCTTGACAATTCTCTACCTACAATCATCTTTTGTTGATTACCACCAGATAACTGTCTTGCAATAGCAAATCCTGAGTCTGCATTTCTAACATCAAATTTACTAATAACCGCTTGAGCATTAGTTTGTAATTTTTCTTGGTTAATAATTCCGTGTTTGCTATATTTCTTACTTGAAATATCTTGCAACGCGACATTTGTAATTAAATTTGCATCTAAAACTAAACCATATTTGTGTCTATCTTCAGGTATATAGCCCATCTTATATTTGTTATATCTTTTATTTACAGATTCATTTGTTATATCTACGCGATTAATAGTGATTTTTCCGCTTTCAACTTTAACCATTCCTGTTATTGCTTCAGCTAATTCAATTTGGCCATTGCCTTCAACACCAGCAATACCTACAATTTCACCTGGTTTAACTTCTAAAGAAAAATCCTTTAATCCCATTACTTTGTGATTACTGTGTTTTTTAACGTTAATATTTTCAATAATTAAAGTTGCATCATTTGTATTTTTCTTATATTTATTTTTAACTTCAACAAGTTTTCTTCCAACCATTGCTTCAGCTAATTCTTCAATTGAAGTTTTTTTAACATCATATGTACCAATATATTGGCCTCTTCTAATTACTGTAGCTCTGTCTGCAACAGCTTTTATTTCAGCCATTTTATGAGTGATTAAAATAATTGTTTTCCCCATGGCTTGCAATTCTTTTAAAACCTTTAACAAACCATCAATTTCACTTGGAGTTAAAACAGCTGTTGGTTCGTCAAAAACCATAATTTCCGCTTTTCTATAAAGAATTTTTAAAATTTCAACTCTTTGCTTCATACCAACAGAAATATTTTTTACTTTTGCATTTAAATCAACTTCAAGATTATATTCTTTCATTAATTTAGTTAAATCTTCAATAATTTTTTTCTTATTTATAATTTGCTTAAACTTTGTATCTTCAGCACCTAAAACAATATTTTTTCACACAGGGAATATATCAACTAGCTTAAAATGTTGATGAACCATTCCAATACCCAATCTTGTTGCTTTAACAGGTGTTGTTATTATTTCTTCTTTACCATTGATTTTAATGGTTCCCTCTGTAGGTTCATAAATACCAAAGAGAATCGACATTAACGTAGACTTACCTGCACCATTTTCGCCCATTAAAGCATGTATTTCACCTTTACGCACTTCAAGATTAATATCTTTATTAGCAACTATTGTTTTATTAAAAATCATTGAGATGTTATTCATCTCTACAGCATTTATTTTTTTCATTTTACTCCTTTATCAATCTTTGAAATTAATCTTTCAATTTTGAATTCGAAAGTTAATTTAATATAACTTTTTAAGTTTTTTATATATTGTTTAACAAAGCAAATGAGTGAAAAAGATGACGTTATCTTTTTTATTATTAAATTTTTATTGACCGAAAATGATAAGAATATTTTCATCGTAAGATCTCCATTTCAATATTTAAAAAGGGTCTTTTTGTATAAAAAAACAAAAAACCACACATGTAAGTCTCTGAATAGGTTCAGAGGCAGGTCACCAACCCATTATGTTGGCATGTATATGTTTTTTATAAATTGTTCACTTTTATTATATAAAAAAAATGATCACTTTATAAAAATTTCTAAAAACTAAAATATTTTTGGAAATTTTTCAAGAAACATTTAATTCTCTTGAATTAATAATATAATACTATAATTTAAAAAAAATTACCATTAAAGGTAATTCATTAATATTTATTTTTTAACTTCTTTTTTTACTCTTTTTAAGCCTGTTCATTTTGTTTTTGTCATTAATTCTTTTAAATGTTTATTTGCCTTAAATTTAACTGAATTTGAAGCAGGTATTGTAATTATTTCTCCAGTTGATGGATTTTTACCTTGTTTTTGTTCCTTATGAATTTTTTCAAGTTTACCAAAGTTTGAAATCATTATTTCTTCATTTTTAAATAATGTTTCTGACATAATTTCAAATGCTGAGTCCACAATTTTTTTAACTGCTTTTTTACTTAAGTCAGAATGTTTTTCCTCTAACTTAACTAATAAATCTTTTTTAGAAACTTGTTCATAGTGCTTTTTAATAACATATTTAGATTCAGTTTTTGAAATACCAACTAGCGCCGCTTTAGTTTCAACTACTTTAACTTCTTCAACTTTTTTAGCTTCAACATTAGTTTCTTTTTTTACAGCTGGTTTTTTAGTTCCTGAAGTTTTTTTAGCTACTGGTTTTGATTCAGTTTTTTTAGCTTCAACATTAGTTTCTTTTTTTACAGCTGGTTTTTTAGTTCCTGAAGTTTTTTTAGCTACTGGTTTTGATTCAGTTGTTGGCTTTGATTCAGTTTTTTTAGCTTCAATATTAGTTTCTTTTTTTACAGCTGGTTTTTTAATTGCTGAAGTTTTTTTATTTTTAACAATAAGTTCTTCTTCAAGTTTTTCTTCTAATTCAACAGCTTCTTGTTTAATTTCTTGTTCAGTTGCTTGTTTAACTTCAACTGGTGCTGTTGTTGAACCTTTTTCTGAAAGAATTTTATTAATTTTATTTTCATTTACTCAACTTAAAATTATTCAAATTACTAAGAAAATAATTCCTACCAATCCAATTCAGTTGATTAACAAGTCTCAAAATATAGGTAATAAGAATGTATTGTACTCTCCTCCTGTTACACCTATTAATTTAAATTGTGCAAATGATTTGAAGCCCATTGGTCCATTGAAAAAGTGACTTAATTCTTTAGATCCTGAAAATCAAGCAGTGTCTAAGTATTTTTCATTTATTAATCCTGTTGCTTTAATTGTTGTTAATCATTCAGATGTTCCATTTGTAACCTGATTAATTATTTTAAAAACTAATACTAAACCAATAAATAGAATTAGTAAAATAATTAAACTTATTGTTCTAGTATGCTTTTTATTTCTCATTTCTATTGACATAGTTATGCCTCCTATTCCTTTTTATTATAAACAAATATTATTATTTAGTTTACTATTAGTGTACTTTTTCATCATTAGCATATGTATTTTTCAAGTAAAATAGCAACATTTGTATGTCTGCTGGATTAACTCCTGTTATTCGTGAAGCTTGCCCTATGTTTAAAGGTTTAACCTTTTTTAGTTTTTGTCTTGCTTCTGTTGCTAAATTTTCAACCTTATCATAATCAATGTCAAATGGTATTTTTTTCTTTTCTAATTTAATCAATCTTTCAACTGTTTGTCTTTCAGTTTTAACATATCCTGCAAATCTAGTTTCAATAACAATTGATTGTAACTGATTATTTTTAAGATTTTGTAATTTAGAAACATAAGGAATCATTTCATTAATATCAACTGTTGGTATTTTCAAAATTTCAATTCCACTGTATCCGTGTTTTAAATCGGCTTGATTTAATTCTTTTAATTTTAAAGCTAACTCAGATTTTGGAGTAAATCTAATTTCTTCTAACTCCTTAATAGCTTCATCAATCTCTTTTACATACTTTAAATATAGATCATATTCAACTTTTTTAACCAATCCAATTTCAAAACCTTTTGCTTTAAGTCTGCTCTCAGCATTATCATTTCTTAGAAGTAATCTATGTTCTGCTCTACTAGTTAATAATCTATAAGGTTCTCAGACTCCTTTATTAATTAAGTCATCAATCATCACTCCAATGTATGCTTCATCTCTTCTTAAAATTAACGGCTCTAAATTATCAATTTTTCTTGTTGCATTTATTCCTGCTATCAGTCCTTGACCAGCAGCTTCTTCATAACCACTAGTTCCGTTTATTTGCCCAGCTGTAAATAAATTTTCAATTGCTTTTAATTCTAATGATGGTTTAAGTTGCATTGGATTAATACAATCATATTCAATTGCGTATGCTCATGTTTTAACTTCTGCATTTTCAAAACCAGGTAGAGATCTGATCATTAATAATTGAATATCTATTGGCATTGATGTTGAAAATCCTTGAATATATCAAGCATCCCCTTTTAATGATTCTGGTTCAATAAAAATTTGATGAGTTTCTTTTGATGAAAATCTCACAATTTTATCTTCAAAACTTGGGCAATATCTTGGACCTATAGAATCCACTTTTCCAGAATACATTGCTGATTTTGTTAAGTTTTCTTCAATAATTTTTTTTGTATCATTTGTTGAGTGAATTAAATAGCATAATTCTTGATTCTCAATTGGCGTGTATTTACTTGTTAAAAAACTAAAAGCCAATTTAGCGTTTGTTCCTGGTTCTTTTATTGCTCTAGAAAGATCTACTGAATTCTTATAAATTCTTGGTGGCGTTCCAGTTTTAAATCTAAATAATTCAATACCTGAATCTTTTAAAGATTTGCTTATTCCAGTTGTTGTAGGTTCTTCATTAGGGCCTGAAGAAAATTTTTCATGCCCTGTCAATATTTCTGATTTTAAATAAGTTCCAGTTGTTAATATTACAGCCTTAGCTTCAATGGTTTCTCCAGTACTTAATTTAACACCTTTTATTTTATTATTATCGATTATTAATTCTGTTGCTGCTGCTTCAATTAGTTTTAGATTATCTTGTTCAATTACAATTTTTTGCATATATTTAGAATACTCTTCTTTATCAGATTGAACTCTCAAAGCTCAAACACCAGGTCCTCTTGATGAATTAAGCAACTTAGTTTGCAAAGCTGTTTTGTCAGCTGCTTTGGCCATTTCTCCACCTAAAGCATCAATTTCTCTAACTACAATTCCCTTTGCTGGTCCACCAATACTTGGATTACATGGCATTGCAGCAATTCTGTCTTTATATAAATTAATTAATGCTGTTTTTTTATTCAGTCTTGCTGATGATAATGCTGCTTCAACACCAGCGTGGCCACCACCAATAACAACTACATCAAATTTTTTATTCATTAAAAACACCTTTTCTATTTTATTTCTATTTAATTTTAGCCTTTTTTTCTTAATAAACAATAAAAGAAAAAAATCTCAATTATTGAGATTTTTTTAAATTTTCTTTTGGCTTTGGCTTTGAATGAGAATTTCTCATTTTTTCAGCAACATGAACAACATCAAGACCAATAACAATTTGTATAGATTCTGAACCTAATCTTTTTATTCCGAAAGCTCCTGCTTTTTTAATTTTAGCTTCATCTATGTTTTTGTTATCTTTCAAAATTAATCTTAAACGTGTCATACAGTTATCTATTGAAACTATATTGTCTTCACCTAAAGCTTCAATTATTTCATCTGCCATTACTTGATATTTATCACCCGAATTTGAAGAAGCAGTTTTTTCTAAAGAATTTTCTTCTGACTTTTCTTCTCTACCAGGAGTAGGAATATTTAATTTTTTAATTAATGTATAGAATACTCCTAAATAAATTCCAAAAGCTGCACTTGTTAGAACTAACACTCATAGAGGATTAGCTAAAACTTTAAATGCTCCTTCTTTTGATGCCGCAAATCCTCATGATTGAGCAAATGAAGCAATATAATCGATTAATCCTGCACTAAATCCAAATCCTATTTGAATTTGCATAGAAGTTGATATTGCTACGAATATACCTGAAAGTATTGCATGAACAACTAATAACACAGGAGATATGAACGCAAATGAGAATTCAATTGGTTCTGTAATTCCTGAAATTAGTGAAACAAGCGCAACTCCACCTAGAAACCCTGCAACTTCTTTTCTATTTTCTGATTTTGATGTTAGTATCATAGCTATTGCTATAGCGGGAACTCCACCCATCATAACTGGGAAGAAACCACCTTGGAATAATCCTGATCCTTCAACTCCAGCTGCAAAGGCATTTATATCACCATTAACAATGATTTCTCCCTGACTAATATTACCTGTAATTGGATCAATTACATGACCTTGAATAGGTAATTGGAATCAAAAGAAAGTATTTAAAATTTGGTGTAAACCAAATGGTAATAATAATCTATTCAAAATTGCATATAACGCTGTTCCTGGAATAGCAACAGATGGGTTTGTTGGATCAGCAACTGCTTTACCAAATTGCATTAATACATATTGAATTCATGGTCAAACAATTGCAAATACAAATGCTGTTGGAATAACAGCTATTAATGCAATCATGGGAACGAATCTTCTTCCACTAAAGAAAGATAATGCTTGTGGTAGTTGAATATCTTTGAATTTATTATAGAAATAAGCAGCAAAACATCCTGAAGTAATACCTCCAAGAACTCCTATGTTTAGTACATAAGCTCCACCTGAAACATAATTTACTAATTCTCCACTGGCTGTTTCATATGATGCATTTGTTGGTACATAAAATAATGAAGACAATTTTCCGGCAAGCTCTATGCCTATTATTTCATTATTATCACCAAATATTGGTTTATAAATGTCAAAACCTAATGTTTTACCATAAATCATTGATGGTAAACTTCTTTCAACACTAGTCAAGGCCATAAGTGCGAAGTAGAATATTGCCCCGACAAGGGCAACTTCACCTCTATGGTCTTTACTTAAACCAAATGCGACTCCAATTGCAAACATTAAAGCTAAGTTATCAAAAACAACTGCACCAGGCTGTTGAATAATGAATGATATTCAAAACCCAATTTGATTTCCTGTTCCAGCAAGTATAGCACCAGCTGAATCTGTTGTTGATGTAACACCTAAAGCTCCAAATCTGTTTAAAATGGCTGCGAACGGCAATACAGCAATTGGAAACTGTAATGCTTTTCCAAGTTCTTGAAGTTTATTTAAAAAGTTATTAAATGCGCTTCCACCATTTTTAGTTTTTAAATTATCTTTTTTTTCATTTTTTTGAAAAAAGGATAATTTTTCCTTTATTTGTGTAAACATTTGAAAATTTTTCCTTTCTGTTACCTTATTAATAATAACACCATACCAATTAAAACGAAACAAAAAACAGTAAGCTAACTTACTGTTCCTGCAATACCTAACGCAAAAAGAATAATAGAACCTACAAAACAAGCCACAATAATAAAAATGAAAGCATAGTTTGATCAGAAATCCATTATTTTATATTTACCTGAAACAATTTTAAAATTTTGTTCTTGCTTTCATTTTTTATTTTTTAAGTACTTTCTAAATAATAAAATTGTAACAACGCCTAAAACAATTAGTAGCGCTGAGCATGTTAGCATTATTATTCCAGCTGTTTGTGATACTTTTTGACTTTCTTCAGACGTTGCTATTGCTAAAAATGAATGTTTACTAAATTCCATTATTTTCTTTTTATCCTTTCTTTAATTTCATTTATTACATTTAAATCACATTCAAAGTCTCAGCTGTTTTTAACTCTTGCTAAAGTACCTACATGAATTGATTCAACACTTTGTTTAACTAAATCAATATTGTTTGAATTAATGCCGCCACCTGCTAGTATTTCAATATCACTTAAATTTGATAACTCATTAAGTAGTTTTAAATTTTCTAATATATTTGCTCCACCGCTTGTTAGTATAGTAGAAACTCCTAATTCTTTTAAAATTTTTAAGCCTTCAATTTTATCTAAAACTTCATCAAAAGCTTTATGGAATGTGATTTTTATTTTAGAATCCAATTTTTCCTTGACAATTTTCATTCTTTCAATATCAATGCTTTTATCTTCTTTTAATATACCTATAACAATAGCATTTGGCTTTACTGAATTAATAAATTCAATGTCGCTTAACATTCATTTAAATTCTTCTTCTGTATAGCAAAAATCTCTATCAGTATTTCTAACCATCACATTAATTGGTAATTTAGAAATTTCACACGCTTTTTTAATATCGTCATATTCAGGAGTAAAACCTCCTTTTTTTAACTCTTTACAAAATTCTATTCTATCAGCATTTGATTCATTAATTATTTTAATATCATTTATATTTGCTGCTATAACTTCTAATAATTTATCTTTCATAAACTTTTTTACCCTCTACAAATGTATATAAAACATTGAATTCTTTATCAACAACTACCAAGTCTGCTATTTTATTTTCTTCTATACTTCCTGTTTTTTCATAAATATTTAATTGCTTTGCAATGTTTATTGATGTCATTTTAATTAGCTCTGTCATTGGTATTAAGCACTTTTCTTTATAAAACTTTACGTTATGATTGTATGTTGCACCAGACCCTGCTAAAACATTGTTACTTTTTAGTCTTACTTCTATTCCTTTTTTTATTACTTCTAAATTACCTATTTTATATTCCCCATCTGATAATCCTTTAGCATTAATTGAATCAGTAATTATACATATATTATCTGCTCCTTTAATTTTATAAATCAAATCAAGTATATCTTCATTTAGATGGACTCCATCTGAAATGACCTCAACTAAAATATCTTTATGTGTTAATGCTGATACTGCTAAACCCGGTCTGTAATGATCAACTCCACTCATGCCATTAAAAATATGTGTTACATGTTTTGCTCCTAATAAATAATCTTTTTCTAATTCATAAGATTCTTGATTTGTATGTCCAACAGAAGGAACAATTTTATTATTGATCAAGTACTTTGTAAAGCTACCATCTTGAAGTTCGCTTGCATAGGTAACTATTTTAATATTTTTATTTGATATTTCTATAAACTCTTTTATTAAATCTATATTAGGCTTAACTAGTAAGTTTGGATCATGAGCACCTTTTTTTTCAGCTGAAATAAATGGTCCTTCCATATGTACTCCAAGACATTTAGCTCCTTTTATATTTTTAGCATTTTTAAAATTTTTAAATTCTGTTAAATACTTTTTATTATCCTCAACACTATTAGTTACGCTCGCTTGCACATAAGAAGTAATTCCTTCTTTAATAACATTTTCAGAAAAGGTTAGAAACCTTTTTTCATCACCTGTTTCAAAATCAACACCATATCCACCATGAACATGGCAATCTATAAATCCAGGCATTAGATAATTACCTTTTAAATCAATTACTTCTTCTTTGTTTGCATCAATTTCTTTTTCAGAAATTTTTATAATCTTGTTATCCTTTATTAATAAAGAACCATTTTCAATTATTTTATCTTGTAAAACTATTTTTGCATTTTTTAATATCATTTAATACCTCTTATTATTAATTTTAAATTATTTTGTGTTTTATTATTAAAAAATAAAAAAGAAGTGCAAGAGCACCTCTTTTGCTTATATCAATTTTCCTGCTTCTTCATCAATAACAATTGTTACATTATTATGATTTCTTAAAACTGTACAAGGTCAATTTTCTGAGATTTCAGAATTTACTAAAGCATGAATAGCTTCGGCTTTGCTAGATCCAGTTGCTATTAATAAAATTTTCTTACTATTCATTATAGATTTTAATCCCATAGAATATGCCTTTGTTGGAACTTCACTTAAATCTCCATTAAAGAATTTTTTTGAATTAACTTCAATAGTTTCCTTGGCTAAATCAACTTCACTAGTTAAACTATCAAATGATGTACCTGGTTCATTAAAACCAATATGTCCGTTAACTCCTAAACCTAATAATTGTAAATCAATTCCACCTTTATCTTTAATCAATTGATCATATGCTTCTGGATTGACGTTATTAACCCCTTCAGGAACAAAAGTATTTTTAATATTAATATCAATATGATTAAATAATTTTTCATTCATAAAATATCTATATGATTGAGGATGTGTAGGTTGTAAACCTTTGTATTCATCTAAGTTAAATGTCTTAACATTTGCAAATGAAATTTCACCTTTTTTATAAGATTTAATTAAATTTTCATAAGTCAATATCGGTGATGAACCTGTTGCCAAACCTAAAACTGAGAAGTTATTGATTTTAATTTGATTTTCTATTATTTCTGCAGCTTTTTGCGCTACTTCAATTTCATTTTTTAATTTAATAATATTCATGTTATTACTCGTCTATTTCTAGGTCTTCTACTTTAATGTCGATGATTTCACCTTTTTTTATTTTTTCATCTTCTTTAGCCATTCTAGCTTTTTGTTCTAAAACTTCTTCAGGTAATTTTTTATTTTTATTAATATATTCAATTTGTTCAGCTGTAATTGTTTCTAAAACTCTTAGTGATTCAGCAAGCAATTCTAGTGTTTCCATATTTTCTTTAATAATTTTTAAAGCAATTTTGTATGATTCTTCAAGAATTTTTGAAATTTCAGCATCAATTTTTGTTGCTGTCTCGTCTGAATATGTACCTTCCATTTTTCCATATGACTCTTCTGCCATTGTTAAATATTTAGTCATACCTAAATTAGACATACCAAATTGTACAACCATTCTTCTTGCAATATTTGTTGCTTTATCTAAATCATCATGTGCTCCTGTTGTAACATTTTCTTTTCCAAAAATTATCTCTTCAGCAGCTCTACCACCTAAGTAACCTGCGATAGTTGCAAATAAATCTTTTTTAGATGAGAATACTGTTTCATCTTTTGGAGTCATAATTGTATATCCACCAGCATTACCACGAGGAATAATTGTAACTTTTTGCACTTTTGAAGCACTGTCCAATTTTAACCCAATAAGCGCATGACCAGATTCATGATATGAAACTATATCTTTATCTTGTTTTGTCATAGCACGTGATTTTTTAGCTGGTCCTCCAACTACACGATCAATAGCTTCATCAATTTCAGTGATTGTTATGATGTCACGTTTTTCTCTAACCATTAAAATGGCAGCTTCATTTAAAACGTTTTCTAATTGAGCACCTGAGAAACCTGGAGTTCTTTCAGCAACTCTATATCAATCAACTGAACTATCAATTTTTTTACCTTTTGCATGTAGTTCTAAAATAGCTTTACGCTCTTTAATATCTGGTAGTGAAACCTGAATAACTCTATCAAAACGACCTGGTCTTAATAAAGCTGGGTCTAAAACATCAGCACGGTTTGTAGCAGCCATAACAATAATTCCTGAGTTAGTTCCAAAACCATCCATTTCAACCAATAATTGGTTTAATGTTTGTTCATTTCCACCTGATCCCATTCCGTTGTTTCTTTTTCTACCAACTGCATCTATTTCATCAATAAATATAATTGCTGGCGCTGATTTTTTAGCATCGTTAAACATTTCACGAACACGACTTGCTCCAACCCCAACAAACATTTCTTCAAATTCTGAACCAGCAATTGAGAAGAATGAAACTCCAGCTTCACCAGCAACAGCTTTTGCTAATAATGTTTTACCTGTCCCAGGAGGACCTTCCATTAGAACACCTTTTGGAGCTCTAGCTCCAGCTTCAGCATATTTTGCGGGGAATTTTAGATAATCTACTAATTCTACTAATTCTGATTTTTCTTCTTCAATTCCAGCTACATTATCAAATTTAACTTCTGATTTTTCAGCACGAGCTCTATTTTTACCCATTCCAAATATATTTCCGGCTCCTGAACCAGCTCCAGCTGAACCTTTCATCATAAAGTAAAATACTCCACCAAATAAAATTACATAAATTACTAATGGCGCTAATGAAACAAGCAACGCCATACCAACTGATCCTTGATATACAAGTGATGGTCAAGGTAATGTACCAGTAGGGAAAATTTTACTTAAATCTGATTCATCAACATAGGCAACGAAATTTATAAATCTTCCATCCCCATTAATGTTATATGCGCCTTTTATAACAACTGTTCCATTTGTTCCTTTGTAGATTACTACACTCTTTCAGAATGTGTCGTCTTTAGGATTTAATGTAGGCAAATGTGGGATTGCATTATTTGGGCCTCCACCATTAACCAAAATATTTAATTCATTTCCACTAATTGTTTGAGTTGTTCCCTTTACAGTAACAGAAATTATGATTATTGTGACTACTAAAGCCAAAATAATAATAAGTCAAAATCATAAGGTTGATTTGCTTTTTTTGCTTTTCATTTTATTCCTCCCTCTTAAGATTTTTATTCTATTTTAATAATACCATTATTTGATATTTTACTCTACTTTATATTGTTTAAGATTTTCTTTGTTCTTTTACTATATACGACTGCTTTTAACATTCTATTTTTATATCTTATTTTTTTATCAATAAAATATCTGTTTGTTTTTTTACCAAGCGTATAGGTTTCAAATTTATATTTTGTGTAATCATTAGTTACTACATATGGATACTTCTCTTTATTTTTTTTAATTGCGTTAAAAATATCTAGTCAATTAATGAATTCTTCAATCTTATACAAATCTTCTTTTGTTTTTATTTCAAAAGACTTGGGATAAGTTAGATCAGCCTTTATTATAAATATGTTTTCGTAATCTTTAACAAGGCAATAATTTTCAATATTCATACTTCAAAAAACTTTATGTGAAGTCTTTATATTTTTTGCAATTTCAAAAACTGTTTTATTGCTTCTGTTTTGTACTAAATGATCTTTTTTAATTATTTCTAATCATTTATAAACACATCTTTGAATAAATTCTAAATTTTCGTCTTTAAAGTTTTTTGTTATAACTAATTCTTCAGCTGACATATTATTATTAACATATCAATCAACTTCAAGATTTAACTTATTTAATTCTTGATTTTTAATTTTAATTTCGTTTTCAATTGATGCAAAATCTTCTTCCTTTAAACTTGCTCTTATTTCATTTCTTTTATACTTAATATCTGTATTAGTTGAATCAATTGCAAATTCAATTTCTTGCTGCTGTAAATAATGTAAAATTTCTGACTTTAATATATTTAGCATAGGTCTTATAATATTCATTTCTTTATATTTTGATACCTTATTTAAGCCATAATATTTTGCATAATTTTTTCTTTCTTTTTGTAGTAAATAAGTTTCTACGAAATCATTTCTGTTATGTGCAACTAGTATATTTTTTATTCCATATTTGTTACCAATTTTTACAAAGAAATCATATCTAGTCTTTCTTGCTCAACTTTCGAAATTTTCTTTAAGTTCACTATAATCTTGATCAACGTTTAAAAATTCTAACTTTAAATTATATTTTTCACAAAATTTTTTTACAATTTTAAAATCATTATTTGAATCTTTTCTGAAATTGTAATTAACATGGCAAACCACAAAGTTTGTTAGTTCTTGTTCAATTAATGAATTAAGCATAAACATGCTATCAGGACCACCTGATACAGCAACTAAATAGGATGTATCTTTATTTAATTTAAATTTATTCATCTTTTTAATCCTTAAAGTATTTTAGTAATTCATTAGTATAAGATTCGTCATCCTTATGAGCAATAAGCGGAGGTAAAATTTGCATGCCTTCATTACCCTCTAAAATTGCATCAATCAAAATTGTTTTTGCTTCTTCACCTTGTTTAGAATGAACAAATTGAACTCTCTTTGGAGCAAATTTATATTTATACATTAAGTTGATTATTTCGCCTGTTCTTTCGGGTCTGTGAACAAGAGTAAAAGAACCACCATTTTTTAATATTAACCCTGCATTTTTAATTATTTCCTCTAAAGTAATTAAAGTTTCATGTCTAGCGTTAACAACTTCTTCACTTATTTTTTTTACTTTTGATTCTTCATGCTTTTTAAAAAAAGGCGGATTGCAAATTACAGCATCAAACTTATTTGCTTTTTCTTTTGCATAAATTTTTATATCTTCATTTACAATCTCTATTTGTTCAGTCAATTTGTTAAGCTCAATATTTTCTATTGCCAACTGAGCAGCCTTACTTTGAATTTCTAAACCTACAATTTTTGCTTTACTATATTTGCTTATTATTAAAGGTATTACTGCATTGTTTGTACCAAAGTCCACAATATTTTTAATACCCGATTTTAAGTTAATGAATCTTGCTATCAATATACTATCTAAAGTAAAATTAAACATTTCAGAATCTTGATAAATTTTTCTATTTTCATACCCTAATAAATCATTTAAAATCTTCATTATAAAGCCTCACTTACTTCTATTAAGAAAACATCAATTGCCAAGTTTGTTTGGAAAGTAAATTTTAAATCATTGATTAATTTTAAAGTTATTTCCGCTAACATAGGATATTTTTTAATTATAGTTCTAATATAAGCTTCTTCTAGCATTCCAATTAGCTCAGATTTATCGACCTTTTTCAATTCTGCATTACTTAATAAAATTGAATGTTTGTCTTTTTGTAAAATCTTTTCAATTAAGTTTTCTGCACTGTCATTAACTTTTTCATTTTCTAAAACGATTAATTTACATCTTGATTTTATTGTTGGTAAAACTTGACTTCTATTTTTAGTTAATAAAATTGCTATAGTATTTGCTGGTGGCTCTTCTAAAAATTTTAGTAATGAGTTTGCTGATTCATTTTTTAAATTTTCTGCATTAGCTATTACATAAATTTTAAGCTTATTAATTTCATTTGTTGTTAATGAATATCTTTGCATTAAATCAAGAACATCTGCTTTTGTTATAGCTAAATTTCCATCTCCAATAAAACTAAAGTTAGATGTTGCACTATTGATAAATTTTTTACATGAGGAACAATCATCATTTTCTAAATTTTTGTTTTCACAAAAAATTAATCTTGAAATTTCATTTGCAAGATCGTTTAAATTTTCTTGATTATCATTTGAAAGTAAAATTGAACTAAAAAAAGTATTATCAAATAATTGAGATTTAAATTTTTGTAAAATTTCTATTTTTTTCATAATTTTATTTTTTCCAAAATTACTTCTTTAGTTTGAATAAAAACTTCTTCAGGGGTTTTCTCTGCATCAATAACTTTAATTCTTTGAGGTTCTTTTTTAGCTAATTCCTCAAATGCATTTTTAACATCTTCTTTAAATTTTTTACCTTCTTCATCTAATCTGTTTTTTTCATAACTTCTATTAGACAATCTTTTTTCAGCTTCTTCAAAAGATAATTTAAAATAAAGCGTTAAATCAGGAAGAAAGCCTTTTAATATAGTTTTTTGTAAATTGTTTAAGTAATCAACACCTAATCCTCTAGCTCCACCTTGATATGCTGTGGTTGAATCCATAAATCTGTCAGATATAACAATGTATCCTTTTTCCAAATTTGGTTTGATCACTTTTTCAAGATGTTCTTTTCTAGCTGCAATAAATAGTAAAGCCTCTGTTCAAGGCTCCATACCTTCACCACTTTTACTTAAAATTAAATCTCTAATCTTTTCTGATATTTGAACACCACCAGGTTCTCTAGTCATGATAACTTTATAATTTAAAGACTCAAGATGTTCTTTTACTTTTTGAAGTGCTGTTGTTTTGCCACTGCCATCCATTCCTTCAATTGTTATAAACATGACTATACCTCGTATTTCTTTCTATTTTTAAATGCGCTCTCCAATGTTGTTTCATCCATGTAATCTAAACTTCCACCCAAAGGAATACCCTTAGCAATTCTTGTAATATTTATATTTAAGTTTTTTGTTAACTGATAAATATAGTTTGTTGTTAATTCTCCTTCAAATGTAGCATTTAACGCAAGAATTAATTCAGTTTCTTTATTTATTCTAGAAATTAATTTTTGAAAGTCTATATCGCTTGGTGTTTTTCTTTTATTAAGATTAATTTCAGCTCCCAAGACATGATATAAACCTTTATACTTATTTATTTTTTCTATATTATTAACATCCAATTGATTTGCTACTACGCAAATAACATTTTGGTTTCTTTGTGAATCCTCGCAAATCATGCATTTATCATTTATTTTATAATAGTTGCAAATTTCACAAATGCTTATGTTCTTTTTAATTTTATCTAGTTGTGTAACGAAATTGTCTAAAGCTTCTTTATCAATTATAAGATTGTTTATTAATCTTTCAGATGTCTTTTTTGTCAAAGCGCTATTTTTACTTATATTCTCACTAATTTGCTCAAACAATTTCTTTTCCATAACCTAATCCTCTATTTCTATATCATCTATACCAAACAGTTTTGAAGCAACCTCTATAGTTTTT
Organism: Mesoplasma chauliocola; assembly: GCF_002290085.1. Classification (NCBI taxonomy): domain Bacteria; kingdom Bacillati; phylum Mycoplasmatota; class Mollicutes; order Entomoplasmatales; family Entomoplasmataceae; genus Mesoplasma; species Mesoplasma chauliocola. The sequence continues at coordinate 847,607 of NZ_CP023173.1, forward strand.
TCATCTAAATGACTAAATACAACTGATTGTTTTTTATTATCAAAGTAACTATCATAATTCATTTGAGCATAAGTTGGTAGCTGGTTATTTTCTTTTAACCTTTTAAACTGAATCTTAACTTCATTTCAAAAAATTTCATCAATTGGTAAGAATATTATTTTGCCAAATTGATTTTCGACATTTTTTCTAAATTCTTCGTTTTGCAATTTGAATATTAAATTATTAACATTTTCAAAATCTTCTGCTCTTATTAAAACTTCGTTGTTTGAAGCCGCAAGTATTTTAAAATTATAAAAATCTATAAAATTTGTTGCTTCTTTGCTATTTAATAAATTCCCTTGGTTATCTACTTCAAATATTCTATTAAATGACTTTTCAATTTCTTCTCGTTTTGCTTTATTTGCACCAACTAGTAAATTAATTATTTCATCTAATTGAATTTTGTAAGTTTTTTTATCTTCATTATCTACTAAGTTTTTACTTAGTTCAATTTTCAGGCTTGTCAACGTATCTATTGGTTCTTTTATTGTTTCAATAATTTCTGCTTTTTCAATTTTTACAGTTTCTTTAATATTTAATTCAACCGCTTCAACAACTTTAAGTTCTTCACTAATTTCTGAATTATTTTGATCCTGAATAACTGTTTGAGCAGTTTCAAACATTTGCTCTTTATCTTTGACTTCCACTTTAATTTCTTCACTGACTTTTTGCTTAACTTGTTCACTAACAGTAATTGGTGAACTGTGTTCTATATTTTCTAAAATCGGGTGAGCAGAAACTTCTTTTGTTTGATGATTTAAAGATTTTAAAACACTTATTAGTAAGTAATTAAAATTAATGTTTGTACCCTTTGTTTTTGCATATGCTTCGCTTAAGTTATCAGCTATTTCAAACAGCGCTTTCATTTCAGCATTAGTAAAATCATTAACATCATTTACTTCTAATGTATTTAAAATTTCTTGATTACCTGTTAATTTATATTCAATTATTTCTTTAACAATCTCAATTAAGCTTAATGTAAATACATCAAAATCCATTCCCTGATTATTTGCTGTTTCAAAGTATTCAATAATTGATTGTGCATTATTATTTAAAATATTTATCAATATTGATTTTTTCTCATTTTTTGTTGCTACATAAAAAACTGATTTTAAATCTTCAATTGTTATATGGTCTGTTGTAACTGTCATTAATTGCTCTATTATATTTAGTGCATCTCTTAGCGATCCTTCAGAAATAATGCCAACTTCATCTAAAACTGGTCTATCAATAGAATAGCCTTCATTTTTACAAATAAAATGCATTCTATTAATAAGCGAGTTTCTATCAATTTTTTTAAAATTAAAAATTTGACATCTTGATAAAATTGTTGGAGGTATTTTTGCATATTCTGTAGTTGCCAAAATAAAAATTGCGTGTGTTGGTGGTTCTTCTAAAGTTTTAAGCAGAGCATTAAAAGCTGCTTTTGTAAGCATATGAACTTCATCTATTATATAAATTTTATATTTTCCTAAGAAAGGCAAAGAGTTTATGTTATTTTTGATTTCCCTAATTTCGTCAACCCCATTATTAGAAGCTGCATCCATTTCAATAATATCAGGGTTTCTTTGCTCATTAGATGCAAAACAACTTTCACAATTTTCACAAGCAACTCCTTCACTAAGGTTTTTACAGTTAACACTTTTAGCCAAAATTCTAGCTATTGATGTTTTACCCGTACCCCTTTGTCCAGCAAATAAAAATGAATGGCTTATTTTATTATTTTTTAATTCGCTTTTTAAAATTTCAACAACATTTTGATGCCCAGCAATATCCCCAAAATTATTTGGTCTATATTTTCTATACAATGCTTTATTTTGTTCCATATAACTCCTTTATTATAAATTTGCTTTTATTATTAATTTTATCATTTTTACAATTTTTAGATATGCTAAATATGCAAACTATATCTAGTTTCAATTTAATAAAGTAGTTTTTTATTACATTTCAACAATGTTTTTAATAATAAGTAAAAAATATAATTAATATAAGGAGGTTGTTTATGAAATGATGAATATCAGATTTTGATGGCACTCTAACTAAAATTAATTCAGAGTTGATTGAACAAAGGGAATTGAATTTTATAAAAGAGTGATGTCGAAAAAATAAATTTCTAATTGCCACAGGAAGAGACAAGGAATATGTGTGTAAATTAAAAGAAAAATATGATTTTAATTACGAATATATGATTGTGAACAATGGCGCTACCTTATATAAAAATGAAAAGCTAATTTTTAATATTGAAATAGATATGAATAAAAGAACTAAAATAATAGAAGCTTTGAAAAGAATTAAAGGCAATTTTGGAATTAGACTCGTTGATGATAAAAATAGCTTTACTTATAAAAATTTTGAAAGTAAATTAATGGATAGCATGGTCATGGATTGGTGAATAAATTTAAATCAAGATTTTTTAGCACTTGAAAAAATTATTCTAAAAAATAAATATTTAAATACAATTTGCTTATTTTTAGAAAATGAGGATGTTAGTGAACCAATAAGTTTATTTAAAAATATTGGTAATCTAAAAATAATGAACACTGAAAAACATCTTTTGGAAATAGTTAATAGCAATACATCTAAAAGTAAAGGGATTTTGTATTTAAAAAATAAATACAAAATAAAGGAATGTAATTTATTTGTTACTGGAAACGATATAAATGATGTTGAAATGTTAAAAGACTTTAAAAATTCATTTGTTTTAAACACAAGCTTGCCAGAAGTATTAAAAACTGGAAAACATATTATAGAAAGCGTAATTGAAATTAAAAATTACTTAAATGTTGAGGAATAGAAAATGAAATGATGAATATCAGATTTTGATGGGACTTTAACTCTAAATCCTAAAACAGAAGAAATAAACAAAGAAGATATGGATTTTATAAATGAATGATCGAATAAAAATAACTTTATAATAGCTACTGGAAGAGACGTTTCATATATTAATAATTTAATTAAAAAATATAATTTTAAAATCTCTTATAAGATAGCAAATAATGGTGCTGCTTTATATAAAGGAGATGAAGTTATTTTTAATAAACCAATTTTAATGAACCAAAGAAAAGAAATTTATAAAATTTTGAAAAAACTGCATAATTTTGCTGGAATTAAAATAGCAGATCATAAGGTTTGTTTTATTCTTTCTGGAATAAATGAAGAAGAACCAAGATATGATGAAACAAGCGTCTTGCCACATTGATTTAATGTAGAAGATAACTTTGATAAATACATTAACGAAGTAATTGAAAATGAAAATTTAAACAACATAACTTTATATGCACACCTACAAGATTTTGACTATATTTTCGACTTATTTAAAGATATTAAAAATATTAAAATTTTGCAAACATCTAATTTTGTAATTGAAATAATGCATGAAAGTGTTTCAAAACTTTCTGGGATTGACTTTTTGAAAAATAAATATGAGATTGACGATAATGACATAATTGTCAGTGGCGATGGTGATAATGATTATGAAATGCTAAAAGAAATAAATAATTCTTTTGCTATGGAGAATGGGACAAAAAAAGCTTTAAGTGCAGGAAAAAAAACAATAGCTAAAGTTTGTGAAATTAAAAAATACATTAAGTTCGACGCTTAATGTATTTTTTATCTTTTTTTTAAAAAAAACGAACTTATTATATTTAAATATTTTTCTTCAAGATTTTTATTTTTATATTTACTTATTTTAACTTTTATTTTATTTATATTTATTTCATCTCTAAAACTCATTTTTAAGTTTTCAGATAAATATACTATTTCATTTATTTTAACTTGTTTTATAGCACCATAGCACATTATACAAGGCTCTAAACTTGTAAATATTTTATAATCTGAAAGATTAGTAATCTTAAGTTTTTTTAATGCTTTATTAATGGCGTTTATTTCAGCGTGCCCTGAAACTTTTTTATTCTTGTAGTAGTCATTAAAACTTGATGCTACAATTTCATTGTTTATAAAAATACAAGAAAAAACAGGTATGTCCTTATGGTTTTTTTTATTTTCTAGCTTATTTATATATTTATCAATCTTTATCATAAGTTAATTATAAACAAAAAAACCATGATACAAGACACATTCCCTTATAGCTGCTACCTTCCGGTCCTGACTCATTCGGGCGTAATCTTTATCACGGCATAAATATTATATATTTTATTACTTTATTTTAAAAGCATTAACTAGTCAATTTTAATATCGCTTAATTTTTTGACTGTATGTCTTGCTTTATCTCTAAAATTTAAATTATGATTTTGTTCAACAATATAAGAATTTTCAAAAAAATGCTCGAACATTGATAAATCATTATTGTCATCACCAACAACAATAATGTCTTTTATATCAATATTAAAAATATCGATCATCTTTTTTATTGCATTTCCTTTTGAAACATTAAAATTATGAATTTCATTAAACGTAATTTCTTTTAAATTATTAGAAACAGAGCTAAATTTTAGACCTTTATTATTCAACGTTATTTTTAAGTTTTCTCAAGTTTGCAATTTACACCCCATTTTAAAACAAATCATTTCCTTATCTTTAATATATTCTAAGCCCTTGTTTTGAGGTGTCATTCCCATAAAAGTTTTTTCCATTTCTTTTGTTCACATATCATGGTAGAAAAAATTTTCTTCTCCATCAAATGAATAAACAAGACTAAATATTTCTTTTCTATTTAGTTCAGCAAAATTTATTATTTCTTTTGTTAATTCGTCAGGTAAGTATTCAGCAAAAAGTTTATTACCCTTATTATCAAAAATAGCTGCGCCTGCATTTGTTATGTAATAGTCAGGTTCAAAATCCTCGTATTCGTTTTTTATGTGTTCATTGATATGTTCAAAAGGTCTACCTGTTGAAACAATAATTTTCCCTTTTTCTGCCTGAATTTTTTTAACAAATTCCATGTCTTCTTTTGTTATTCTATTTAATTCATCTTTGCTGTTTCTTAAAGTTCCATCAAAGTCTGTAAATAATCACTTCATATTCCTAGTACCATTTTTTCTTTCAAGAACATTATACATTTATAGATTTTTAAAAACATTTTAAAATAAAAAAAATAACAGTTTCCTGTTATTTAAAATTAATTTTTGCTTAGTTTTGATAATCTCTTTTCTTCTTGACGTCTTCTACGTTGAACTTCTTGCACAGAGCGATTTGCTTTGTGTTGGTTTCAGAAGAAGAAACCTAAAGTTTGTAAAATTTGATAAGTTGATGAGAATATTCAATAAATAGCAACCCCTGAAGCAACTGAAGCAACAACAAAGATAAATACGAAAGCAAAAACTCCTTGCATAATAAATTGTTTTTTACGTGATTTTCTTTGTGCTTCTGTCAAAGTCACAGATTTTTGTTTAATTGCTTGTAATACCAATGGTAACAACATAGAAATAATTTGAAGTGGTAAATAAACTGCTAATAAACTTAAATAAACTACTTCACCACTTAACAATTGTGTTCATGGTTTTTCAATTAAAGCAATTAGTCCTACGTTTGCAATTTTTAATGATTTTGTTGATCTAACAATCGCATATATCGCAAATAGGAACGGCATTGATGCAAATGCTCCAGCCATTGATGAAAATGGTGAGAAGTTCTCTTTTTTGTAAAGAGCTTGCATTTCTGCATTTTGTTTTTGTCTAGCTTCAGGAGATTTATCTCCTTTGTACTTAGCTTGAATTTCTGCTTGTTTTAACTGAACAGACTGTTGTTTATGCTGATTTGCTTGCGACTTTCACGTAAATGCAAGAGAAATAGATTTAATAATAATAACTGTAAATAAAATAGCAAATATAACTGCAATACCATAGCTCTTGTCATCAATTTCTGGATTTAATGTCCCCGACATACCTTTTATTAGCGCGTTAAGCAATAACGCCGTTGGGAAAACAAAGAATCCATAGAAAGGTGAACCTGTTTTTGAGAATGCTTCACCTCATGAACTTATAACATTATAAGCATATTGGTGACCTGATAAACCTGTTATTGATACAACCCAGTTTTGCGATGGTGTTTCACCTAAAGAAGAAATCACAATTTCAAATGAAACACCTGGCATATAAACTCTTCTACCTGTCATGTCTGTTACTTCTTGAATTAAATATGGGTCTTGATACATTTGTACACATCCCCAAATCATTGAAATAATAATAAATAAGAATCCTAGAATTTTAATTCATTTTCAAATTAACTTTAATATTCTTTTTCTATCATTACTATCTGACATTCTTTGTCAAAAAGTTTTTTTTGTTTTTGTGGTGCTATTTGATGAATTTAAATATGACATAACACCATTTTTATTTGAGTTAGCCATAAATAACTTATTTTCGTTATACAAAATTAGCACCTCCTTGCTATTTTAAAAACCTATTAATTAGTTTTTTTAATTCTTTTAAATTTTGATCATATGTATTTTGAGTCATTCTGTTTCTTGCAATTATAACTATGTCATAAGAGAATTCAGGAAATGATTTCATACAATCTTGAATCATCATTCTAATTTGTCTTTTTATTTTATTTCTTAATACAGCATTACCTATTTTTTTACCAACACTAATACCATATCTAAAATAATCTCTCTCGTTTTTTAAGTAATAAATAACAAACGAAGAATTTCTTTGAAATTCTTGTTTAGCTATTATTTCTTGAAATTCAAAATTTTTTTTAATAATTTTTTTATTTTTCATTCTTTTATCAAACAAAGTATTAAGCTGTTAATTTAGCTCTACCTTTTGCTCTACGAGCTTTGATAACTTTTCTTCCATTTTTAGTTGCCATTCTAGCTCTAAAACCGTGAACACGTGCGTGTTTAATTTTTGATGGTTGTCAAGTTCTTTTCATTGTATTCAAACCCCCTTTTAAAGTTGATAATTCTTGTTAATTATAATATAAACACTTAAAAAAGTATAGTTTTTCTTTTTTATTTTTGTTTTTATTTTTATACCTATATTTCTTTAATAAGTTTTCAACAATTATACCTACCTAATGTGGAAAAGTGGAAAAAACCTTTTAAAATAATAAACATTTGTGATTTTCTTAAGTTTATTATGTTTGTAATTTATAAATTTATTTTTTTATACACAGATTGTGGAAAACTTATCCTTTTATATGTTTTAATTTATTTTATGAAGGGGATTACATA